>JAJQDO010000356.1:9281-13904 GCA_021202175.1 Clostridiales bacterium | reverse complement strand
TTAGAAGATATAGACAGCAGACTCCTTGCCGATTTAAGCCCCGGGTTTCCCTCGGCCTATAAAGATTTCAAAAGTGAAAGACTGGATCAAATATTTGCTATGGGGCTTGACATGATGCAGTCACACGGAGATACGCTGGTTCTTTTATTTGGCCCCAACGGAGACCCCACCTTTTCCATGAAGTTTGTGGAAATGGCAAAACCACAAATATTATCTGCACTTCAGATAAATGAATTCACCCCACAAATGAATACAGCCGTCACCTTTGCAGTGTCTGGACTGATTGGTGTATTTTCATCCTGGTATACCAATGGAAAGCAGGAGCCTCTGGAGGACATCATCCGTTCCTCCCAAAAACTTTTATATGTGATTTTTCGAGATGTTTTCCAATAAAAATGAAGCGACAGGAAACATTTGAACCGCCGAAATGCCTCCCGTATCTGGGCACAATTAAAATGTCCAGTAAATGAAATGCATTACGGACACCTTTTTTGAGGCCAGTAACCGGAGGAGAACCTGTTGGAACTCCTCCTTTTTATGACATAATATCCTTAATACGTGATGAACTTCTTGCTGCCGCTTGTTCTCTTGAGTTTCACCCATTTCCCGGATGTTCCGATATACCCGCCAAGATTCGATTTTGTGGTCGTTGTCTTAATCTTTACATAATTCTTGTACAGCTTCATCGTTCCTGTCCCATATTCGTCCCAATTAGGGGAATAGTATGTAAAGGTCACTTTGTTCCCTTTCCTTTTCCCAACTATCTTTTTTGTGCTGGCAAGCCGCCGCAAACTGGTAAATGAAATCTGAAAGACCACTTTCTTTTTTGTAATCTTCTTGATGACAACAGTACGGGTACTTACTGTTGTGCCATTTGATGTCGTATTTTTCTCATACGTGCCAGTGCGTACCGCTGCCTGCGCCCTGACAGGCAACAACAGCAGGAAACAGACTGCAAAACATAAGGTGACGTATTTAGCTGTTCTTCTCATTTTATCCTTTCCTCCTCAAATCCCTGTATTTCAGTGCTTTTACACACGGATATTCATCGCCATCATATTCCTTGCCATGCTAAAATACCGACAAAATCCATAATGAATCAACACATCGAGACAGTTTGGCTTGATACTTATAAATCAATTATACTGTTTCCATCGAATCCATGCAAGGGAAACATACGAAATCTTATATAAACGTTTTTGGCAAAAAATAGGGTTGCCGAACTTCGACAACCCCTGATAAATCGCATTATTTTATTTCCGACTTTGTTTTAATTCCAGCTCAATTTTATTTCCATTTTGCTTTCTTTACCGCTCTCTTCTTTTTGCCTGAGGTTTTTTTCTTTGATGCATTGGAAGACGAGTTTGCCGCAGAGGATGTCCCGTCAGATCCACTGCCCTGTGAATCAGAGGCAGTTTCCACGGACACTTTCCCTTTGTCTGCGGAATCCGATTTGCCAGATGCGCTCATGTCCGAAGCATTCTTAGATGCATTTTTGCCGGATGCTTTCTTTCCCGCGCCTTTCCTTGCAGCCTTCCGTCTGTCAAAGAAACTCTTCATGTAATACCACAACGGACCAGTGATACATATGGAAGAATACGCACCGAATACAATACCGCACATCAATGTCAGGGTGAACTCTTTGATGGAGGCCACGCCGACAATATACAAGATAAATATCGTGACAAAGGATGTCAGGGATGTATTGATGGAACGGGTCAATGTCTGGCTGATACTGGTATTCACCACCACATCCAGCCCTTCTCGCATCAGCTGTGAATCCTTCAGGTTCTCACGGACACGGTCAAAGATGACGATGGTCGCGTTGATGGAGTAACCTAAGACGGTCAGCATGCAGGCGATAAAGGTGTTTCCTACAGAAAGTCTGATCACGGAATATACCATGAGGACCATGAGCACGTCATGCATCAATGCAAGCACCGCGCTGGCGCCGAACTTGACGTCGTGGAAACGGAAGGCAATGTAAATCAGCATCAGGATAACAGCAACGATGATCGCAACCACCGCATCTTGGCGCATCTCGCTGGAAACACTGGCTGATATCTGCTCCGTCTGATAATCGGATATCTCATAAGCAGCTTTTAATGTCTCCTCGAGCGTCTCACGATCATCGAGCGTCAGCTCGTTCATCTTGACGACAAGCTCGTTGGAGTTGAGCACCTGCTGGCTCTGCACTGTATTTACATCTACAGTCTCTCTGATCGTGTCACAAATCTCCGCGTCCAGTTCATCCGTGATATCTTCATCCAAAGTCAAGGTGATGGAAGTACCTCCGGAGAATTCAAGGTCAAAATTCAAGATGCTTCCGATATTATTTTTATTGATTGGCATAAATATAAATCCGATGATGATGAGAATCAGGGAAGCAATCATACAGAACTTACTCGCCTTGATATAATTTCTCAACTTAATCGGTTTTGCGCGGCCGTAAAATTTCTCATCCTGGAATCCCAGATGATATACACTCAACATCAGGCGTTTTGTCACAAACAATGCTGTAATCATGGATAAAAGGCTACCGATGGTCAATGTCTGGGCAAATCCCATGACGGTACCGGAACCCAGGAACCAGAGAACCGCCGCCGCGATCAGGGTTGTGATGTTACCATCCAAAATCGCGGACAACGCCTTTCCATAACCATCATTGATGGCATTGATGACCGTCTTGCCATCGGCAATCTCCTCCCGGATACGCGAGAAGATGATGACATTGGCATCCACGGCCATACCGATAGCCAGCAGCACACCGGCGATACCAGGAAGGGTCAGGGTCGCGTTAAATCCATTGATAGCCAGAAGGTCTAAAATGACATAGCCGAATAGGGCGACGCCAGCAAGGAATCCCGGCAGACGATAGAGAATCGTCATAAAGAGGAAAATGAACACCAAACCGATGGCTCCAGCCAGCAAACTGGTCTGAATCGCGTTCTGTCCCAGCTTCGCGCCAACTACGTTGGAACGCACTTCCGTCAATGTCAGCGGAAGGGCACCGATACGGATCGTCGTCGCCAGTTCTTCGGCCGCCTCATAGCTTTCCATATTTTCAATGACACATTCGCCATCCGTAATCTCTGACTGTACAGTCGGCGCGCTGACAATCTCACCATCATAATAAATGTAAATGGCATTGCCAATATTATCTGCTGTGGCTTCCGCGAACGCCTCCGCTCCCTCATCATCCATCGTGAGGGCTACCACGTAATTCTTGATACCATTTTCTTCCTGCGTGCCGGCTTCCGCGCTCTCGATATTCGAACCGGTCAATACCTCCGTTCCATCTTCCAGAACGAAGGACAGATCACCAGGCTGTCCCAATTCTTCCAAAATCTCATTGGCGTCCGTCACACCCGGAATCTCTACCGTGATCCGGTTAGAGCCCTCCTTATAAACTTCCGCCTCAGTACTGTAGTTCTCCACACGCTTCTGAAGCTTATAGATCGTATCGGAGATGTCCGTATCGGAAGGATTCTCCTCTTCAATCTCATAGGTGATGCTGACACCGCCAGCCAGGTCCAGACCCAGCTCAATATTTTCCGCGGAGCCTTTGTGCTGCTTACCCAGTCCTACCAGCACGGTATAAAGACACAAGGCAGCCACAAGAAGCATCGCCACAATCGTAAGAACAGCATTCTGCTTCGGATTACTGCTCTTTTTTCGCTTACTCGCCATTTTCGTTCTCCTTTTCCTGTGCCAGAGCGGCCTGAATCATAATGGCACATTCTACTCTTTTCCTTTCCATCTCACAGCTTAAGTCATAGGCGTCATCAATGACCCCGTGAAATTTATAGGAATTCGCTGCACAGCCGCCGCTGCAGTAAAATCTTGCAAAACAATCTCTGCACTTTTTCTTCGTATAAACATTACATTTACGAAATGAGTCGCAGATCTCTGTTTTTTGAATCCCTTCAAAAACATTACCTAAAAGGAACTCCTTCTCTCCCACAAACTGATGACACGGATAAAGATCGCCCCACGGCGCCACGGCCAGGTATTCCATCCCGCTTCCGCAGCCGGAAAGCCGTTTGGCCACGCACGGGCCACCCGTCATGTCTATCATTAAATGGAAAAAATTAAAACCTTTTCCTTCTCGATTTCTCTCCACCATCTCTTTGGCCAGACGATCATATTCCGCAAAAATCTGCGGCAGATCCTCCTCGCGAATCGCATAGGGCTCGTCCGGTAATCCTACCACCGGTTCCATGGAAATCTGCTCAAATCCGGCATCCGCCAGATGAAGCACATCTTTGGAAAAATCGAGATTCCTCCGGGTAAAAGTTCCTCTCACATAATATTTCTGCTGATGTCTCGATGCCGCAAACTGCTGAAACTTCGGCATGATGATATCATAACTCGGCTTGCCGTTCCTGGTCGGGCGCATATAATCATGAATCTCCTTACGCCCGTCAATGCTCAAGATGACATTGTCCATCTCCCGGTTGGCAAAGTCCATCATCTCATCATTTAACAGGATGCCGTTCGTGGTCAATGTAAACCGAAAATGCTTGTCAAACCTGTCCTCCAGGAAACGTCCGTAAGCGACAATCTCCTTGACGACCCCGAAATTCATCGTCGGCTCTCCGCCAAAGAAGTCTACTTCCAGAT
>JAJQDO010000356.1:0-9271 GCA_021202175.1 Clostridiales bacterium | reverse complement strand
ATTATGTCGATTCCCCGAGCTCCTCACCAGAAAATCAAGCGCTGCCTTTCCGCCCTCGGCACTCATCAGAGAACGCTCTCCCTTATATTCTCCTTCTTCCGCGAAACAGTAGCGACAGGCCAGATTACAGTCATGCGCAATGTGGAGACATAACGCCTTCACGACTGTCTTCCTTTCTTTTACTTCCTTGATATAATTTTCATATATATCTTCTGTAAACAGAAGCCCCTCTTCTTTCAGCTCGACCACTTCCTGGTAAGCTTCTTCCACTTCCGCCTTCTCATAAGGAAGCTGACTGACCATCGATGCCAGATCTTCCTGTTCAAAGAGAGCGATCACATCATAGACCACGTCATCAACCACATGAATCGCGCCGCTGCATACATCCATCACAATATTATAGCCATTATTCTTGTATTGATGGGCCACAATCGTTTCTCCTTTCCGTCTCTGATTTTTCATGGGAAATGTTTGTTACTATTCACGGCGAACCTGGTACGTCTGTCAGGTTATGCCCCAATACACTTTAATGAACAGGCACGCAAACTTTCCCATAAAACAAGAGATAAGGTGAACAGAAAACCTGTTCACCCTGATGCAAGCATATCAAAACGAAGACATCCTTCGTAACCAGCCATGCAAAAGTTATAGTAAACGTCACCCTGCAATAAGAAGGGACACCCCTGGACACGTTCTTACACCTGTCAAAATCACATATGTGACATAATTCCAGTCGCGCGAATGTGCATCTGCAGAATAACGTTTGCTATGTAATACTTATTTGTTATTCTCACAAGTCTGGTTTCCAACCGTACAAGAAGTCTTGCAGGCAGACTGACAGGATGTCTGACATTCGCCACAACCGCCCTTGCACATCGTCACAGCATATGTCTTGTTGCCAGTAAGTGTTTTAACACGTTTCATTGATAATGCCTCCTTGCTTGTAATCTTCGAGCACCAATTTACGACACTCCTTTGGCTAGTATAACAAAAACATTTTTATAAGTAAAGAGTTTTTTTCATTCTAACATGGTTGTTTCTAGAGACAACCCTGTTCATTCAGCTTACCATGCCGCCAAGCATCCCGCTTCCCGCGCAATAGAGAAATGTCGTGAAAAGCGGAAGCCCTTCGGAAGCAGTTTCCTGTCCATTCATGAGCCGGATAATCAATAGCGCCGTAAAATATATGACTCCCACGGCCAACCCCCACAGAAATCCTCTCGCACCGTTCTTTTTTCCACAAAAAAAGCCTCCAGCAAAACAGGAAAGTACGCTGATGCAGATGACCTCGATCTCCTGTCCACTGGAAGACAGTTCCGTCTTCAGTATAATCAGTGCGAAAATTAACAGTGATAGCGCTGTCACCATAGCTGCCGTCACAGTTCCAATCAACAGCGTTATGAATTTTTGTGCCCCAGTTTTACGTATCCCGTCCATAATATCCCCCATGAAGTCTTTCCATTTGTATATCCTATGAGGGATATTGCGTTTTAGAACCAATGTGAAAGCATTCAAAACAGCACAAATGTATCAAATTGATATCAAATCGATTTGCGTAGAAAAAACCCGGAAATGACGTTAGCGTATTTCCGGGGCTTCTGAATCATTTTGATATAATAAACATTTATGGGTGAATGTATTCTACTCTTCCTCTTCCGCTGTCTTGGCAAGATTCGGTTTCTCCACCGCCTGAATCGCGTTCTTGGTCATCGGAATACGACAGTTATGGTTATTTCCGAACTCAACGATTACGGTGTCATCCATGATATCAATAATCACGCCATAAAAACCGCTGGTCGTCAACACACTGTCTCCTGCCTGCATACTGGCATGCAATTCCTCTGTCTCTTTTTTCTGTTTGTTCTGCGGGCGAATCATCATAAAATAAATAATCGCTCCAAAAATGACAATATACATTACGATCATCGTAATGCCGCTGCTTGAACTTAGTAACATATGATACCTCCATTTACTCTTCTTTGTTTCTTAATTTTGTATTATTGTTGTCTCATTGTTGTTTGTTTTGATATTTCTTATCGTTTTAACTTAATCTTCCGGTATGAGATATCCATCCAGCATGGATTGTTTAAACGCTTTATAGCGATGTTCTTCAATCGCGGCTCTGATGCGTTCCATCAGATGATTATAATAATAAAGATTATGCAGTACACACAATCGCATGCCCAGCATTTCCTTCGCCTTCAGCAAATGTCTGATATAGGCTCTGCTGTAGCTTCTGCACGTTGGGCAACCGCAGCCTTCCTCGATGGGTCTGGCATCCAGCTCATACTTTTTATTGAAAAGATTGAGCTTTCCATGGTCCGTGTAAACATGCCCATGTCTCCCGTTCCTGGATGGGTACACGCAGTCAAAGAAATCAACTCCCCTGTCGACAGCTTCCAGGATGTTGGCCGGTGTCCCGACGCCCATCAGATAGGTCGGCTTATCCTCCGGAAGGCAGGGAACCGTCTCGTCGAGGATGTGATACATCTCCTCATGTGTCTCTCCCACTGCCAGCCCGCCAATGGCATAGCCATCCAGATCCATCTCGCTGATCCTTCTGGCATGATCGCGCCTGACGTCTGCAAGAACTCCGCCCTGATTGATGCCAAAGAGCAGCTGATGAGGATTTACCGTATCCGGAAGGCGGTTGAGTTCTTCCATCTTCACCTTACAGCGCTCTAACCAGCGGGTCGTACGATCGACAGAGTTACGGATATAGTCATCATCCGCCTTACTGGGAGGGCACTCGTCAAAAGCCATGGCAATCGTCGATCCGAGATTAGACTGAATCTCCATGCTCTCCTCCGGCCCCATAAAAATATGATGTCCGTCGATATGAGACTGGAAATAAACGCCTTCCTCCTTAATCCTGCGAAGTCCTGAAAGGGAAAACACCTGGAAACCTCCCGAATCGGTCAGAATCGGTCTGTCCCACGCCATAAACTTATGCAGGCCGCCAAACTGTTTGATCAACGTATCTCCCGTCCGCACATGGAGATGATAGGTATTCGATAATTCCACCTGCGTTCCGATGATCTTCAGATCATCAGTACTGACAGCGCCCTTGATGGCTCCCACCGTACCCACATTCATAAAAACAGGGGTCTCGATCGTCCCGTGCACTGTCTCCAGCCTGCCCCTCTTGGCCAGGCCATCTTTTGTCAACAAAGTATACATATTACCACCTGATTCCAGTACACCAATAATATGATAACCATCTTCTGGAATACGTAAACTATCTTTCAGAATACGATAAACGTCTCCCCGGAATACACATTTTTACTCCCAGAATACGATGAACGTCTCCCCGGAATACGCAAACTATCTTCTGGAATGCGATCACACACCTTCAGATTACGATAACTGTCTTTCGGTTCGATATTATTCGGTGCACTAATATGGATAGCGAAAACTCCGTATCATACTGTGTTATTTGAACGGATATTTATAAATGAAATATATTCATTACCATCCATACTTACGTATCCAATTCTTCCATTAAGAAATCATTTACTCAACATGTTTTTTTAATTTTTCGCTAATGTTTTTCGGTTTTTCATTCTATTTTTTTGGTCATAAAAATAGTCCGTACTTCATGGGGTATCGTACGGACTGATTCTGGAAATGGCGAAACCAATTTAATTTTATGCCATCTCTTTTTTTAATACTGTCTTATCTTTAATTCAACATCATCTCTTCGGCTCCATTTGGATTCAGATTTAGGCAGAGCAAAAATCTCCTGGCTGCACCGGCATTTTCTCCATCATCCAGCTGCGCCTTTGTTTCTAAATGATTATATATATTGTTGATATCATCTATCTCAATATAAGAATCCGCGCCCGGATAGGTATCAATGTCCGGATAGGAAATAATCTCTGAGTATAATGAAAAACAATCTTCGTGCTCTTTTACAAAACATTCATCACCAAATGTTTTCAGGCTATCAAAAGTTCGCTGGCTATCGGGAACTTTCAGGGAATCGAGGATTCTTTTGCCTGTTTGTGGCAAAAAAGGTCTCAGAAGAACACCGATAAAACGCAGACACTCCGAAGAATGATAAAGAACCTGTGCCAATCTGTCCCGTTCCCCTTCGCAACAGGTCTCCTTCGACTGATCCCACAGCTTCCTGTCATCAAGATATACATTGGTACGCGAGATGAGATACCAGATGCTTTCCAAAGCTTTGGCATAATTATTCCGCTCCATGTACGTGTTGACCTGTTCCACTGTCTGCTCTGTCAACTGGATCAATTCCATATCCTCTTCACATTCTGCTTCTCCTCTCCACACCGGAAGCTTGCCGTCAAAATATCTTTTTGCCAGAAAACTGACCGTTCTTAACAGACGATCCAGGCCGCTGATCAGATCCGAATGGAGCATGGAGACCAATTGATCCTCATGAAAAGAAAAACCTGATGGATGATTCATTTCTTTCAACAGATAGTATCTGAGGGCGTCTGTTCCGTATTTTAATATGATTTGAACCGGATCCACATCCTCCTCTTTTTGGGACAATGCCCAAAAATCATTTTCCTCTTTCGCCGCTGTCCAGAAATAATTCTTCTCATTCGCTTCAGTCCAGGAATAATCATATATCCTTTGCGGTAACGGCAATCCAAGAGCCATCATGATAATCGGCCAGTAAATGATGTTATTGTTCTCATATTCATTTTTTTCAAACTGTTCCCGATCTGGTGAAAGCAGGTAAATATATACTATGTCATTGGTATCGAGCCGATTGTTACTGCCACCCGTCTCGAATTCCGATATGGATTCCGTTTTTAACTCAAATTCTGATAAGAATCTTGATTCCGACTCAAATTTTGGTACGGATTCCAAATTCGAATTAAATTCGGGTGCTGATTCTGACTCCGACTTGATTTTCGATTCCGACACAGATTCTGATATAGAAGAATTGTACGGAAAAACATCATTTATCAGATAAACAACATGTCCTCTGTCAAATTCCACAGGAATGCCTCCGTGCACAGAATCCGTTGAAATGCAAAAATCATCAAGGTTGCCAGTCGCCATATCATTTAATATCTCTGTTTTTCGCCCTTCCGGTTGGATAAAATCCAGATGGGTATCCAGATAGTTCCGCATCCTCTCCATATAGGCAGATGCTCTGAAATAATAGGCATATTCCGTTGCTCTCACTAATCTTCGCCCGCACTTTGGGCACACCAGGCCATCGGTCTGATTATTCTCCCATAATTCATCACAGGAACTGCATCTTCGGCAATCAATTCGTTTTTTATAAATGTCGCCCTTCGCGTAGAGCTTATGGATCATATCCTGAATCGTTTTATCATACGCCTCATCTGTATGACGAGTAATATCATCATACTCGACATTCAACATAAATAAAGAAGTCCTGATCTTTTCAACAACATCTCCCTCTCCCTTTTTCCAGGAGCTGTCGTCATCCTCCAACAAATCCGACGAATCGACATCCCATCCATGTTCATCGATTCCAATTTCAAAAGAGATATCGTCTCCCTGGAGCTTTCTATAACGGTTCACGGCATCTGCTGACACAGCTGTATATACATGCTCTATATTTATTTTCTGGTTCGGGTCATAAACAGGTATCGATACATACAATCTTTTTTGTTTTCCCATAACACGCCTCCATCCTACAGACATCATTGTTTGAATAAATTAATGTTAAGATTGCTATATATCATTTGTAGTATAAAGAAGCATTTCCTTATAGGATAAATTATACAATGTCGTGACCTTCTTGTAAAGATTTCTAGTTACAATCAACAATATTCTTTCTTTTATTAACTTTTAGAACTGTCACATTCCACAAATAACCGTCATAAACTAAATAATTTTATCTGTTATCATTCCCAACGTTACTGTTCACCACTTTGTGCGAATCGTTACATCCCCTCATTTTTTACTTAATATGATTAATCATACTGGCTTGATACGCCGCTCCAAAACCATTGTCGATATTGACCACACTGACGCCGCTGGCGCAGGAATTCAGCATGGAGAGGAGAGCGGACAATCCGCCAAAATTAGCGCCGTACCCTACACTGGTCGGCACGGCGATAACCGGACAATCCACCATTCCGCCGATTACGCTGGCCAAAGCACCTTCCATGCCGGCTATGGCGATTACCACAGTAGCATCCATCAATTCATCGACATGACTCATGAGCCGATGAATGCCTGCCACGCCCACATCATAGAGCCGAACCACTTTATTCCCAAGAAATTCTGCTGTCAATGCTGCCTCTTCAGCTACAGGAATATCACTGGTTCCTCCTGTGGCAACAACAATCTTCCCTCGGCCATCTGGTTCACTAAGGTCCCCGACGATTCCAATCTTTGAGAGGGAGTCATAATGAAGAGGACAGCTTTTGGAAAGGTAATCTGCTGCTTCCTGACACATTCTGGTAATCAGAATCGCTTTATCGCTCTCACTTCTCATCGTCTGCACGATGCCCAGAATCTGTTCCTTCGTTTTTCCAGCGCCATAGATTATTTCTGACACTCCCTGCCGTATGCCTCTGTGCATATCGATTTTTGCATAACCTTCCGCTGTCTCCTTATACGGTTCCACCCGAATCTTTTGCAGGGCTTCTTTTGGAGTGACGCCTCCTTCTGCCACCTGATCCAATATCGTAAGCAGCTCTTTTTGCTCCATCTTCTCACTCCTTGTGTACCATTTTTTATAGCGGATTACAGATTCCCCTTCAGACCGATCTCCTCGGCATTTTCCTTCATCCCGGCAATCGTCTCTCTTATCACGTCGTCCAATTCCATGCCGAGCATCTCACAGCCCTGCCTGATCACATCACGGTCCACACCGGCCGCAAATGCTTTTGATTTGAACTTCTTCTTCACGGACTTCACTTCCAGATCCAGTACGCTCTTTGAAGGGCGCATCAGGCAAACGGCGTGAATCAGTCCCGTCAGCTCATCGATGGTGAAGAGTGTCTTTTCCATGGCAGATTCCGGTCGTACATCAGTACAGATGCCATAGCCATGACTGTTCATGGCACGGATATATACCGGATCAATCCCTTTTTCTTCCATAATCTCTGTCGCCTTTTTGCAATGCTCATCCGGATATTTCTCATAATCCAGATCGTGTAACAGACCAGTAACGCCCCAAAGTTCTTCATCTTCCCCGTTTAACCGGGCAAAATGCCGCATCGCCGTCTCCACAGTCAGGGCATGCTGCTGCAGGGCTGGCGTCTGTACATACTCTGTCAGAAAATCCCAGGCTTCTTCTCTTGTTAATTTTTTCATGACATTTATCCTCTTTTCTTATGTTTCTAATTATCTTCTTATCGTAATTTTCGTTTTTTTAGTGCAGTACCATCATTATAGACACCTCACTATTTTGCTCCCCATTTTTTGACACTGTTCCACTGGCTATCATTTTAAAAAATATGACTGTAAAATCCGGTTCGCCATGAATCGCAACGTGACATTCATTTGCTGACGATTACTCCCTTGGCCCATAAAATTCTTTCACTCAATCGAGGCGGTTGCTCATGTTAACGAACAGTTCATCAATAATGGTGATGGCCGCCATGCATTCCACCACGACAACCGCCCGGGGAACGATAATCGGGTCATGTCTGCCTTTGATCACAATCTCCCTTTCCTCTCCGTTCGTCGCGACGGTCCTCTGCGGCGAAGCGATGGATGGGGTCGGCTTAAACGCCGCGCGAAAATAAATCTCTGAGCCATCACTCATGCCTCCCAGGACGCCGCCGGAATGGTTGGTCTCTTTCTCGATATGACCGTTATGATTATAAAATGCATCGTTATTTACTGAGCCGACAGACTTTGCCGCCGTGAAACCGTCACCGATCTCAAAGCCTTTCACCGCGCCAATGGATAAAATCGCCTGCCCTAACTTCGCGCTCAGCTTATCAAAAACCGGCTCACCGATTCCCACCGGCATACCGGATATCTTACAGCCGACAACACCGCCACAGGAATCCTTCGCCTCCATCTTTTCTTCCAGATAAGCTGCCGCCTTCTCGGCCGCTTGTGCATCAGGCATATATAGTACATTTTCTTCCCGAAGCGCCGGATTCCAGTTCGCTTTGTCAATCACGTAAGGCCCGATTTCTTCCGCATAGGCGAAAACCTCGATGCCCATCTCCTGTAATATCTTGGCCGCAATCGCGCCGGCTGCCACCCGGGCGATCGTCTCCCGTCCCGAAGAACGGCCGCCGCCCCGGTAATCACGGATGCCATATTTCTGGTCGAATGTATAATCGGCATGGCCCGGCCGATAGATGTCGGCAATCGCCGAATAGTCCTTCGAGCGCTGGTCTTTATTATACACGACCAGGGATATCGGCGTACCCGCCGTTTTCCCCTCGAATATCCCGGATAATATCTCAACCTGATCTCCTTCTTGCCTTTTCGTCGTAAATTTGGACTGACCCGGTTTTCTCCGGTCCAGATATCTTTGAATATCCTCTTCACATAAAGAAAGCCCCGCCGGGCAGCCATCCACGACAACGCCAACGCCTCGCCCGTGGGTCTCGCCCCAGGTACTCACACAAAATATTTTACCAAATGATGAACCTGCCATCGTTTTTCCTCCTCATATATCATAATCACTAAAGATATCGTCTGCTTTGAAATCAAATGATTCATTCCATCCTTTTCGACATCAATCACACTATTACTGCTTGGATTTTGCCTTATCGCCGTAAGCGAAACGACTTATTCCAAAATCAGTAATCTTCCTCCAACAGAAACATTAATATAGAGAGCACAGCCATTCCTGCCGTCTCCGTGCGCAGAATCCGGTGCCCCAGGGTAATTGAATGCGCACCCGCCTCAACAGCCAGCGCCACTTCCTCTTCCTGAAATCCTCCTTCCGGGCCGATATAAATGCCCAGGCTTTTCCGGCCTTTGACAGAAGCAAGAACTTCCCTGGAATGGGTGATTCCTTCGGCATCCTCGTAGGGAATCAGCAGCATATCAAGGTTTCTTCCGTATTCGACGGCTTCTTTCAGGGACATGACTCCTGTCACCTCCGGTATCACGGAACGTTTCGACTGCTTGGCCGCGCTCTTGGCAATCTCATTCCATCTCTGAACCTTTTTCGCTGCCTTTTTGGCATCCAATCTCACCACGGATCTTTTGGAAGCCATCGGCACGATTCTCGCCGCGCCCAGTTCCACCGCATTCTGGATGAGAAAATCCATCTTATCTACTTTTGGAAGGAAATGAATAAAGGTGATTTCAACCTGGTGCTACAGTGACGCTCACTTGA
>JAJQDO010000266.1 GCA_021202175.1 Clostridiales bacterium | reverse complement strand
ATTACTTGAAAGTAGAAGAATCGTTTTTAGAACAGATCATTATCTACATCATACAATGCGACAGCCAGATCCAGGAGATCAAAAAGATAACCAGCCAAAAAGAACTGGACGCGTATCTTGCCGTCATGCAGCTACATGGCTTTGGCGGAACTGATTTTCGCCCGGTATTTCAATATGTAGAACGATTGCAGGATGCACAGCAGTTAACCGAATTAAAAGGACTGCTTTATTTTACCGATGGAATTGGGACGTATCCACAGTTCCGCCCCACTTATGAGACAGCCTTTGTCTTTGTCGAGCCAGATCAGATTCCATCCGATCCGTTCCAGCCCGATAAGTTGTCCAACAGCGCAGCCACCCGTCCTGATTTCATGCTGGAAGACGCTATGGTTCCTGTTTGGGCGATCAAAGTGCTGTTAAGCGAACATGACCTTTCAGAAAGGAAGGGAGATTAAATGAACATCAAAGAAGCCAAAGAGCAGATCAAGCGAGCGATGATCGCCTATTTTTCCAAAGATGCTTACGGAAGCTACGAGATTCCTGCCGAAAAACAGCGGCCGGTATTTCTCATCGGCGCGCCCGGCATCGGGAAAACGGCAATCATGCAGCAGATTGCGGAGGAACTGAACGTGGGCCTCGTCTCCTATTCCATGACCCACCACACCAGACAGTCCGCACTCGGCCTGCCTTTTATTACAAAAAAGAATTATGGCGGTACAGAATATGACGTATCGGAATACACCATGTCCGAAATCATTTCTTCTATCTATGAGGAAATGGAACGCACTGGTGTAACGGAAGGCATTCTTTTTCTCGATGAGATCAATTGCGTCACCGACACCCTAGCCCCATCTATCCTCTTATTTTTACAATATAAACTGTTCGGCCGCCATAAGATTCCCTTTGGATGGATCGTGGTCACAGCAGGAAACCCGCCAGAATACAACAAGTCGGTCCGCGAATTCGACATCGTCACGCTAGACCGCCTGAAACAGATTCCTGTCGAACCGGATTTCCAGGTTTGGAAAGAATATGCTTACGAAAAAAATGTACACCCATCCATCCTCGCTTATCTGGAAGTGAAGAAAGATAATTTTTACCGCATGGAAAGCACCGCTTCGGGAAAACGGTTCGTGACCGCCCGTGGCTGGGAAGATTTATCGAAAATGATACAGATTTATGAGAAAAACGATCTCCCTGTCGAGGAAAAGCTGATTGCCCAATATCTCCAGTTTCCAGAGATCGCCAGAGATTTCTCCGCTTACTATGACCTCTTCTGTAAATACCGTTCCGGCTATGAAATCGATAAAATTCTCGATGGCACAGTTTCAGATAGTGTAAAAGAACGGGCAAGGAAAGCACGCTTCGATGAGCGCATTGCTCTGATCGGCCTGTTATTTGATGCGATTACACTGAAAACCAGACAGTTGATTATCACGCAAAAAGCACTGCTCCAGCTTCTGTCCATCCTGCGGCAGATAAAATCGGAATGGGAAGCCCCACATTTACAGGACTTTCATTTGCGGGATGCCCTGACTAATCAGGTCGATGTTCTGTCGAAACGCCTGGAACAAAATCATCGTTTCCACACGCTTTCCGAGGACCAGAATCAGAGTCTCCACATCGTATTATCAAAGCTGGCGTCTTTCCAAAAGAAGCTGCTCTTAGAACCACAGGAAGATTTCTCCCTGATTCAGTCTGCTTTTGCCAAGAAAAAAGCAGATTTGGACAGGCAAGCAACCGCCGTTGGAGATTATCTGACGCAGATTTTTCTGTTTTTTGAAGAAGTATATCCTGATGGCCAGGAAATCCTGATTCTCGTTACAGAGTTAACGATGAATTCATACACATCCGAATATATCAGTCAATATGGCTGTGATAAGTATTTTGAACATAATAAAAATCTATTATTTTATGAGCGTAACAAGGAAATTGACGCTCGGATACAGGAACTTAATATTGATTTATAAGGCAGAGTGCAATTCCTCCATACTTTAATCGTTTGTCTGCAACTGGAGATGTCAACCTATATTCAACGTATGGATTTTGCAGAAACCATAAATCAGATTTATCAATCGTCCATAGAAAAAGAAGGAGGAGAATCATTTATGGGACATATTTTAAAAAAGATGACACTCGATAACGGAATCGAAGTCGAAGAAAAAGGCTGCAGTAACTATATCTGCAGATACTGTGGCGGAAAAGCGACCGCCTGCAATTTCGTTGCCGACATGTGCCTGCAGGTCTACGCCAGACACAATGGCATCTGCGGCGCCTATGTGAATAATGAAAAATATAACGGGTACATCACAGAATGCTCCACCTGCAAATATCATATCGAAGGTGTTGGATGTATTTTTGAGGAGAATTAATCAATGAAAGGGAGTGGCTTTTCTGCCACTCCCTTTCAATCATTCTTTTCATTTCAAAAATGCCATACAGAACAATTGACATTCTGATCTGATTCTGCATTCAGTCTCCTACTTTATACGGCGGCTGTCCCAATATGCTACATGCAATGCGGAACGCCAGCTTTTCGTAAACGCATGAAAACAGAAAACTGATGATGTACATTGGCAAGATCTGTGCTCCAATGGCTGCCCAGAGATAAGGATTGTCAAATCCCATACCGCATCCGGTCAACACGATAGTTACCACTGTATTGAAAAATAATGTCCTTACAGCATTGGATAAGAAGAAGAAGCCCCATCCCTCTTCCTTGAGTTTTAGTGCCTGCGCAGCCTTATCTCCAATCATTTTTACCGGAAGTATGATACTTACCAGCGTAAAACTTAAGAAAGCAGCACCCCAGTTTAAGATCCAGTTTTCCAGATGAATCCCAGCCTCTGCGGCATTCCAGAGCACGCCAACTGTGGCCATGGAGACGGACATAAACAAAGCAACATAAATCGAGATAATCAGTCCAAAATGGTTCTTAAAATAATGCATATTTTCTCCCTTCTGTATATGTGAATAAAAAATTCTGAAAGATTACATAGATTACTCACTACTCATACAGGAGATTGCCCCTGCGTCGTAGACGCACTTCTAGTAGGGCAAAATCGTTACTGTTCCTGTGGTATTTTGCCAACAGACAGGAACAGTAAACGTTTATCCTTTGTCTATCATCCGTTTTATTTTGAATTACGGTCGTCCTTCATGCCGTGAAGCGCTCTCCAGATATGTTCTGGATCGAGAGGAAGTTCGGTAAAGTAAACCCCAGTAGCCATATTAACTGCATTAGCGATGGCCGGTGCCACTGGCGCTGCGGAACCTTCTCCGGCTTCCTTTGCACCCAGAGGTCCTTCCGCATCTGGAGTAAAATCATAGAAGGTACGCATCTTCGGCATATCCAAAGCGGTTGGAAGACGGTAGTCACGGAAGTTCGGGTTCAGAATCTTACCTTCTTTGGTTACATTGTGTTCATACACAGCGTATCCAAGACCCATACCGATGGAACCTTCCAGCTGACCTTCTACGGCACGGCGGTTCAATGCGCGACCGCAGTCATGCGCGAATACGAATTCATCAATATCCAGAACACCCGTTTCCTCATCAACCGTCAAATGGGCTGCTCCGGTGGAGAAGCTGTATGCCGGTGCGTAGTTGGTCGTGTTCACGCCATTGTACTGAGAGTTATCGGTTCTATGGTAGTAAGAACCAACACCAACCAGCTCATCTCCGCCTTTGACGGTCATATATTTATACATCGCGTCGCCGATCGGCATCTGCAGTTCTGCTTTTTCTTTACTGATGACTTTTCCTTCCAGACATTCGAGTGTCTCCGGCATCACGCCCCACATCGGTCCAATGACCTCAAAGAGCTGGCGTTTCGCGTCAACAGCAGCGCGGCGTGCGGCATTACCTGCGAGGAAAGTAACACGGCTTCCGTAAGAACCGGAATCCCATGGAGTAAGGAAGGTATCGGACATGAATGTCTTTACCATATCCATTGGAAGACCAAGTTCTTCTGCTACGATAGCAGTCATAACCGTATCAGAACCCTGGCCAATATCATGAGAACCGATATAAAGGGTAGCCATACCACGTTTGTTCACACGTACCGTAACGCATGCGGAACTCTGGTTTGGTGCTTCGAGAACGGCAAATCCTGTACCAGATACGAAACCGGTTCCGGCAAATCCAATACCCTCGCCTTTCTTCATCTTGCCTTTCTTCTCATACCAGCCGATTTCTTTCGCAGCGGTATCAAGCGTTTCTTTATAAGCACAGCTGGTGATAGCCAGGCCGGCTGGTGCCACGTAACCCGGATCGGCTGCGCTCACCTTTCTGAATTCGACCGGGTCGATGCCCATCTGATCAGCTGCGTACTGCATATTCAGGTCATGAGCAAAATGTACCTGGCAGGCAGTATATCCACGCATGGCACCAGAGGATGGGTTATTCGTGTACACACGACGCGCCATGAAGTCTACGGAATTCATCTTATATGGGAAGTTTGCCCAAAGGGTTGCCTGTGCGCATGCTGCGACACCAGATCCACCATAAGGACCACCATCCAAGACGTGATAACATTTCTTTGCCAGAAGCTTTCCGTTTTCACCAAATGCCGTATCGATCTTCATATAAATCGGATGACGGTTACGGGTAGACTGGAATACTTCTTCTCTAGATAAAATCATACGAACCGGACGTCCGGTCAGTTCTGCCATTTTCGCCGCGCAAAGACCGAAGGAATAGGAATCCAGCTTACCGCCGAATCCACCGCCGACCAACGGTTTGATAATACGCACATGATTCTCGCCGACGCCAAGACAACGTGCATACCAGAACTGATCAACATAAGCCATCTGTGTAGACATCCATACGGTATAAGTTCCATTACGATAGGTAGCGACTGCACCATGCGGTTCCATTGCTGCATGGACCATACGATGAGTAGAGTACTCTCTATGCTGTACGTAGGTAGCATTGTTAAATTCTTCATCAATATCGGTTCCGGCTTTCATCACAGACTGCATACCGATATTATGAAGGCCTTTACCTTCCCAGTTTACTTCCGGCGCGCCCTCTTCCATCGCTTCGAATGGATCATATACACCCTGCAAAACTTCGTACTCTACCTTAATCAAATCCGCTGCTCTCTGTGCACTCTCTTCGTCTACAGCAGCAACAGCTGCTACATCGTCGCCAACCTGACGAACGATTTCGCTACAGAGAACCTCTTTATCTGCAAATTCTGCGGCAAATTCTCCGTTTCCAACTTTTGATTTCCATTCAAAATCTTTAGCAGTCAGGATACATTTTACGCCTGGTACCTTTTCCGCTTCGCTGGTATCGATGGAGAGGATTCTGGCTCTTCCATAAGGACTTCTGACCATTTTTCCGGTCAGCATATCCGGGAACATGATATCGCCTACATACTGACCATGTCCGGTAACCTTATCTTCGGCATCGATACGAACATAATTGGTCTCACCGGTCAAACGATAAAATTCTGGTTTTTTAAAATACGTTTTATCGCAATCTTTATGCATGTGTTACGCCTCCTCCCAATTCATCTGTTCTGCTGCAGCCTGGATAGCCTCCGCGATTTTGGCGTATCCAGTACAACGACAAAGGTTTCCTTCAATCGCTTCACGAATCTCCAGCTCTGTCGGATGTGGATTGGAATCCAAAAGTGCTTTTGCGGACATAATCATACCAGGGGTACAGTAACCGCACTGCAAAGCCCATTTCTCGATAAACTGTTTCTGAAGTGGATGAAGATTACCATCTTTCGCGATTCCTTCTACAGTTACCACATCATGGCCATCACATTCAACGGCAAGTGTGCAACATGAATTAATCGGTTTTCCATCCAACATAACGGTGCAGGCACCACATTCTCCTTCTTCACAGCCCTTCTTGGTACCGGTCAGAAATAATTGATCGCGAAGAAAGTCCAGCAGTGTCAGATTATCTTTTACAATCGCATCGATGGGATCCCCATTGATGGTCAGACTAATCATATGTTTCATACTGTTTCACCCTCCTATAAGCTTTCCATAGCCTGTTTAATGGCACGTTTCGTAAATACACGAATCATATCTTTTCTATACTCTGCTGATGCACGAATATCAGAAATCGGATTACAGGAATTCATCGCTGCCACAGATGCTTCCACGATGACATCTTCTGTCAATTCTTTTCCAATCAGCACTTCCTCAGCTTTCGGAGCACGAATTGGTGTCGTAGCAACTGCTCCCAGGGCAATTTTCGCATCCGTGCAAATGCCATCTTCTACTTTAATCTTCACCGCAACACCAATAATGGCCAAATCCATCGCTTTACGTACTGCATGCTTAATATATGCTGCCGCTTCATTTTCAGCCAATGGAGGAATGACAATACCCGTCACGATTTCTCCCGGTTCCAGAGAGGTTTTTTTACTCCCAGGAAGAAGTCTTCGATACGAATCACGCGGTCATTATTCGGTCCCTGTACAAGGATTTTTGCTCCCTGTGCAACAAGGTTTGGAGCGGTATCACAAGATGGGGAAGCATTACAGATATTTCCGGCCATCGTGCCTTTTGCACGGATCTGCGTGGAAGCCACTACCTTAGCAGCATGAGCGATTGCCGGATTCTTTTCTTTTACCAACGGAGACTTCTCAATGGTGCGCAGCTTCGTCAGCGCACCGATTTTCAATCCTTCCGTTTCGTCATATTCGAGATAATCCAATCCTGGGATATTCTTAATGTCAATCAGATATTCCGGAGATATCACTTTATCTCTCATCGGCGGGATCAAATCCGTTGCTCCTGCCATCACCTTCGCTCCGCTTCCCAGCTCATAGAGCAGGTTACAGGCCTCTCCCAACGTCTTGGGAGCAAGATATTCAAATTGAGGTAATACCATATTCTTTTCCTCCTCTTTTTAAAATGGTTTGGTTATTCACGGCAAACCTGAAATTCGTTAATATAGTTTATTGGTTGCTGAAGTGTTGTGTTTTGTCAGTAAGTTGCACTGTATACAAGTTTGATCAGCAGTTTACCTTGCCTTTTGAATGAAAAGATTTTTAAAACGTTTATCAATCTTATTGGTATTGTAAAAAAAACAAAAAAATAAACCAGACGCGCATACCACATATGTAAAATGTACTACATACGTGATATATACATCTGGTGTAAAACCTGCATATTTTGTAATCTATTTAACCCTTACATTTTTCCGTTCCTGTTGTTGTTTAAAACGACTACAGAAGTGCCAACTACAATTGGTCCATATATTGATGAAGCAGTTTCCTGCTTCTGACACAATAATAACCGTTAATCTGATCCAAAAAAGCTTCCCGCAATCGTTTAAATATCTTCGTGATTGTAACCCGGTTAATCCCCAGAATATCCGCCATCATCTGATGCGTAATCTTTTCATGAATCATGATCCTTCCTTCATAAGGAACCCCATAAACATCCATAAATGCTTCTAAAAGCTTGCATACTCTCCATTCGGCTTTTTTATGCTGGTTCAAACGCATCATATCCATAGAGGAAATGTATTTCGCTGACAGATATTCATTAAAATCCATTACCATATCTACATCATTTTTAAAGGCATGCATCAAGTCGCAGCGCTCAATCTGTTTCAAAACACTGGGAATTGTCGTTTCAAAATATACGTTACAGGGACGAAAAAATAACAGACATTCCTCTAAAAAAAGAGAATTCGCCGTGAATACGCTGTATATTTTTTTCCTGCCGTTCTCATCGATATCATAACAGATGACACGCCCTTTTTTTACAAAATAACAATAAGGCGTCAATTCTTCTGTCTTATTCATGATCTGGTGAGCCGGAACCGTAATCTCCCTGCCAAGAGTTGAAATCCTCTCTGCTCCGTTTGGCATATAAAATAAATAATAAAATGAATCCGGTTCCCGTTTCCATCTGTCCCTGTATGTTGAATCCATATTTCCTCCAGGCGTAATCTCGAAGCGCATTGTCATGTTTTTTCGTTCAAATCATATTATGTGTTGTCACCATTTTAACATACTTTAACGCGGGATGCATGTGTTTTCTCAATCTTATGTTTCCATATATTCATCCCTATTGTCCCCTGCCATAAATCCTGGCATATATCTAAACTTCTGTCGAGAAATCAGCCAGCTTTTCCGCTTCCGAAAGATTCTGGTCACGCATATCAAGAAATCCGTTGGGAAATCGATTAAAACTTCTTCCAAAATTATAGATAAACCACCAACATGGTAATATAGCATGTGGTACCAGATATTATAGGAGTTTAGAAAAATCCTCCCTATTTATATAAAATCCATATTGTTATTTACGCAAATAACAATATGGATTTTTGACAAACCCCTGGTTATGTGATATAGTAAATGAATACATTTTATGGCTTAAGCGACAAAAATATGTTCGACATGTTCCTTGTGTCGTATAACGGAGATAATATCATGCATGAAGCAAGCTATTCGGATAAGGTAAATATCGAAAATGAAAAAAGGCTCCGGAAACTTTGCCGCGATCTTCCTGATTTCTGCAGGGAATTCTTTCGTGGTATCGAACCGACAACCTCTTCCCGTACCCGTATCGCCTATGGCTACGATCTGCGCATCTTCTTCCGTTTCCTGGAGGAAGAATATCCAGATCTGGAGGAAGGCCCTGTAAAGTCCTGGCCAGTCACAGTATTGGATAAAATCACGCTGACGCAGCTGGAGGAATATCTTGATTACCTCAAATTATATGAGGGCCTGGATAATAATATCCACACGAACGAAGAACGCGGTCGTATGAGAAAAACGGCGAGCATCCGTTCTTTTTATAAGTTTTTTTATCGAAAGCAAAAAATAAAGACAAACACCGCCAGTCTGTTAAATATGCCAAAGAAACATGACCAGGCTATTATCCGCCTGGAGGTGGATGAGATTGCGAAACTGCTGGATTCTGTTGAAAATGGTGACAAGTTGACAAAGTCCCAGCAAAAATACCATGACAAGACCAAAACACGCGATCTGGCTATGTTGACACTGCTTCTTGGTACTGGAATCCGCGTATCCGAGTGCGTGGGGCTGGACATCCAGGACTTGGATTTCAACACCAACGGGATGAAAATCCATCGCAAGGGCGGTACTGAAGTCATCTTATATTTTGGCGAGGAAGTGCGGGAGGCATTACTGGATTATCTTGATGAACGTGAGTTGATTACTGCGAAGGAAGGGTCGGAAAATGCTCTCTTCCTATCCATGCAAAAAAAGCGAATCAGTGTGCGCGCAGTGGAGAATCTCGTAAAAAAATACTCTCAGACCGTCACAACCCTCAAAAATATCACGCCGCATAAGCTACGGAGCACTTACGGCACACAGCTTTATAAAGAGACGGGCGATATCTATCTGGTGGCCGATGTGCTTGGGCACAGAGACGTAAACACGACGAGAAAGCATTATGCGGCCATCGAGGACGAACGGCGCAGACGCGCTGCCGGAAAGGTGCGGTTGCGGGAACCAGGATCGGATGTGGGAAAAAAATAACCTCTGTTATCAAAAGTCGGCATTTATGAAAACAGATATTCATGAGTTCTTTTCGCGGAATCTGTGTGAACTGCCCATTGTCTAAATCCAGTGGGATTGTGGTAGCCATAGATTTCAACTTTTAATAATCAACAGAGGTTATCTTGTTCTGATATTCAAACATGTTATAAAGACAAATCCTCGTAATACGGAATCATCAGATAGCCGCCAGAGGTAATATGGTCGGAATTAAGTTGATTACATCTCTTAATCTCATCAATATATTCGTAAATGTCAGAAAATCCCGGTGTCATATTATCCTTCGCGATACTCCATAAACTATCTCCATACTCAATCTCTACTACTTTATACTTTACATCGCTCAACGGCTGATTCGCCTCCACAACGAAAGAGCCGCCGGAAGCCATTACCACGCTGCAAACGCCGATACCTCCTGACAAAAGAAATAGGGAAAGGGAGATAAAAAGGATTATCTTCCTTCTATCCCAGGAATTATGGGAATGATGAATCCTGGAGTGATAAGCGGATGAGGAATGGTGAACCTTTTGGTGAGAATCTCTTGCATCCAGATTCGCCTGATCCCTCTTTTTTCCCGCGTTCTTTTTCTCTGTAACTCTTCTATCCGTTCTAAAAGCTGTTTTATTAGCCTGTCCAGAAATGGTAGTCTGGTATCTGTTATGGCATCTTTCCGTTCTTCCTGTCATCTTTATCCCCTCCATGCGCTTTTCAAAATAAGACTGATAAAATATGTAATCGATATCTTTGGTATACGAACGTCTGTTCTGTTTCTTGTAGTTATTATATCGAACATATTTTCGATTGTCAATAGTTATATCGGAAATTATCGAACACATTTTCGATAATCTTGAGGCAACGCCAACCAGACATCTCTTATATTAAGTTATTTTCTATGAAAAAATCAGGGGTCATCCAAAGGTGCCCCTGATTCCCTGTCTGGGACCGTCCATTTTCCGACAGCCCCTTATCTGGTCTGTAATTGGTTTATCGATATCTTTTATTTGATGTTTTTGATAAAAACATTATATCTGACGTTTCTTTTTCAGGAATACGCTTACGCCAAGCATCAACAACAGACATCCGGCTGCAATCCACCCGATCGACATGCCGGAATTGCCGGTAATCGGCAGATTCAGCGTCGCGCTGTCTTTGATCGTATAGGTCAGGGTATAAAACAGATAATCTCCTTCCTCTTCGTTGTACAGAGCATCGTCAAGAACTATGTTATCGTGAGAAGCGGCATCATCTTCACTCATCCTATAGGGGATATCTACTTCGATGGTATCTGTCAATAGAGAAAATCCTTTTTGCGTTTTTGTCTCTGTGATGGTATATGTCGCAGGTATGACATCTTCGAATACGGCAGAACCGCTTACATCGGTAGTGACTGTATCAACAACTTTCCCATCCGCATCCTTCAGAGAAAATTCTACGCCTTCCAGGTTGTTTCCATCTTCGTCCGTTTTCTTAATATTGATCTTACCAAGAACCGGCTCTTCATAAACACAGTTTGTATTCTTTCCCTTCTGTGTGGTAGAATCAAATACTGCTTCATTATATTCTTTCCCTTCCGGGAATTCGTCAAAGGAAGCTTTGATCGGATACT
This sequence comes from Clostridiales bacterium, assembly GCA_021202175.1. Lineage (GTDB taxonomy): Bacteria > Bacillota > Clostridia > Lachnospirales > Lachnospiraceae > Anaerobutyricum. The sequence goes on along the minus strand of JAJQDO010000266.1, from coordinate 2,887 downwards.
TCGTTTCGTCAAGGAGATAGCCTAAGGAAGGAGAAATCTCCTGTAAGTACCAGTTGTCGCCGCAGATATAATAGTCGGTCTGAAAATAACCCTTTTCATCCGTCTCATAAGTGGCGATGAGATTTGCCTCTCCGTCAGTCTCTCCGTCATACAGTCCATAGACAGCGCCGGCCAGGCTCGCTTTGTATTGCGAAGCGCCTTCTTCCAGCAAAATGGCATCTTTTTTATGAACAGCAATACGCCATTTTTTCAAAATATTATTCTGGGTCGCGCTGACAGTGGCATCCACAGAAGAATCATTAATAATCGTCACTTGCTGCGATGTCGGCGTTGTGTATTGCAGAAGTGTCTGCGTCACATTATCCTGTATAGCACCAGCCGTTGTTTGTATTGCCCTGGTCTGCGGCTGCCATGACATCTTCCAGTGAAGCCTCTGTAAGAGTATAGGTTCCGGTTTCTACGTCAGCAAATGCAGCATATCCCGTACTGTCTGTCACAGCGTAGAGGTCAATTTTTGTATCATAATCACTAGTTCCATACAATCGAAAAGCAAATCCAGCCAGAGAACTGTTATATCTGTCTTCTACAGAAGGGATGTACAGAAGCGGATCGGCTTCTTCGATAATCTTATTTACATTGAGATGACCAACCTTCAGCGTGTTGGTAAAATTCACGGTTGTTGTCTTGCTGTTTTCGATGGTTATGGTTTTTGTGCTGGTTGTGGTATTCCAATATCGATCCGTGAAAGTCTCTGTCAGAGTATAGGTTCCCACGGGCACATCGCTGAACGTAACTGACTTTGATGTGGGAGCTTCTGCCTCAAATTCCAGCGTCTCTGTTTGGTCAACGGTTTCTTCGGTGGTCGATGTTCCTGATAAGCGAAAAGTAAATGTGCGATTTTCCGTACTTAACGTGGATGTCCATCCATTGATTTCTTTCATAATGGTCAGATCACCAGTCGCGGGAACAAATTCCGCATAAACATTGATGTTGGATGTCGTCGATGTCTCCCCGGAATACTTTGTACCGCTTAAATCGGAACTGCTCGTATACCATCCGTTAAAGATGTATCCCGCTGCCGTCATCTCGCGGAATAATGTGGCTTTTTGCGAAGAAGTATTGATATAGCGAGCCACATTGATATCCATTGGTTTAGCCGACGCATTCGCAGGGGTTCCGTTCTTGCCGACGATATGATATTTCAGTGTATAGTAGAAACCTTTGACCGGCGAGGACCTCCCATCATTGGCCGTATATGCAAGACGCAGCCGACCTCCGTTGGCAGATGTGGAAAAATAACACCCGATATCCGCGCTGGGGTCTTCGCCACTGGCAGACTGATTAGTGACATCTGTTGTCCCGACCAGGTATTGATTGCCCTGAACGGTAGCGGTCTTGATTGTATTATCTGAAAATGGAGTGAACAATGTCCCCGCATTGAGGGCACACCACCCTTCATCCTCATCATTGTCTCCTGTATAAAATACGCCGCTTGGATATACTTCATTCTCCTCCGAATCACCTGCCGGGTAAAAACGATATTGGGATTTCAGCACAAAACGACCGGAACCGTCACCCAAAGAAGTATCGCCGTCAAAATGAGCCTGACATCCATAAACAAATCTGTCGGTTGACGTAAACCCTACTGCGGGTTTATTCGTTGTAGATCCAAGGCTCTCTCCCCAGAAATAGATTTTGACATCGTAGTAGGTGGTATTCCCATTGACATCACTGGTAAAAAAAGCATTGGAGAACTTCAGATAACAGTTTTTCGATATGGCATCATCCAGGTTATCCTGCTTTATCACGTAGTACCTGTTGATATTGTTTGCGAGATTTGACGTAATCTCTGTCAGGCCGCTTCCCTTGCTCATCAGAGAAGAATAAAGAAAATTACGGTTTGTCAGTGTGCCGTTATAAGTAAAGTTCAGACTGTTCTTCACATAGCTTCCACCGAGGGATGCTACTGTCAGGTTTTGAAAATCATCTTCGATGAGACCAGATTCCACAAAATCTTCCAACTCCCAGTCAATGAACGTATCTTCCTTAAGAGTAAAGGAAGATATCACGGCAAAGTATTCCTGGCCATCTGTCAGTTCGACACTGTATGCATTCTCTCCTGCTACCTGATAGAGACTGATATCAAAATTCGGATTCATGCTGATATATTCTATCCGATAATTGCCTTCCGGAAGATGATTGATATAGAAAGTGGAATCATCATCCGTACACGTCGCTTGTCCTGCTGTAACATGATCGTATGACGTTGCGCTGTAGGAATCAGCGTCGTAAAGCCGGACAGAATATGCTCCCACTTCTGTCCCCAGATCTGTTGTAAGAGAAATAGAACCAGATAAACAACAGGTCGCCGTAGATTCTTCTTGCTTTTCGTCTGTTTCCTCTGTCGCAGTTGTTGTACTTTTATCATCCGTCGTTCCATCCTTCGCTTCCTCTGTCCCTTTTTCGGTATTTGTTTCAGCCGAATGCTCAGTTGTCGAAGTGCTTGTCGTATCCGTCGAGGCAGAGGGCTCCGTCTTGTCTGCATCGGATGAACCTGTTGTCGCTGTTCATGGTGCAGGAGTGTCTGTTGTCGTTTGACCGTTTTCCGATGTATTTGCTTCCGTTTCACCATCAACGAAACATTCTTCAGAAGATTGCTCTCCAGCGACCGTTCCGCTTAGAGACGAATCTGAGAGGATGATTCCTGATGACAGTGTATCTGATGTTGAAATAGTTGAATAAGACTGTTTTACCTCTTCTTCTTTTTTCACATTTCCTGATGAAATCGCAGGCAAATTGGTGCTAATGATCATCAGAATCAAAAAACAGGCAAGATATTTTTTCCGTCTATTCATTTTGCAGTCACCTTCTTTCCACAGATGTTTAT
>JAJQDO010000254.1 GCA_021202175.1 Clostridiales bacterium | reverse complement strand
CTTTACAACTATAACATTAAAAAAATAATTATGGAAATTTTTTCTAATCATATAGAAATACATAACACACAAACATCATCAGAAAATGAGCTTGATTTCGCGCCAATCAAACTAAATGCTATACCGGAAGGATACAAAGCAGTTTACGAAGATACCGATTTCCATTCTTATAATATATATTTTGAAAATGAAAAGAAAGATTGGCTTGATTATACGCAACTTTCTGCAAATACAGATGACATATTTATTACTTACGATGATGAAAATGGTTACAACAGGACATTAACCATCAACGGAATGGATCTCAATTCTATTTCAGATGGAAATAATAATACCATCCTGTTTGAAACAGACAAATATATCTTCATCTTTATGTCAAACATGCCTGAAGAATCTATTGTTGAATTTATTGAAAAATCCGACTTCTCTTCAAACACTATAGACCAGCGATGATAAGGATGAAATTATTTTCTTCAATCTCATCGCATTATTACAAATAAAAAAACAACATAGGGAGGATGAATTACACATGAAAAAAATTATATTAATTAACTTGCTTGCGCTTGCACTGTTTTCGAGAGTTTTTACAGTATATGCTTTTGAAATCGATCCAATAAACCAGAATAATTCCAGCTTAATCTCACCAGCATATGCTAATATCAGATCATGTTATGCAGATTTGACTATCCACAACAATACAGCAACATCAAGTGTAAAAGTAAAAAATAGTACATCTAAACCTATATCAATAAAAATGACATTACAGAAAAAGAGTAACGGGAAATGGACCGATGTAAAAACATGGAACAAAAGCGGAACGGAAATTGTTGAATTGTCTAAATCTTATAATGTCACATCGGGGAAAAAGTATCGATTAAAATACATTGTTACATCAGGAGATGATGTTTGTTCCGGCACTACTGCAGAAAAGACTGCCTGATGCAACACCCAAACAATCCATAGCGCTTCATAATGCAATCAAGCCTGACCGGCAGACCTCATTGAACTCATGAAACACCGGTCAGGCTTTTTTCGTATTCTTCTTTGGCTAAAATATTAAGATCATCACAACGAACATCTGAAGAACCGAACTATTGGAGTTCTTGTGGTATTTTTCATCCAAGTAATTCCAGCAGTTCTTCCTGCGACAGGCTTGCGAGCGACGTACTTTCGCCGGAAAGGACCTGATCCGCAAGATCTTTTTTCTCTTCCTGCAACCGCAGGATACGTTCTTCAATGGTTCCTTTCAGGATAAGACGGTATACCGTGACCTGCCTGGTCTGCCCAATCCGGTGAGTACGATCCGTTGCCTGGTTCTGTGCCGCAAGATTCCACCACGGGTCATAGTGGATGACGACATCCGCTCCCGTCAGGTTCAGTCCGTTGCCGCCCGCCTTAAGTGAAATCAAAAAAACGGGAACGTCGCCTTCGTTGAACTGATGTACCAGCTGGATACGCTTTTCCTTAGATGTGGAACCGGTCAAAATATAGTACGGGATTCCCTCTGTTTTGAGATCTTCCTCCAGAAGCGCGAGCATCGAAGTAAACTGCGAGAAAAGAAGCATTCTATGTCCGCCATCCATAGCCTGTTGAATCAGGCCCATGACTGCTTCCCGTTTCGCACTCTCTTTATGATAGTTTTCGAAGAGGAGCGACGGATCGCAACAGATCTGACGGATCTTTGTAAGCTCCGCGAACACTTTCACTTTCCCAGTTCCCATGGTGTCATCCAGGATCGTATTTCTAAGTTTCAACACTTCTGCGTCATAGAGTTTTTGCTGTTCGCCGGAAATGGGCACATAACGCACCTCTTCCAGCTTAGCGGGTAGGTCTTTCAGCACATCCTCTTTCCGTCTTCTCATGAGGAAAGGCGAAGTCATTTTTTTAAGCGTTTCCATGGCCTCCTGATCTTTGTTCTTCGTGACAGGAATTGCAAATCTCTGCTCAAATTCCTGATGAGAATACAAAAATCCCGGCATCAGGAAATCAAAAATACTCCAAAGTTCAGAAAGGCGATTTTCAATCGGCGTTCCGGTCAACGCGAGGCGGTGTCGTGCTTTCAGCGTCTTTACAGCCTTGGAGACTGCTGCACGTGGGTTCTTGATATACTGTGCCTCATCAAGAATCACATAAAAGAAATCTTTCCCTGTCAGTTCCGCGATATTCCGTTTTAATAAATCATAGGAGATAATGTACACCTGCGTTGTATCCCATGCGGCGAGGGCTTTTCTCCTTGCCGCCGCACCGCCAGTAATCGGCATGGCCTGGATATCCGGCGCGAATTTTGCAAATTCCTCCTGCCAGTTATAGACAAGGGAAGCAGGGCAGACCACGAGGGACGGCTGTTCCGTTCCCGGCTTCTTCCCATCGTAATCATACAAAAGAGCAGAAATCGTCTGTAGTGTCTTACCCAATCCCATTTCATCCGCCAGAATCCCGCCAAATCCTGCCTCCTCCATAGTCCTGATCCATTTAAAGCCCAATGCCTGATATGGTCTCAGGATTTCGGCAAGATCTGTCGGTGGTTCGCTCTCTGAATCCCCGATTGTCTTAAAATTACGAATAATGCTGCGGTATTTCCTGTCTCTTGACGAATACAACGCGTCATGCTCTTCGAGGAGCTTGTCGATATACAATGCGCGGTAAAGAGGTACTTTCGCGCTCTTTTTGATCACATCCTCAGGACTCAGATCCATCTCTTGCATAAAGTCGCAGACCTGGGAAAGCTGGTCGTCTTCTGCCAGATCCAGGAAATCCCCCGAGGAAAGCACATGAAACCGTTTTCTTTTACGGTAGCTCTGCAAAACTGCCAACAATTCCTTCTCCGACATCCCGGAGGACGTCAATGACAGGTCAAGAATACCACTCTCCACAGAAACACCGACCTTCACTTTCGGAACCGGTGTAACCGTAAACTTCCGGAACGCATCAGAACCATGTACCGTGCCATACTTTTCAAGAAAAGCAATGCCGGACTGCAAAAAATCAAAAAGCTGCTCATCATTGAGATCATTAGAAAAGCTTCCGGTCTCGTCGGCCTTCGTTCGCATAAGCCTCCCAATGGCATCAGCGACCCGTTTTTCCTGTTCAACGTCCCGGTACCCATCTTTCGAATCTGAAACGCAAAGTGTATAGACCTTTTCTGGTTTTTCTGGTTCTTCTGATTCTTTCCGGTTCTTCTCCCGGTAACGCACCTTTCCCGTACAATTCAAGAGATGAACTGCTTCCTTCCGTCTTTTCCGTCCTTTTTCCGCAAAGGCACCGCTCTCCGAAAAATCCTGCGTCTCACAGTCAAGGTAAAAATCAAAATGCGGCTCTGGTGGCAGGTATCCTTCCGCCTCTTTCTCACAATTATCTGTAAAATCTACCGATGGGTTCTCTAAGAAAGCCGGCACAACGCGGTAATAGAATTCCTGCAGGTTCGGAAGTCCAACCTGAAATCGAAAATATCCAGATGCATCTGCAACAGCATCAAACGGTTTAATGATTTCCTGTTCCTTTGTGGTGATTCGGGAAAGTCCATCCGCGTTCAGAGTATAGCGGTGGGAACCGCTGCCATGGAGCAACACGGGAATCAGTCCGTGTACCGCAATACCAGAGAAGACGCCTTTCGCGTCCGACAGACGGTCACATGTAAGAGAAAGGCGAATGTTCCTGTGAGCCACCGGAATCTCCTTACTCGCCACCCCATTGGTCTTGTCCTGATATTCTGCTTTCTGGCCTTCCCAGACATCATAAAAATTATCCAGAACTGCGCCCTTAAAGTCGAGGTTCGATGTCACATTAATCGTCCTGACACTGTGCCTGGAGTACATGTTCTTCGCCGCAATCTGTGAATTGAGGTCGGACACGTCGCCGACTTTTCTCTGCAAAAAATCATAAAGTCCCGCCGAATGGTCCGTGAACACATATACCCCGAAGCCAATACTTTCCGTCTTGGACAGAGTGAGCACACGCTTGTCAACGCAGGCAGCGATCAGTTCCCTGACATTGCGGACGACAATGACCTTCCCTCCCACCTTCTGTATCCGGAAACTGAGCTTTGCTTCCCCGGCTTCTATGATAATGCGGGGATACAGCTCTACGGCTTTCTTCCTCTGCGGTTTAGAAAGCTCTGTCTTCTGAATTTTGACTCGATTCGCTTTTTCCAGATTGCTGAAAAACTTTTTCGCCTTCTCATCCGTGAGATCAACGGTCTTTTCCGCTAATTGATCCGTCTCATCCCACAACAGCTTACAAAGAACCAGGCCATTTATATTAAGATATTTATTCTCCCTGGCTTGATTTTCTAAATAATCCTCAAATTCATCCTCTGGTTCCTCATCAGAAAACTCGTCCTCATAGCTCTGATACTTACCGCTTTCATCAAGATAACCACCCCTGGTTTCAATATACAGTTTATTTCCTGTGACATATGCGCTTCCCGCCCTAAAATAACAATTGAACAGCTAATCATTAGCAGTAAGTTCCGCCCTGTAAGTCCGCGTGCCGTCACGATCTTTTTGTTCATTTGCGAGAATATTAACGGACTTTGGATGATTCTCCAAAATGTCCTTTGCCATGTGCATCGAATAAGGATCTGTCACATAATCCTTGAGGGCGGTTCTCATGTCATAAACGGCAATGCCGCCAGGATCCTTGCGTCCTTTAAAAAAATCAAGCACGGGACACTTCTCCAGCCCATATTTTTCCCACAGACGCTCCTGTTCCTTATGCTTCTTTCTCTGCTTAATACCACGGATGCGTTCCCGGCTGGCATACTCGCCCTCCTTCGCAACGATAAGGCCACCGTTTTGCTGCTCCAAATAGTATAGGACTGCGGCTTCGTGACAGCATAGCCCACCCTTCTTTCCCTCCGGGCAGCCGCAGGTCAAAAGCGATGGCTCCAAATCCGTGTTAATATCGAGCGGCCAATTTCCAATCGTGACCGAAAAACACGGATCACTTGAATAGCGGGAATAATAAGGGCTGTTATACGAAATACGGGCTTTTGACGATATTCCAGCCGCCTTTTTCTCTTTCGCGTCAGGATAATACTCAGCTTTCAAAAAACTCCAATCTCTTATAACCCTGATTTTTGACTGCATCGTTTTGCCTGATGCCTGTTTAATCACAGACGCCGGAAACAAGCATCGCCACCGAACAGGCTTACGGATCGGTTCCTCCGATTCCAGGTCCTCATTCAAACGAAACTTCTCGCGTAATTCATCTGTAATCACTACATCTTTACCCATCTGTATCTCTTTTTCCATCATTTCCTCCGAGTTATATCATACGAATTATAGTAAACGACTTTATGTCGTTTCATTATAGCAAATTTACATCATCCTTACACTATTTTTCTCATAGAAAAATCAGGTGTTGGTATGTATGTCAACACCTGATATCCATTACAGTTCATTTGCCGATTCTAACACCAGCTTTTCTACTGTCTCACTAATATAAAATCCCTTTCTTTTCATTTCTTTCAACAAAGGATGAATTTCATGAACAAGGCCTTCTCTCTTCGCTCTAAGCAAAACCCCAAGCGTTCCGGTAACTGTCAATCCTAAATATTTCGCTGTCTTTTTAGCTGCATTATCGTCAAGTATCACTAAATCAGCTTCTTGTTCCTGCGCAAGAATCATCACTTCAACTTCACCATCATGTAGTTTTGCCTTATACATTTTCTTTTCGCTTGAATCCATAATATCTTTGACATGAATCCAATCCCCAGCACTTTTCAATTGAGTACAAGCCGAATCTGTTTTGGCAGTGACTTCTTTATACACTGCCTGTGGTATATAAATATCATCATATAACTTGTGAAGCAATTCAAGTTTTTCGATACCACAGAGCACGATTAGCGGTGTTGAATTTACAATCACCTTACGCATTATTTAATTCCTCCATAAACTCTTCTTCATCATCAAAATGAAAGATAGATATATGGTTAAATCCAAGGTATCTTATAAAATCTTCTTCTGTCATCCCTGCTATCTGTGCACAATATCCTAAAGATACTCCACTTTGCGTATAGTATCCTAATGCCACAGCTTTTCTTGCAAAACTTTTTGCGTCCTCTCTATTCATCTTCGTATCATACAAAACTTCATCCGGTATGCTAACCGCTATCTGACACATATGCCCCACTCCTTCCAGATTAGTATTAAAACATCATATATTCTGTCACCATCACAGATTTTCCTTCCATACACATCAAATATCTACCTGTTTGTCACAACAGGCTTTGCTTTTTAATAAAGGAAAAGTTCTTTTTATAAATAATTATAGCAAATATCTCCTCACATGTCTACATCAAAAATCAAACATATGTTCTGGCCTCTCTATAAATAACAAGCTTCCCCTGGCAAGATTTGTCCACTTTTTAATAGTTTTTGACGAGTATTCTTACCCCGCTTCCTATATAATGCAAAATGTAATCGATAGAAAACATTGGTAAGGATGCAGGTCTTAAAGAAAGTTTCTTTGACACCGAACATCAATTGAAAGGAGTTGGATACTATGTTTGGAAAGATCAAAAATTATCTTCATGAGGTAGCTGAGTTCTATGGCGAATATCCAATTGATATGTTTGGAAACAGCTATTACAGACTGAACAAGAATAACAGATAGTAAAAATCAGATGATAAAAGCCAGGTCTATGACCTGGCTTTTTTGTATTCCCAAATAAATCCATATTATTTCTGGACAGTCCCTTATTTTGTATTACTCGAAAGATTCTGTGACTCTGATGAACTCTTCTCCATCAAACCAGCTAAAAATTATACAACCTCAATTTTACAATGATGTGTTTTACCCTTCTTGCTATAGCCGATGCCTACCATGAGTATCCGACCTGTATGACGTTTTTTCTCTGCCATCTTCCCTTGAAACTTAAGAACATAATTCCTGTCTTTTATCTGCTGGATGGCCGTTTCCGGGGTATCATCCACTTTTAGTTCCAAGATGATGCCATCATCCCCCTGCCTCTCAGGATAAAATATGAAATCAACATAACCTTGCCCAGCTTTTCTTCTCTTTCTACATAATAACTGTCTCTTGCAGATAGATATACCAGATTCACGATTGCCGTCAGTTCCGTTTCATTATTATAGTCCAAAGGAGGTGTCTCGGTGTCATGAGCGTACTGCAGAATTTCCTCCATTTTCTTCGTATCGCCTTTCAGAGTTGCCGAAAGCATTTGATCCGAAACTACTGCCAGGTTATAAATGTAACCTAAATCTTCTTTCTCACAAATAGTTTTAGAGAATTCACTCATCAGTTCTTTATTCGGAATATGGACTTTTCCACCTTCATAATTCAAAAATCCATATACAACCATTGCTGATAAAATCTCATTTCGTGTGTTTAAACTTATCGCAGTGGCGGCAAACTCTTCGATATTCGCTTTTACGGCTTCTCCTGCAATCATAAGGGCTACATCTTTCTTTATGTCCGCGCGGTCATTCATGATATACATGGAAATTTCTGCATACGATCCGGTAGCAGTCCAATAACTCCTGATTCGATTACGCGTCAATGCCTCTACCACTGATCTTGGATTATACATTCTCTCGGACGAAGGTGTGTGATAGCCGTCATACCAATATTTTAAATCTTCCCTTGATATGAGACGATTCGGTGTCCTCGCTTCATATCTTGCATAAAGTTCATCCACCTCCGCTTCCGTGAAACCGAAATATTCACTGAACAAATCGTCCGTTGCCATCGTGTATTCCTGAAAATTATTGATTGTACTTCCACTGGAATATTTCGCAATAGGCAGCACACCAGTCATATAACTCAATGAAACATATCTCTTATCCTTTGTCAATGCAGCCAGCCAGTTAATGAAACTTTTTCTATCCTCATTCGTCGCATAATCTTTATGAAAAATGCAGTCCCATTCGTCAAAAACAAATATAAAACTTTCTCTGGTATCTTCAAAAATGAGGCTCATATACTCTACCGGAGATAGGCCATCCCAAAAATCAACTTCTGGAAATCTTTTCCTGAGATCCCTTATCAGAAATCCTTCAATACGTCTGATAAATTCATCATAAGTCTTGCTGATATTTGTCGACTCAATAAAATTAATATAAATCACATTGTACTGGTTCATATATTCCTGATAGTCTTTTTTCACTGTGTCTTCCAGGGGAGTCCTGGCAATCTTCAGGTTATCAAAAATAATGCTGCTATCCACACCTTTTCCAAAAAAAGCACCGACCATAGCTGCCATGACTGATTTCCCAAATCGTCGCGGTCTGGTAATACAGATATGATTATTGCCTTCGTCTACTAATGGAATGAGCAATTTCAACATTTCAGTCTTATCCACAAAATATGGTTTTTTGATTTCATTTTTATAAAGGGTATATGCTTCTGAACTGTTTAAATAATATCCCATCTGTTTCACCTTCCCCATATTCAATATTTAAGTTGTAAAGTACACTAACTATTTTTCCTTCAACACTATTCCTATTATAGCAAACTTCCACCATCCTTACACTCTTTTTCTCATAGAAAAATCAGGTGTTAGAATGCAAAACAGCCCCACTATCCATTGCAGCACTTTTACTACTTATCTTTCAATGAATTCTTGGTGATAGTTTTGTTTTTTCAATCTTTGCAAAAAAACAGCCAGACTATTTAAATAATTTCTTCCAGCATGATTTGTCCACTTTTTAATCATTTTTGGCGAGCATTCCTACCCTGCTTCTTGTACAATGCAACATATAATCGATAGAAAACATTGGTAAGGATGCAGGTTTCAAAGAGTAGATTCTTCGCTTTTCTTCATATGAATTTGGATTGCCACACAAATTCCTTATTTCTCCCGATTTACTATAACCCATTTTCCCTTTTTCCTCGAACCTTCATGAATCACAATATTTTCTTTTTGCAGTTTGGATAATAACCTTTTAACAGTCGTATCTGAAACATTTAAAGCTTCGCTATATTTTTTTCGTGTCCATTCAGGATGAAAATGAATAACAGTCAATAATCTAGTTTGAAGATCAATATTATCACCAAACTCTCCATCATTTATTGGGTCATTTATTGGGCCATTTATTGGGTCATCTTTTTTCAGTAAAATCTCTTTGTTATTTTTCCTCATTAATTGCAGATATAAATCACAAGCATTACATAAAACCATAACCCCACCAGAAAGCTGGTATTTCGGAAGCGGGCCAGAATACTCTTCACAGCCTTTTCGAATCTTATCAAAGCCACGACCCCAAGCCTCAATCATTCCGCTCTTAAAAAAAGTATTTGCCAATTTCGGGTTATATGGCTTAGAGGAATGCTTCTCAAAGAGTTTTTCTGTAGAATCCAGTCCTTCCGGCATTTTACCCTCATTCCAGATGTACATATGATCTTCATAAATACTGATCTGAATCGGATTGCAACTCTCATATGCTTTATCCAGTTCTTTCCCCGTAATCGTACGCATCGTACTGCCGGAACGATAATAATATACTCCATGAAGACTAATCATCGTCGGATATTTTTCTATTTTGATTTCAAGATAATCTAACCCATCTTTATTGCGCAGATTCACATCGGCAATAATTCCCATTGTATCCGTTATCTGATTTGGAATCTTTTCTAACAAATTCTTTGCATTTTTGATGCCTTTCACATTTCCATGATCATCTATGCCAATAAATAAGGTTCCACCACTTGCATTGGCATATCCGCAAATCCATTTCAAATAATCGTCCTGCCAGGACTCTTTCCATTCAATATTCTGACTTTCTGTCATCTACATCACCTCCCCCTTGTGTTTAATATCCTATTACCAGCGGAAACATTATAACAAACTTTTCCATATTTGTCTACACAGTCCAAAATAGTTTATTCTGTTTTTCTTTAATATCATGGCTATCCTATTCCTCACATTAAACCATTCTCTGTCCCCAATACTTGTCACTGCCGAATGTCAGTTCCAGGAGTTCGGAAGCTATGCTCTTACCGTGTACGCGCATCAGATTGTCCTCTGCATCTTCTTTTCCAAGAAAATTCATACTTCCGTACCACACAAGGCTTCGGTCTATAATACAATAATGTATGCAGTAATCCTCCACCAGATTCATTTCAAAGCCTGCAGCTCGCATCCGCTCCTGCAATTCCATCCAGTACGCACTGTCTCCAAAACCATACATATCCGGTTTCCATGTGACAATAATAATCTTTAATCCATCTAGCTGTTTTTCCTTGAGTCGCTCGATAATCTTATCCACCTTTATACCACTGATTACAGGACTTGAGATGACAATTTCTGTCTGAGCAGAATATAAATCCTCCCAGTATTTAGCATGATAATTTTCCGCATCGTAAATTGCACCTGGCAACATATCATTCATTTGTACTTTTTCAGTACAAACCACATCCGAATACATATCATAACCAATCTGTTTGTATGCTTTCAATCTCTTATAATACATTTTATCAAACATATCAATATGGCTATCTACATAATCATAGATCAAAACATCTTTTTTACCATCATAATCTCTGTTCAGTCGACCCGCATATTGCTCAACTACATTTCTCCCTGATACTGGAGTAGCCATAATCAGTGTATCCAATCTTGGAAAATCAAAACCTTCACCAACCAATTTCCCAGTTCCAATCAAAATCATACTCTCATCTGACTGTACACAGCACATCTGCTCTATAATTTTTCTATGTTCTTTTTTAGAGTTTTTACCGGAAAGTAAAAATATTTTATCCGCATACCCCTGCAATCGGTCATACAATCTTCGAGAATGATCTACATATTTTGAAAGGATAACAGGAGTCCTCCCGTTATCAACACACCGTCTGACATCTTGAAGAATAATTTCATCACGATCATCATTGTTTCGCAAAAGTTCATATGCTTCATTCGGATGCATCTTTTCACTTCCAAATCGTGGAGCAACTGCTCTGGTGAAACGAGGAATCACCAGATGTGCAATCCCCTGTTCCCTCGCGTGATCCTTAGATGTGTATTTATAACGAACTGGACCTAACAGCATATAATTTATCTTTTCCAATCCATCCCCACGTATTGGCGTCGCAGTCACTCCATATACATATTTCGCACATACCTCTTGCAAAACAGCAACCATCGTATCAGAAGCAGCATGATGACATTCATCAAGAATCACAATCCCATATTGTTTCAGTCTGCCGTGATACACACCTTTTTTATAAAGAGAACCTGCCATGGCAATATCAATAATTCCCGTTGTAGTATCCTGTCCTCCTTGCAGCCTGCCAATTACACTTTTTCGAATTCTGACTCTTCCTGTTGGCGTCTGATATTCCGGCGGTTTCTCGTTAATAATCAAGAATTCTCCTAATGCCTTTTCCCACTGTTCCATTAAAGCAGAAGACTGTAACAAAATTAAAGTATTCACTTGCTTTCTTGCAATCATATCACAGGCTACCACAGTTTTGCCAAATGCTGTAGCTGCGTGTAAAATACCCGTATCATACTTTTCACATAGAAAAATCAGGCTTTGTCACATATTCCAAAGCCTGATATCCACAAGACATTTTTATTACATTTTAAGATTATTTCCACTTCCATTATCATGACTGAAATTTACCATCTGATAAGTTCACAATACCAGATACCCATTGTAAGATTTCTTCAGCATATTGTATTGCCTTTTCAGCATTTTTTTCCTCTAGAAAAAGCTCATTCGGATATCTAATAGAAACTCCATATGGATTTAAAGTATCAGCATACTCATAAAATTTATCCTCAATATCGACCTGATGTTTAACCTGATTCAATAGAAATGAAAGATCATGAAGTTTTGGCATACCTCCTTGAGCACCATAATACATAATCAAGGCCTTTATTCCTTTTTCAGCCGCCTGCTGACAATGATAGCATATAATTTCAAGAGGTTTAGGATAATATGTCGAAAACAAATGTTTTGCAACACCTAAATCCGTAACAGCCAGTTCATACCACTCTTTCGCTATTTTCATCATAGAGCAGAACCCCCTTTCGATATACCTCATTTTCAATAGATGGAATATCTTTCCTTTCTTCAAATCGACTTTTTGTTCCCACAATAATATCCACCGGTCGTTGTTTCACTCTACGAATAGCTTTATATGCCTTCATTGTCTCTAATGCAATATCTGAGATGTTGTCTTGGACTACAATATAAAAATCAAAATCACTTTCATCCGTAAAAGTCTCATTGGCATATGATCCAAACAAATATATTCGTACCGGAAAAAGTTGCTCTACAAAATGATTTTTCAATTCCTCTATTTCTCGTATCGGCATGACATACATCCCCTCTCTAAGATTACTGATAATAATTTAATTTCCCATCCTATTGCCTCCCTTAGACGGAACAATCTCCCTTTGACATATTTCTAAAACTCTAGTATACAGGTAAATCCACAATATTACAAATGTGAGGTCACTTCATATTATCTAAAGAAATATATTTTAAATTTTTTTCATTATAACTGAAAATGGATGCCTTTTCAATATTCGCTTATTCCATTTTACTGTCCATCTGCATAAAATTGCAACCCTCGTATTACTACTCGCGACGAACCTGCCACCTGCTGTCAGGTTGTACTTCTGACTCCAAAAACTCAGGACTTCTTCCTCGTAAACAGTGGCATTACCGTTTTCGCCCCTTTAAACAGTACCCCTTCAAATTCCTTCGCTACTTCCTGCAGATTTTCCCGTATCGACAGGTTTTGCGGACAATGCTGTTCACATTTCCCACATTTCCTGCACAGGCTGGCATAGCTGGGTCTGTCGTTTAAAAGGGTTCCCATATAATACTGTATCAGTCCCTGGCTTTTGCTGATAGAGTAGCGCGTGTTATATGCGGTAAAGCAGGCAGGGATATCGACGCCGGCCGGACAGGGCATACAATAATGGCAGCCTGTACAGTGCACTTTGTAAGACTCTTTGAAAATCTCCCGCACATCCCGGATCGCTTCCATTTCTTTTTCAGTCAGCATTCCGTGCGCTGCAGTGTCTGCGATTCTTACATTATCGTCTAGTTGCTCCCATTCATTCATTCCGCTTAAAACCACGGTAACTTCCGGCTGATTATACAGCCAGCGAAATCCCCAGGCTGCCGGAGACAGCGTTGGGTCTGTTTCCTTGAAACGTTCTACCGCAGCTTTGGGCAGATTTTTGGCAAGCTTTCCACCTAAAAGTGGTTCCATGATCATAACCGGAATTCCTTTTGCTACCGCAGCTTTCAAGCCAGTGACGCCAGCCTGATAATTTTCATCGGAGTAGTTATACTGTATCTGACAAAAATCCCAGTCATACGCATTTAACAATGCCAGAAATTCATCCTGCGCCCCATGGAAGGAAAAGCCAAAATTTTTTATCTGACCACTTTCTTTTTTCTTCTTAACCCAGTCTCGAATACCCCAGTCACACAAAGTTTCCCATGTTTTCATATCTGCCAACATGTGCAACAGATAATAATCTATGTATTCTGTCTGCAAATGTTCCAAATGTTTATCAAAATATTTGTCCAGGTCCTCTGCCTTGCGACACAGAACCAACGGCATTTTGGTGGCGATGTAAACCTGATCCCGCAAATGGTGTTTTTTCAGGACACTTCCCAGAATCTCCTCACTGCCGGTATAAATATAGGCTGTGTCAAAGTAATTGATTCCTTGTTCTACAGCAGAAACAATCAGCTGCTCCACCTTTTTGGCATCGAATCGTCCGGAAAAGGATGTCACAATGCTATCCCCGGAAAAACGCATGCATCCAAAGCCGAGAACAGAAAGTTTGTCTCCATTTTTGGGATTGATGTTATACTTCATCGCCATTTCCTCCCGCATAGAATTCGGACCGAAGCATATCTTTCAGCGTTACATTCGGATTTTGATATCGCCGGCGTTTTTCCGGTACATTCGGATGGCGAATCGCCTGGTTCGGGCACCACATGATACAGGCCATACACTGCTGGCAGTCATGTCCCCAGACGACACCATTTTCGGTCAGATGAATGTTTCCGTTTTTACAAAGCTTCTCACAGACACCACATTTCGTGCAGGCATCCGATGTATAGAAACCGCCTTCCACAGAATCGCGGTCAACGCCCAACCAGCCGTTAAAGGTCTTCGATACCC
>JAJQDO010000280.1 GCA_021202175.1 Clostridiales bacterium | reverse complement strand
TGAAAGCATATGTTATCTGTTCTGAACAAGATAAAAAGTTTGTTAATAAGATTCTTGATGGAATAAATAATTCTGTTTCTTTACAGTATGGAGAAAGGGAATTATCAGAAAAACCAGACAATGATGGATTTCAATTAAAACAGTCATCAATAAAAGAAATGACTTCTTCGGATTTTATTTTAATTGTTATCAATACATTTTTTTCATCGCTTTCAGCGGAAGAAGTACGTTATGCTTTATACCTCCATGGAAAAGTTAATGCTCCAATATTTACAATAGTTTTTGACGAATCAAGAATGCCCGCTGAACTCTCGGATTTACCGTATCTTAAGTGTGAAGAAGAAACTGAAAAAACTGTAGATTATATTAGAAGAATCATTTGTAAAGATATAAATATTTTGAATGATCAAAAACCAGACAATAAGTATATTGATCTTCACAAACATGATAAATCAGAAAAATTAAGCAATTCATTTATGGATAATGATTTGCTAATGCTTTTATTTATGGGGTTTGTACTCATCGTAATGCTTGTTTATATTATCAAATTCTCCGATATTTCAGATGAAATTTTTGGTTGGACTATAAAAGCCGTATCAGATGATGATAATCTGGGAGATATAAATCCTTTATTCTTAATATATTTTGCTTTGTTTGGTTGTGGCATTATGTTAGCTATGATCATTATTGATTCCGTGATAACTTCTCATGATAGTAAAAAATATTCAATTAGATTAAGTAATATTTTAGAAAATGATGAACTCTATGACTCTGATCCTTGTAAATCGGTTGAGCACCAAAATTACGAGTTTAATGTAATCAAATTAATGCGGGTCAACCTGGAAAATATAAGAGGTTATTACACATGGAGTCAACAACAGGCTAGAAAATCTTTTGCTTTAGCAGTTTTAATGTGCATGCTTGGACTTGTTTTGATAACGATTGCGATTGTATATTCTCTTTCTTCAGAAACATCAATACAAGCTTCCATGATTACGGCAATTGGCGGTGTTGTGACTGAACTGATTGCAGGAACCGCATTAGTGTTTTATAGAAAATCCATGTCACAGTTAAATTATTACCACCAGGCATTGCATGAAGATGAGCGTTTCTTGTCAAGTGTATATCTTTTAAACAACTTTGATTCAGATGAGATAAAAGATGCAATGTTACAGGAAATCATTCGAAGTGAGATCCAGATGAATGTAGATAGCATAAAAAGCAGCGTTAATAGTGAAGAAAAGAATACAGACAAGAAATAGAGTGCTCTCAATGTAAATCGAGATGATTTTACCACATGACGATAATCTTATAGGAGGAAGTAGCCAAATGTAGTGAGTGATTACAACTCTATCTCAAAAAGTTAATATTGTGCCAATAGAAGTTTATGCAGTCAATTCAAACAGCAAGCAGTGTTGACGCATTAAAACAGTAAATAGACATAAGTTAACAAAAAAAGGCCTCAGGCCTTTTTTATTTGCATAAATTTTTCTGTTTACCCGCTGCAAGCGCCGTAAACAACAGAAAGTATACAACAGAAAGTAAACAGCAGAAAGCTGTTATTCACGGTCGCCTGTGAACAGACAGCAAAAGACATATTGGAGGTTTTTATGAAAAGAGCATTAATTACAGGAATCACAGGCCAGGACGGTTCTTATCTGGCGGAATTTTTGTTGGAAAAGGGTTACGAAGTACATGGTATTATTCGTCGTGCTTCCATCTCAAATACAGGCCGTATTGAACATCTGATGGGCAGGATCACATTGCACGATGGCGACCTGTCGGATTCTTCTTCCTTGATTCGCATCATCTCAATCGTGCAGCCGGACGAGATTTATAATCTGGCGGCGCAGAGCCATGTGCAGGTCTCCTTTGATGTACCGGAATATTCCGGTGATGTGGACGCGATTGGTGTCCTGCGTATTCTGGAGGCGGTGCGTATTCTGGGCATGACGAAGAAGACGAAAGTTTATCAGGCTTCTACTTCGGAGCTTTACGGTAAGGTGGAGGAGGTCCCGCAGAGAGAGACCACGCCGTTCCATCCCTACAGTCCCTATGCCGTTGCCAAGCAGTACGGCTTCTGGATCACGAAGGAATACCGCGAGGCTTACGGCATGTTCGCCGTGAACGGCATCCTGTTCAACCATGAATCTGAGCGCCGTGGCGAGAACTTCGTCACCAGGAAGATCATGCTGGCGGCCGGAAGGATCGCCGAGGGTCTGCAGGATCATCTGGAGCTTGGGAACATGGACTCCCTGCGTGACTGGGGTTATGCGAAGGACTATGTGGAGTGCATGTGGCTCATCATGCAGCAGGACAAGCCGGAGGATTTTGTCATTGCCACAGGTGTGCAGCACACCGTCCGTGACTTTACAGAAAAGGCATTCAAGGCCAATGGCATCACCATCCGCTGGGAAGGCACTGGCCTTGATGAAAAGGGCTACGATGCCGGGACGGGTAAGATGCTGGTCTGCGTGAATCCGCAGTGGTTCCGCCCGACGGATGTGGATAACCTCTGGGGCGATCCGACCAAGGCGAAGACGGTTCTTGGCTGGAACCCGCAGAAGACGAGTTACGAGGAACTGGTTGAGATTATGGCGAAGCATGACCGCCAGCTTGCAAGGCAGGAGAAAGCCATGGCGGAGACTATGTGAGGAGGCCATGTGAGAAGGATTCCTGCCTGGCTCTGACACTGACATGGAATGAGTCATCTCATCTCACATCAGTTTTACTCATCAGTTTTACATATCAGATAAGGGTTTGAGTACGCCCTGCAGTGTGTTCCCATTATTGGTAAGGCAAGCGGATAGCAAGCCTCACCAATATCGTTTGAGTACGCCTTGCAGTGCGTTCCTATTATGGAAAGGAGAGAACAGAATCATGATGGAAAAAGAAGCCAAAATCTATGTAGCCGGTCACCGCGGAATGGTCGGTTCCGCGATCGTGCGCGAACTGAACCGCCAGGGTTACACCAATATCATTAACCGTACACATAAAGAGCTTGACCTGACCCGCCAGGATGCGGTTGAGGTGTTTTTTGCGGAGGAAAAGCCGGAGTACGTGTTTCTTGCCGCGGCTAAGGTGGGCGGCATCGTGGCGAACGAGAGTGCCCTTGCGGATTTTATGTATGACAACATGATCCTGGAGATGAACGTGGTCCATTCGGCGTGGAAGAATGGCTGTAAGAAGCTGGAGTTCCTCGGTTCGTCCTGCATTTATCCCCGCATGGCCCCGCAGCCGATGCCGGAGAGATGTCTGCTGACCGGAGAGCTGGAGAAGACCAACGAGGCTTATGCGCTGGCGAAGATCAGCGGCCTGAAGTACTGTGAGTTTCTGAACCGCCAGTACGGCACGGACTATATTTCCGTTATGCCGACAAACCTCTACGGTCCGAATGATAACTATCATCCGACCCACAGCCATGTGCTGCCGGCGCTGATCCGCCGCTTCCATGAGGCGAAGGTCGAGGGCAGGGAGTCTGTGACCTGCTGGGGTGATGGCAGTCCCTTGCGTGAGTTCCTGTATGTGGATGACCTGGCCAACCTGTGTGTGTTCCTGATGAACAGCTATAGCGGCAATGAGACGGTCAACGCTGGAACGGGCAAGGAGCTGACGATCAAAGAGCTGACCGAGCTGGTGGCGAAGGTCGTGGGCTACACGGGGGAGATCCGCTGGGATCCGTCCAGGCCGAACGGCACGCCCAGGAAACTGCTGGACGTGAGCAAGGCGGCCGCGCTGGGGTGGACCTATAAGACGGAACTGGAGGACGGCATCCGTCTCTCCTATGAGGATTTCCTGAATAATCCCATGCGGGCGGAGCGGTAGGATGCCGGATCCGGCAGATGAGAGGTGGACATTATGAATATCGTTTTACTTTCGGGCGGTTCCGGGAAACGGCTGTGGCCGCTGTCCAATGACGTCCGCTCAAAGCAGTTTATCAAGATTTTTAAGACGGAGGACGGGGAGTATGAGTCCATGGTCCAGCGTGTCTACCGGCAGATTAAAACGGTGGACGCGGACGCGACTGTGACCATCGCCACATCAAAGACGCAGGTGTCCGCGATCCATAACCAGCTGGGCGAGGACGTGGGCATTTCTGTTGAACCCTGCAGGAGGGACACTTTCCCGGCAATCGCCCTGGCGACGGCGTATCTGCATGATGTCCAGGGGCTGGGGCTGGAGGAATCCGTGGTGGTCTGCCCGGTGGACCCCTATGTAAATGACGACTATTTTGAGGCGCTGAAGGCTCTGGGCGAGCAGGCGGCAAAGGGGGAGGCGAACCTCGTCCTGATGGGAATCGAGCCGACCTATCCCAGTGAGAAATACGGTTACATCATACCGAAAGCGCTGACAGGCACAGAAGCGCAAGCAGGCGCAACGGATCTGACTGCAGGCACAGTGGATCCAGTGGATCCGCTGGCAGGCGCGGAGTCTGCGTCGACGGCAGTGGTTTCGCTGGTGGATACGTTCAAAGAAAAACCGGATGCAGAGACCGCGAAAGCCTATATCGCCCAGGGCGCTCTCTGGAACGGCGGCGTGTTCGCTTATAAGCTGAAGTATGTATTAGATAAGGCGCATGAACTGATAGATTTCACGGATTATGCCGACCTCTTCGATAAGTACGGGACTCTGACGAAGATCAGCTTTGACTATGCTGTGGTCGAGAAGGAGCCGGAGATCCAGGTCATGCGGTTCGCAGGCGAGTGGAAGGACCTCGGCACCTGGAACACGCTCACCGAGGCGATGGACGAGCCGACGATTGGGGACGCTGTGCTGAACGGTGCCTGTGACAACGTGAACGTGGTAAATGAGCTGAACGTGCCGATCGTCTGCATGGGGCTGGCGGATGTGATCGTTTCTGCCAGCCCGGAAGGGATCCTTGTTTCCGACCGCGAGCAGTCCAGCTATATCAAGCCCATCGTGGACAGGATCGAGCAGCAGATCATGTTCGCGGAGAAGTCCTGGGGCAGCTTCCGTGTGATCGATGTGGGCGAGAACAGCCTGACCATCAAGGTGACGCTGAACCCTGGGCACAGGATGAATTACCACAGCCATCAGAGGCGTGACGAGATATGGAATGTGATTTCCGGTGAAGGTTCGGTCATTGTGGATGGCATGGAGCAGCCGGTGAAGGCCGGAGACGTGGTCACCATGCAGGCTGGCTGCCGTCACACGGTATCCGCTGTGACCGAGCTGAAACTGATCGAGGTTCAGCTGGGGGAAGAGATCAGTGTATACGACAAACAGAAATTCGAGCTGGAAGCCTGAGATGAGACCGGGACGAAATCACCGGACTTTTATGCTGTCACCGGCCGGCAAGGATTATCTGTGGGGCGGAGACCGCCTGAATGAGGACTTTGCCAAAGGAATCGAGCTGTCCCCTCTGGCAGAAACATGGGAATGCTCCACACACCCGGACGGACCGAGCGTGGTGGCCACGGGAGAGCTGAAAGGACAGACGCTCGCGGATGTGATAAAAGCCCATCCGGAGTATCTCGGCACGCATCCGAAAGCGGAAGATGGGTTCCCGATCCTGATCAAGCTGATCGACGCGAAAAAAGACCTGTCCGTGCAGGTGCATCCGGATGACGCATATGCGAGAAAACATGAGAACGGTTCCCTTGGCAAGACGGAGATGTGGTATGTTCTGGATGCCACGAAGGACGCGAAGCTGATCTACGGATTTTACCATGACATGGATGAAGCGGCAGTGAGAAGGAGCCTGGAAGATGGCACGCTGGAGAAATACCTTCAGAAGGTGCCGGTTCAAAAAGATGATGTTTTCTTTATCCCGGCCGGTAAGGTGCACGCCATTGGAGCGGGAGCATTGATCGCCGAGATACAGGAAAACTCCAACCTGACCTACCGCCTGTACGACTATGGCCGCGTGGATAAAACTGGCAGGCCGAGGGAACTGCACATTGATACGGCACTCGAAGTTGCCGATTTGAGCGGGAGCTCCGCGCCAAAACAGCCGATGCGGGTGCTGAAGTTCCGCCCCGGCGCAGCGGATGAGCTGCTGTGCCGCTGCAGATATTTCGAGGTTTCCCGCGTGCTGCTGAACACGGAGCGGGTCCGCCAGATGGTGAGTGTACAGGCGGGAGCGAACTCTTTTCAGGTGCTGCTCTGTACGGAAGGGTGCGGCATTTTCTTCTGGGAGGACACATCCCTGCCGTTCTACAGGGGGGACTGCCTGTTCATTCCGGCAGACTCGGTGCCGCTGCGGATACACGGGAAGGCGCAGATGTTAAAGGTCAGCTGCTAGTATGCCATTTCCTGATGACAGAGACATTCTGCTAACATATACGTTCTGCTAGCATATATATTCTGCCAAGCAGCAGAATATGCAGAGTTAATCAGAAAATGACACTGGCTTCGGAATCTCTTCCGATTCTCTGGCAGATTAAGCAGAATGTGTATCGTTCATTGAAAAATGATACTGAAGAAGATGAAATGATATGAACACTGAAAAAATGAAAAAAGAATATTTTCGCTGGCTGGAAAAATGTATGGAAGTCCAGCCGGTCGACAAAGATGTCGCAGATGAATTAAAGGCGATCGGCGGCGATGAAGCCGGGATAGAGGATGCCTTTTACCGCAATCTCGCGTTCGGCACCGGCGGGCTCCGCGGCGTGATCGGAGCCGGTACCAACCGGATGAACGTCTACACAGTGGCAAAGGCATCCCAGGGGCTTGCGGACTATGTGAAGAAAAACTTTCCAGAAAATAAGCGGAAGATTGCGGTAAGCTTCGACTCCCGTGTCAAATCAGACCTGTTCGCGCAGGTCGCTGCCGGCGTGTTCGCAGCAAATGGCATCAGGGCTGCTCTATATAAGGAACTGATGCCGACGCCGTGTCTGTCTTACGCGGTGAGGGCACTAGGCTGCGCGGCCGGCATTATGGTGACCGCCTCCCATAATCCATCCAGGTATAACGGATATAAGGTTTATGGCGCGGACGGATGCCAGATCACCACGGAGGCAGCGGCAGAGATCCTGGCAGAGATCGAGAAACTTGATATTTTTGATGATGTCAGGATCACGGATTATATCATCGGGGAGGAAGGGGGACTGGTCTTCTATATTCCGAATGATGTGTATACGGCATTCGTGAAGGAAGTAAAGAAGCAGTCGGTCCTCTTTGGCGACGAGGTCGACAAGGACGTTTCCATCGTTTATACCCCATTGAACGGCACGGGCCTGAAGCCGGTGCTGCGGACGTTAAAGGAGAGCGGATACACCAACATCACGGTGGTAAAAGAACAGGAACAGCCGGATGGGAACTTCCCGACCTGCCCGTACCCTAACCCGGAGATCAGGGAAGCGATGGCGCTCGGCATGGAATACGCCGCGAAGTGTAATGCGGACCTGCTGCTTGCCACGGACCCGGACTGTGACCGGGTGGGCATTGCCGTGAAGGAGGAAGCAGGGGAATATGTCCTGCTCTCAGGCAACGAGACCGGAATGCTCCTGCTGGATTTTATCTGCTCTCAGCGCGCCAGACACGGGATGATGCCGAATGATCCTGTACTGGTCAAGACGATCGTCACCATTGATATGGCGGAGCGGATCGCGGCGAAGTATGGCGTAAGGACGGTCAATGTGTTGACCGGCTTTAAGTTCATCGGTGAGCAGATCGGCCTTTTGGAGAAACAGGGAAAAGAGGACGCATACCTCTTTGGGTTTGAAGAGAGCTACGGTTATCTGAGCGGCAGCTATGTCAGGGATAAGGACGCGGTAGACGGTTCTTTCCTAATCTGTGAGATGTTCGCTTACTATAAGACAAGGGGCATTTCCCTTCTGGATAAGCTGAACGAGCTGTATGAGGAGTTCGGCTATTGTCTCAACACACTCCATTCCTTCACTTTCGAGGGCTCTGCCGGATTTGAGAAAATGCAGAACATTATGGCCAGGTTCCACGAGGGAGTGGAAGCGATAGGCCCGAAGAAAGTGCTCACAACTTTGGACTACAGCAGAGGGCTGGACGGACTGCCGAAGTCGGATGTATTGAAATATCTGCTGGATGACAACTGCTCTGTGGTGGTGCGCCCGAGCGGTACGGAACCAAAGCTTAAGACCTACATCTCGGTCAGCGCAAAGGATAAAAAGACAGCGTCTGATATGGAGCAGAAGGTTGTTGAAGCATTGAAAGTTTATTTTGAATGAGTGAGACCCTTGCGGGATTATGGTTATCCTGCAGGGGTTATTTTTATCTGCGAAATATGGGGCTCTTCAGTAAAACCTGGTGTTTTTAGCTGAAATATGGCTTATTTAAGCGGTATTTGCCAGAATAGACAAGGTTTCAACACCGCGATAAGTTATTTTCGTCATTCTTACCATTTTTTGCGAAATAGGAAAATCGAACTTGAAAGTATTTGAAAAAATGTTATCATGATTCTATAGGATTTATATCAGATAAGAGTTGACATCTGCCTTTAGGGGCGATGATATGCAATCATTTCGCAACCCATTATTATGAAACGATACTTATATATTTTTGGAGGTAAGTATGGAGCAGGTTAGAAGAGTATATGTTGAAAAAAAACCAGATTACGCGATTAAGGCGAAAGAGCTGTCGGAAGAGCTGCAGTCTTACCTTTCTCTGGAGGATGTGAGGAACGTCAGAGTGCTGACTCGTTATGACGTGGAAAATGTTTCGCAGGAGACGTATGATAAGGCTTTGGGCACAGTATTTTCCGAACCGCCGGTGGATTTTGTATATGAAGAATCTTTTCCAATGGAAGAAGACAGCCGGGTATTTAGCGTGGAATTTTTGCCGGGACAGTTTGATCAGAGAGCGGATTCCGCGCAGCAGTGTCTGGAGCTTCTTAACGAGAAGGAGAAGCCAGTGATCCGTTCTGCCACCACTTATGTGCTGGACGGCGACATCACGGATGAGGAATTTGAGCGGATCAAGGCTTACTGCATTAATCCGGTCGACTCCCGGGAGACGGATGAGACGAAGCCGGAGACGTTGATCATGGAATATGAAGAACCGGCGGATGTTTCTGTTTTTGATGGATTTAAGGATATGCCGGAAGAGGAATTGAAGGCGCTGTATGATTCTCTGGGACTGGCCATGACATTTAAGGATTTCCTGCACATTCAGAATTATTATCATGGGGAGGAAGACCGTGATCCGACGATGACGGAGATTCGGGTGCTGGATACGTACTGGTCCGATCATTGCCGTCATACGACCTTTTCCACGGAATTAAAAGATATTACATTTGAAGAGGGATACTATAAGCCGCTCTTTGAGAAAACATTTGCTGAATATAAGGCGGACAGGGCGGACGTGTATGGCGACCGCAAGGATAAGTTTATCTGTCTGATGGACCTGGCAGTTCTGGGTATGAAGAAGCTGAAACAGGACGGCCTTCTGGATAATCTGGAGGAAAGTGATGAGATCAATGCCTGCAGCATCGTCGTTCCGGTAGAGTTTGAGGATAAGACGGAAGAGTGGCTGATCAGTTTTAAGAATGAGACGCACAATCATCCGACGGAGATCGAGCCTTTTGGTGGCGCCGCGGCTTGTCTCGGCGGCGCGATTCGCGACCCGCTGTCCGGCCGTTCTTACGTTTACCAGGCGATGCGCGTCACAGGCTGCGCAGATCCGACCCGGCCGCTTTCGGAGACGATGGAAGGGAAGCTGTCCCAGCGGAAACTGACCACGGGCGCGGCAAAAGGATACAGCTCTTATGGTAATCAGATCGGGCTGGCGACCGGCCTCGTGGACGAGGTTTACCATCCGGGTTATGTGGCGAAGCGTATGGAGATCGGCACTGTCATGGGCGCGGCGCCGCGGAAGAATGTCATCCGTGAGACTTCCGATCCTGGTGATATCATCGTCCTGCTGGGCGGCCGTACCGGGCGCGATGGCTGCGGCGGCGCGACTGGGTCATCCAAAGCGCATACGACGTCTTCCATCGATACCTGCGGCGCGGAAGTGCAGAAGGGTAATCCGCCGACCGAGAGGAAGATTCAGCGCCTTTTCCGCCGTGAGGAGGTCAGCCGTCTGATTAAGAAATGTAATGACTTTGGCGCCGGCGGGGTGTCCGTAGCCATTGGCGAGTTGGCGGACGGCCTGCATATCGATCTTGATAAGGTGCCGAAGAAGTATGCTGGTCTGGACGGCACGGAATTGGCCATTTCCGAGTCTCAAGAACGTATGGCCGTGGTGCTCTCGCCCGCGGATGTGGAGCAATTTTTAGCTTACGCGGCGGAGGAGAACCTGGAAGCCGTGGCGGTAGCGGAAGTGACCGAAGAAAAGCGTTTGGTGATGTACTGGAGAGGCAAAGTGATCGTGGACCTTTCCCGTGCATTTCTTGATACCAATGGCGCCCATCAGGAGACCAGTGTGGTGGTGGAGATGCCGGACGAAAAGGATTGCTACTATGAGAAACAGGAAGGACTGACAGAGGAGAATGTCCAGAAAGTGTGGCTTGACACATTGGGAGACCTCAACGTTTGTTCCAAGAAAGGCCTTGTGGAGATGTTTGACAGCTCCATCGGCGCGGCGACCGTGACGATGCCATTTGGAGGGAAGACACAGCTGACGCCGATCCAGACGATGGTGGCCAAGCTTCCGGTACTGGAAGGGAAGACCAAGCTGACGACGATGATGTCTTACGGATTCGACCCGTATCTGTCAAGCTGGAGTCCGTATCATGGCGCAGTCTACGCGGTGCTGGAGTCCGTTGCCAAGATTGTCGCTTCCGGCGGTAATTTCCGCAAGATTCGTCTGACCTTCCAGGAATATTTCGAGCGGTTGGGTGAAGACCCGGCTCGCTGGGGCAAGCCATTTGCCGCGCTGCTCGGCGCGTATGACGCGCAAAAAGGCTTTGGCATACCGGCCATCGGCGGCAAAGACAGTATGTCCGGTTCCTTTGAGGATATCGACGTTCCGCCGACCCTGGTATCTTTTGCGGTAGATTACACGAAGGCTTCTCATATTGTGACGCCGGAACTCAAAAAGGCGGGCAATAGCCTGATCTGGGTGAACATTCCTTTTGACGCCTACGGTATTCCGGATTATGAGAAGGTAGCAAAGATATACGATAAGATTTATAAAATGATGAAAAAGGACAGGATCGTGTCTGCTTATGCCATCGGTGGAGGCGGGCTGATCGAGGCCATCAGCAAGATGAGCTTTGGCAATCATTTTGGTGTGAAGATTTTCGATGACCTGCCTTTGGATACGCTGAACAGGAAGGCCTATGGTTCTATTTTACTTGAAGTGTCGTCATCCCATATGTCTGATATCGGAACCAATATCGGAGAGGAATGTACATTTGTCGGCAGGGTAACAGACGAGGAATATATCGAGGTCAGAGGGCAGAAGATCTATTGCGACGACATGCTGGATGCGTGGGAAGCCCCGTTGGAATCCGTATTCCCGACGAAGACCAAGGCGGGAACCCGCAATATGTCGCAGCCATTGTATACCAGAGGACAGATATATCAGTGTAAGAATAAAGTGGCAGTGCCAAAAGTATTCATTCCGGTATTCCCGGGAACCAACTGCGAATACGATTCCGCCAAAGCTTTTGAGAAAGCGGGCGCTGAAGCGGAGACGATGGTGTTTAAGAATCAGTCGGAGGCAGATATCCTGGACTCCGTCGATGCATTTGAAAAGATCATCGACCAGTCCCAGATCATCATGTTCCCAGGCGGTTTCAGCGCTGGTGATGAACCGGAAGGCTCCGCGAAGTTCTTCGCTTCCGTCTTCCGCAACGAGAAGATGAAAGAAGCCATCATGCGTCTCTTAAATGAGAGAGACGGACTGGTATTAGGAATCTGTAACGGCTTCCAGGCACTGATCAAGCTGGGACTGGTACCTTATGGCGAGATCGTTCCGCAGACAGAAGCTTCGCCGACCCTCACTACCAATGAGATCGGCCGCCATGTCTCGACGATGGTTTACACCAAAGTGGTCACCAATAAGTCCCCGTGGCTGCAGAAAGCCGTGCTCGATGAAGTATACGCGATTCCCGCTTCCCACGGAGAAGGCAGGTTCGTTGCTAGCAAGGAGATGATCCGGCAGTTGTTCGATAACGGTCAGGTTGCTACCCAGTACGTCAACCTGAAAGGCCAGCCGACCATGGACGTTCGCTATAATCCGAACGGTTCCTACTACGCGATTGAAGGCATCACCAGCCCCGACGGACGAGTCCTCGGCAAGATGGCGCACTCCGAGCGTATCGGGAAAAATGTCGCGAAGAACATCTACGCGAAACGGAACCAGAAGATTTTTGAGAGCGGTGTGAAATACTTTAAATAGTGAAATATTTTAAATAAGGTATGATAAAAAGGGACGTTCAGCATCAACGGAGACGGAGTGGACGGATGGTGCGAAATATCTTAAATAAGATATGATAAGAAGGACGTTCGGCATCAACGGAGACGGAGTGGACGAATGGTGCGAAATATCTTAAATAAGATATGATAAAAGGACGGAAAGAATCTGACCGGAGAGCGCTCCATATATGAGAGCAACTCAAAAGGGTATGATAAACCCTATGATTCTTTCCGTCCTTTTTGCCCTTATTTTCGTCCTCATTTTATTTTAATGAATATTTTGTCCCTCTTCCTCTTCCTTCCCTGACAATGACGCCCTTATCGCACATTTCTTTTAGCAATTGCGATGTCTTTGTTTTTCCGAAGTCCACGTAAGGTGTAATCTCGCTGATAGGCTTTAACATTGTTTTGCTTAATAATCTGTATATCTGTTTTTCATCTGCTGACAGATTCATGTCAGGTTCATATAGTGGAAGCGTAATCTTGATGGTATTCTCTGATACTTCGAAATCTGGTTTCGCAGCACTTTCCTCATAAATCTGTTTGATTCTGATAATTCCAGTACCAAAGATTTCTACGATTCCCAATCGGTAAAACACATTTGCAAGAATTGGATTTCTTAATACGGATATCTTTCCTGTCAGATATTCTTCCTTTGTGATTCCAGAGGGCAATCCGCCGGGAGAAATAATCTCAATTCTATGATTGAACATCATAACTCGTATTTGCGATTCTACATCCCATAACCTGTGAATTAAGGCGTTGGCAATTGCTTCCCGAAAAGCTGCTTCTGGAATCTTTTCCATCGGTTCTCTTTTTGCGCCCTGTATTTCTTCATATACATAATAATCCTCAAACACCTCCAATGTTTTTTCATATGCGCTCAAAATGGAAATATTGGAATACGTTGCCCGCTTTTGAATAATGTTGATATTTTCGCCGAATTTTATGATATCTATACCCGGAAATTGATTCATATCCGATAAAATCGCTGCCGCGTTGCTATAGCCTTTGACTCCGTCATACAGATTTAAAGTCCTCAATGTATCAAGATTGAAATTTTCAATTCGGATGTTTTCTTTTAATTTATGTTCTAAAGTATGAAAGGTCAGATCTTGATTTCTGGAAGGAAGCTCTTCAAATCTGATATTTTTCCCTTCCAGAATCAGCCGTGATAATTCTAATGTGTCGACTTCGATGGTTGCGGTATCATTTCGTTTAAATGCTTTTGATTTATATAAATATGGTTTATGGGTTCCGCTTTTTACTGTAAGTTTTATGGTCTTATTTTTTTGCACCTTCAATGTATAATTCGGTTGTGGCGATATACTGTCGTTAATCTTATTTTCAATATTCAGACATGATTGCTTTACATCTGGTAATCCCCTCACATGGCCCTCATCATCTACACCAAAAATAATATCCCCGCCATCATAATTTGAAAAAGCACTTACGGTTTTCAGAAAGGTATTGGTAATGTCTTCTTTAAATTCCAGCTGTTTTGTTTCTTTCATGATTCTATTTGGTGCTCTTCTTCAGCATAGAGATGACAAGAGGAGCACAGCCTCCTTTCAGATAATAGAAATTACAAAATGTTATAGGATATAATGAAATATTATAAATGGTATATGTTGTAAAATAATATTGATGTGGGTAAATCAGGTACCTGGTTTCGTCATTTCATTAAGAAAACGATTCTTTAATCCTAAATATCGTTTATATTATATACATATATCGAATGCAAAATCAACCGTATTTTTTTACGGTTGCTGGGGATTATTGTTGTAAATTGCTTTTCATGGAATAGCAGTTTTATGTAAATGTCAATGAAAAAGTTTACCAGTCGCTAACGAATTTTTTGACCACTCCG
>JAJQDO010000326.1 GCA_021202175.1 Clostridiales bacterium | reverse complement strand
AAGAAGTGGTTAGAACTAGCTGTAGTTACAATTTGTTCCCGGGAATTCAGGTTAATAATTCTCTTTCCTCACTTCGAAGTAGGACTGAGGATGCGCGCATACCGGGCAAACATCCGGAGCCTTCGTTCCCAGCACCATATGTCCGCAGTTACGGCATTCCCATAAGGTCACACCGCTCTTTTCAAAGACTTCCTTCGCCTCTACATTGTGCAACAGCTTGCGATAGCGTTCCTCATGGCTCTTCTCGATCGCCGCAACGCCCCGGAACTGCTCAGCAAGGTCATGGAAACCTTCCTCATCAGCATCTTTGGCCATCCGGTCATACATATCTGTCCACTCGTAATTTTCTCCCTCCGCAGCGTGAAGCAGATTCTCCGCGGTATCGCCGATCTCTCCGAGAGCCTTGAACCAGAGTTCCGCGTGTTCCTTCTCATTAGCAGCAGTCTTTAAAAACAGCTCGGAAATCTGTTCAAAACCGGCCTTTTTCGCAACACTGGCAAAGAAGGTGTACTTATTACGGGCCTGAGATTCGCCGGAAAAAGCTTCCCAAAGATTCTTCTCTGTCTTGGTACCGGCATAACGATTCTTTGCCGGAGCTTCCTCAACCTTCTCAAAAACACTGGCTGTTTTTTTACAGCGCGGACAGACAAAATCTTCCGGCAACGGTCCTTCATGAATATAACCACATACTGTACATTTCCATTTTTCCATAATCATACCTCCATTTCTGAATTCATATGTTGTTACTCAAAGATAATCCATTTTTCATGAATCATTTTCATGACTCGATTGACACAGTCTGTAAAGTCTCATTCAGACCTGGGTGTTCCCGGCACTCTGTATAAAACGCACTGTGTAATCTTATCCTTCACTTTTATCCGGCTTGCCAGATTAAGATATTTTACCACGCATTTGCGATTTTAACAATGCCCTCCGCAATGTTCGCCATGATTTTTTACATATTATTTTCTTAATCTTTACATAACGATCATTGTTATTCAGGATGATTTAACCGAGTTGCTCATTCAATTGGTCCAGGATGGTCTCATTTCCATTAGTGAAGCCGCAAAAAGGATAGATGTTTCATAGTACCTCATCATTCTCACACACAAATCGGAGAGAATGGATTTTCCATCCTCTCCGATTACTTCAATCAAATTAATATCTCTAATAACTTCTTACGGTATACAGATTTATACTCTCTTAAAATATCTAAGTCTAAACATTTGCCAGCATCTTATCTTCGATTTCCCGTACTTTTTCAACAGGAACATCTTCATAAAGTGCTATATCCTCATGAGGCAATTTACCATCACGCAGCATTCTTCGAACGGCTGCTTCCCTCGCTTCTTCCCTCGCTTCTTCTGCTGCAATCTTTTTCTCACTGGCAATATGATTCTTTAAAATTGTATCCGGGTCATATAATATATCCAGCATAATTGTCATAGCCTCCTTTTCCCTGCTAATCAGATAGTCTTTCAAAATGTCCCTGTTCTTACAGATTCGAATGGTCTCGACTACAGCTTCTCTCGTCCAGCCAATTATATGCACCTGTTCATTAAAGACCTTCGTAAAGGCCACGTACTGTCCGATGATATCCTCGCCCTTCGTTTTATCTGGATGCACTGTACCATAAAGTACTTTTACCGTGACATCCAGAGCTGACGTCTTCTTCTTATAAAACTCCTCCTTGAGCGTTACCGTATCCGGCTTATGTACCCGCTCGCCGGTAAAGATCACATAAAGCTCCGTTTCCGGCAAAGGCACCTTTTTACTGCCATACAGGTCCGCTCCTTCGCTGATCAGATATTCCTGTATGGTCTGCACAAGATACAATAACGCTCTCACGATGATATTCATCGTCCATGTGTTTTGTGCCTCTGCCAGGATCAACAGCTTATTGTTGACCAAAAATCCCAGATCGTTATACTGGCCGTTAAGGAGCACATTATGAATCGTAACATTCATCAGGGAATCTTCCGTGGCCTTTGTATCTTCTGGATGCAAGGCCTGATACAGCTGCAGCAGGTATTTTTTATCCTGAAATAAGTCCGCAAATACGCTGTCCTTCGCTGTATGCTTCGCTGTTTTTAAATCGTCTGCCATATACTCACCTCCGAAAACTAATGATGGATCGTGTCTCATTTTTATAGTTATCTTTGGTGTGCATTTATTATATAGAAAAAGGCGTGTGATTGCAAGGAGTTTGTTACTGGACAGGATGAAAATGGAAATTATTTGTCATATCATTTCAACTATTTTTAGCCTTGACTAAAAAAATAAATTTCTTTGAGAAAAACTATTTTCCGCGCTGCATTCCTAATGTACATCTCCTCTTGTACGGTGAAAATGGTGTTCAAACTCCAGATATTCGCACACTATTAAGGGCAGCGGAATCGCCCGCTGCCCTCTCTAAATCAGTTTTTGACTGCAATATTGTGTTTTTACAACAGCTCCGCCTACTGAACTGATAAGCTATTGTAGGAACCACTAATCGGGTCAGAATAGACATAGACGGTTTTGCCGTTTGCGTTTGTGTAGGCCAGAAAGGCCCGGATGGTGTATTTAGCACCCTTGCTGTCGGGTGTAATATTATAGGTAAATGTGCCGGAATCTGAATATTTGCTAAAATTCACACGGGTACGTCCAATTGTATTTACGGTCAACACCTTATAATTCAACTTTGTTGTCAGGCAATAGACTATGCCGTGCGAAGTAACTGTGTAATAAGCATTCTGATTTTCGTAATCGTCAAACGTCCCGACAAAGGATAGTTTTCCATTGTCCTTAGCAGTTACTGCCAGGCTCACAGAGGGAACCGTCAAAGTCCCGTAATGAACAACCGCCTCTGTCAGAGAGGAATTTTGCAGACCAACTGCAATTGCATTCCATTGCTCGATTGAGCCACCGTAATACACATCCGTCAGGCTGTCGCAATCTTCAAACGCATAGTTTTCAATCGTCGTGACACTTGTTGGAATCATCACTATACTCAATGAGGTGCAATCCTGAAACAAATATGCGCTGAGCGAAGTTAACCCACAGCCCACTTCTACTGTTTCCAGTGAAGTACAATTGTAGAATGCGCTACTACCTACTGATGTGACGCTATTCGGAAAAGTAAGACTTGTCAGACCGGTTCCACGGAAAGCGCCGATGCCGATTTTAACAAGATCCTCTGGCATATTGATATCTGTCAGAGCAGAACAACCGGTGAAAGCGTAGCTGCCTATTGATGTTATGCTGTCTCCTATAACCACTTTCTCTAATTCTGTACAGTTATAAAAAAGGTAGCTTTCCAGTTTTGTCACATTGTTACTCATCGTTGCATTAATTAGAGAGGTGCAACTATAAAAAGCATCTTCGCCGATTGTGACTACGCTATCTGGAATTGCGATTTCCGATAAGCCGGTACATTGGGCAAAAGCAGATTCCCCTATAGTGACCACCGTGTCGGGAATTGTAATTTCACTCAGACCACTGCAATACTCAAAAGCAAAATCGTCTATAGCTATCACATCATCTGGAAATGTATAGTTGCTCATCCCAGCTGGACAACAAACTACTGTTTCCACGGCTTTGTCGTAAAGCACGCCGTTCACGGAACAGAATGCGTTGTTCCCCTCATCTACATTGATTGCAGTCAGCGCTGTGCATTTGTAAAAAACCTGATTACCAAATGAGTCTACTGCTGCTGGAAAATAAACTGCACTCAGGCTAGTACAGGAACCGAAGGCTCCGTCACCGATGGTAGTGACATTGTTTCCGATTGTCACAGATACCAATGCAGTACACCCATAAAACAGATCAGTTTCGATACTGGTAAGGTTTTCCGGCAGCACGACTTCCGTAAGTTTCGTACACTTAGAAAATGCATACTCACCAATCGTCTCCACGTCGTTAGAGATGTTTACAGAGACAAGTGATGTACAGTTGTAGAACGCATAGCTTCCAATGCCTGTAACGCCATCTTCCACCACCACAGTCAAAATGGAAGTCCGATAATCATACCAGGGAGCATCACCATAGCATTCCAAATCGGGCATCACGCCGCTCCCGCTGATTGTCAGAACATAATCCTCACTCAAGCTCCAAGTGAGGTTTTCGTTATCCTCCCAGGTTCCACTGGCAATTACACTGTCAATTTCCGCTGAAGAATCGTCTATATCCGCTTCATTCAACTCCACAGTCTCCTGCTGTGTCGCTTCCTGTGTATCCCCCTCCGCAGCTACTGCCGTAATGCTTATGCTGTTGAGTAGCAAGACCGCAACCAACAAAACCGTCGCCACGCATTTCAGATAATCTTTTCGCATGATCAATCCCCTTCTATTTCAAAGCATTCAAACTCGTTACAATCGGGTCTGAGTAAACATAGACTGTCTTTCCATTCGCATTTGTGTATGCCAGGAATGCACGGACTGTGTATTTTGCACCGTTACTATCTGGCGTAATGCTATAGGTAAAGTTGCCAGTATCTGAATATTTGCTAAAATTCACACGGGTACGACCAGTCGTATTTACGGTCAGCACCTTATAATTCAGCTTGGCCGTAAGCATATAGACAAGGCCATGGGAGGTGACCGTATAATAGTCCTCGCTGTTCTCATAATCTTCATAAGTTCCCATGAAGGACAACTTCCCGCTGGAATTAATCGAAACTGATACACTCACACTCGGTACCTTCAACACTCTGTCAATGGTTTCTGTCTTCACTTCACCACAAATAGTGCAGGTATAGGTAAGCTCACCCTCTTCCTCCGTTGTGGCCTCCTTTGTCACCGTGCCGGAGTCCCAAGTGTGCCCGATTGCCGCAACCGTCTCTGTATAGCTGTCACCACAAACGGAGCAGATATAGGTGATATAGCCATCCTCCTCGCAGGTGGCTTCTTTTGAGTCCGTCACCTCATAGCTGTGACCAGTTGCCAGGATGATGCTGCCCTCCTCAAGAAGTTCCCCGCAGTCTGTGCAGTACAGATCACCAGTATATCCGTCAGTTGTGCAGGTGACATCTACAACATTCTGCAGCTCGGTATTTTCATGGATGCAGTAATCCACCGTACCATCATCCAACGCAAAGCTATCCGTCGCCTTGTAAACGCCCACATTGACGAGCATGGGGACGGCGTCCTCGTCCACAGCCTCCACCGTGATGCGGATGGCAGAACCTGCTACCGTATTGTTGCGGCACAGCCGCATAGACGAAATAGTAGAGCCAGAGGCGAATTCCACCCATTCTCCAGATACATTTTTATATTCAACCATAAAAGATGAGATACACTGCCCCTTCTGTATGTATTCCTCCAGAGAGACCACGTTGAAGATACGGGTCTGGCCGAAGTCGATTTCGATAATACCCGAGCTTTCTCCTTCTGCTGGTGCCCAATAAGTTTCATCGTAGGTTTCTCCGTCTGCAATCTCATCCAGCACATTGGATGCAGCATACTCTGTAGAATTGCCCCAGACGGAGGAAGCACTGGCCGTCACACCGTCCGCTTTGGTAAAGTCCTCATCAAAGGTCTCGCTGATTGCTGTTGCAAATTCCGCAGTCCGCTCCAGCTGCTCGTCCGGAACGGAGCCGGTATCGTCCGGCGAGACATTCAGTAGCAGGGTAGCTCCATGTCCCACGGTATTGAAATAAATGTCTCCCAGTGCAGACAAAGAGCGCAGCGTGGACGCTTTGCTTTCACTCCAGAACCAGCCGCCGGAGAGTATGGTTGTATCTGCCTCCGGCACCGACCAAGTGTCTCCGTCAGACTCTCCCTGAATAACATACTGTCCGCTACTGTCGGTGGTACGCATATTTTCGTAATTTTCCCCTGCAGTTACCTTGGCCCACGTTTCATCCGATGCGTAGCCATTCTCATTGCCAATCCAGTGAATACCGCCTGTGCTGGTTAAAGCAGCATCAGATTCATTCACACCGTTTCCTGCAGCATGGGTGCCGAAAATCTGGCAATTAAGATTTGTAGCCCGAATTGCACTCAGAATCCCCGTCCAATCATAAGTCTGCGTGTGGTTGGTAGAGCCTTGCGCCCCATCCAGCCACCACTCCACAAAACGATCAGAACGCCTATCTGGATTATTATTGCCGTAAAGATAATTCCCGTCTTCATCTGTCGCAGTGCAGATTTCTGTGATCCATGCGATGTAAAGTTCATTATAGTCTGTATAACCGGCATAATTTTCCGTATCGTTGTCATCTCCAAAGCAGCCGTAATAGTCTTCATGGATATCCCAGGGGGAAAGGTAGATCCCCATATCCATGTTGTAGTAAGTGCAGGCCTCGGAAATCTCTGCCAGAATGTCGCCCTCACCGTCTTTGTAGTCCACAGAGCCCATATCGTAGTCCGTGTAGGCGCTTTGCCAAATGCAGAATCCGTCGTGATGCTTGGCCGTCACGATAATACGGGAAAATCCTGCATCCTGGAGTGCCTTGACCATAGTGTAAGCGTCGAAATCCTCACTGAGCGTAAAAATTTCGCTGGGGTCGGTCGTGCCGTAACTTTCTCCCCATTCCACATTGTTGAAAGTGTTCGGGCCAAAATGGACGAACGCTGCCAAGCCCTGCTTCATGTACCAGAGCTGTTCCTCATTCGGCGTAGCGCCCCATGAGGATGGTTCTTCCAGATCGACCACATAAGTTAAATCATCGTCCGTAACCATAACTGTACTTTCCTCGTCTGCTGCATCAACAACAAAGACTGAGAAAAAGCTGCAGGTTAGTAAAAGAACAATAGATAATGTCACTGCAAGCAGTCGCTTTGGAAAATATTTCATAGTAACCTCTTTTCTTTTTGTATTTAAAAATCGTCGATACCGCAGCTATTCCCATTAGGCTGCAATATTTCTTCTCTGTCTGCAGAAATCGCTTCCTTTGAAAAGATTTCTGCCGCTTCCTTTGGATAATATTTTTCCGCAAATTCTCGATAATAACGGGATGATGCCTCCCCCATCTTACAAAGGTATTCTGGTGTACCGCCGTCATCGCCACACTCACTGTAAACCATAGCAATGCAGGAGTGGCAGAGCCACTGGTTGGGACAGGTCGTACAGCGTGCCTGATAACGCACAGTTTTTGTCTCACTCCGCAGATCGTTCCATAACTCCGCAAGCTGATGTTCTCCAATAGGCCTTGTGACAGAGCCATACATACCGCAGTTGGAGATATTCCCCTGCCAGTCAATCCATAGGGATGAATACCCGGCTCGGCACTGCATCCGCATTCCCCCATTGGGCTTTTCCGGCGGGAGCTTATCCAAGGGTACGAAACGAGAAAAACGCCGCGCCTGGCCCAAAAACCAATCTGGTTCCGCCTGAAGATAATCTGCCTTCACGCGGGCAAATCCTGCCTCCTCCGGCGTCAACCGGTCATTCTGACCAATTTGACTGGCGTCCCGTCGAACCGGTGGAAACATATAGCTGGCTACCTGGATAGGGGCTTCCGCTTTTTTCGCAAACTCCATCATTTTTTTCAAATCACCTACGTTATATGGTGTCAGGCTGGTATTGAATTTGATTGGAACATGATATTCCCGCAACCATTGGACCGCATTGCAAACCCGGCGGTAAGCGTCCCCATTGCCGCAAAGTGCCTGATAACTCTCCTCACTGGCTCCATAGAGAGTAATATTGATTCGGACAGGCAAATGCTTATTCAGCCATGCGGCGGTTTCCCTGTCGATTAAGGTACCGTTGCTGTTCAAGCTGAACTGCATCCCCATATTCAGCATTCCTGTCATAACCTCCCGGAGATCTGGATACAGGAACGGCTCTCCGCCGGTAATCAGCGGATAGAGCATCCCCAGGTCACAGCACTCCTTCGCCAGTTCCATCCAACGATGCTTGTCCAACAGGCCGCCCATCTGCTGCACCTCATCCCAACTTTTGCGCACATAACACATTTTGCAGGCCAGGTTACATGTAGGCAGTAGTTCAAACACGCCGATAATAGGCACGCCCATTCGTCCGGCCTTTTCCCATAACCGATCCCGAATATCTGACATTTCAAAATACCTCCTTCTCATTCAACCAACACTCCAAACATCTCACTGCGCCCTCGTCAGGCGTACAGCGAAGCAGACACACCGGCACATCCTGAAGCAATGCCAGCGCCAGCGTTGCCGCTCGGGTGCGAGCTTCAACATTCCACACGTCGATAACCATCTGACTCACCAGATGGGCCACAGCTTTCGCCGCCGACAGGCAGACCAGCTCATTTACCGGTGCCTGCTCCAGTAACACTACAGCACCCAGTGAAAGCACTCTTCCACTCCGTACCGGTGCAGATCCATCCACAGGGTAGCCATAAGTACACCACCCTTCGCTCGTTTTTCGAACCAACGTTCGATCATTGCAAATCAATTCCGCACCTCTAAACTTCTGCCACAATTTTGCCTGCGTCGTTTTTCCTGTACCGGATGGAGCAGTGAACAAAATTCCTTTTCTATCTATCTCAACTTGAGCCGCATGGAAAAAAATCACACCAAAATACTGAAATATCTCCCGCATTGGCATGTAACGAATCAAGGTAGTCAGATCATTGAGTGGGTTAATAAACGGCTCCTGGTTGACATAGCATTTCAGTGTGCGAAAATCCGGCGTGTAGACTGTGCTGGCAATATAGCCCTTGGGGCCGCCCCAGGTCTGGCAAAAGCGCAGGCCGTCCTCGGCATAATAATGCTGTTGCAAATCCTTCCCCCGCAGGGGCGTTGTGGCGGTCCGGCTATCTGCCCAGTCCCACAGAAAGGGAACGGTCAGGTCGGGGATAGCCTCCAGGTCGTCCAGAAAGGAATCAAATTGTTGTCCTACCCGGATGGGCCGTTCCGATGTGAACAGGAAGTGGATGCCGCCCAAGCTCATCTTAATTTCCATTTTCTTGCCTCATAAAAAGAGGCCGGCAGATTTCCTGCCGGCCTCCGCCTGTTTTACGACCTGTTCAGGTTTAAGTATATCAATCAGGATGTCCAGTAATTGCCGGAGCCAGTGGTGTAGCAGTCGCAAACTTCACTATTGTAGAAATTTACGTTGTAATCAGACGCCGGCATCGGATCATCATCAAATGTATCATAATAGCTTGAACAGCCTGTTTCGCCTATCGACTCCATTTTTGGACCATTGTCAACAGTAATGCCACAGTTATCAGCGATGGATGTGCTCAGCTCGTACACCTCAACCTCAAGCTGTGGTGCTACATAAGGTCTTTTCATTCGTTTACCTCCTCTCCACTGTCTTCTGCAGAATCAGTGGCTGCCAAAGAATCTTCCTCAGCGGCAACCTCCTCAGCAGCGGCAGTCTCAGTTTCATCGGTTGCGAACTCGCTCTCCTCAGTCGTAATCCCGTTCTCTCCGGTCACATCTTCCGTCTCTTCGGACATTGCTTCTGTCTCTTCAGTCTCTGTTTCTTCGGACACTGCTTCCGTCTCTTCAGTCTCTGTCTCTTCGGACACTGCTTCCTCGTCTTCGTTACTGTCACCAATGACCTCTTCATCTTC
The DNA here is from genome assembly GCA_021202175.1 of Clostridiales bacterium. Lineage (GTDB taxonomy): Bacteria > Bacillota > Clostridia > Lachnospirales > Lachnospiraceae > Anaerobutyricum. The sequence goes on along the minus strand of JAJQDO010000326.1, from coordinate 4,718 downwards.
CTGTGCCACAATGACGAAGTCTGCATTGCCAGTCACCTTGATATTAGTCAGGGAAATGATGGCATCGCTAGTGGCGGTGATGGTGAAAGTCACGACTTTCGTTCCATCCTCAGCAGTGGAGATGGTTCCGTAGTCGCTAATCTCATAATAGCAGTCGGTGGCATTCTTTACGCTGATGGAAGTGCTACCAACCGTGACGGTACCAGAGCCAGTAGGTGCCTTCATACCCAAATACAAGTCATAGGAGTCAGCATCCCAGTTAGCCAAAGAGAATGTCACGCTCTGACCCTTTGCCAGATAGACCTCTTCCTTGGGGCCATCGCTCTGGTAAGTGTCAGCGGTATCCACCGTACCGTCAGTGTCGGTGAATACCACAAAGCCGTCATCGTTCCAAGTGAGCACGCCCTCCTCATTGTCTGTATATTTAAGATAGGTAGACTCCGTCAAAAGCTTGTTACGCAAGGTGACGTAGGTCATGCCACTCTCACCGTCGGTAGCGTAGGCGGAGTTGGCTATACTTACATAGGTATCATTCTCGTTCAACGAATTGGTAATGCGGATACCATCCAGCCAAAAGTCTTTGCCGTATCCGTTATCATTAGTTGCCTTATAAACAGTGACCGTCACTGTATAGGTGTCATAATCATATCCGTAATCCGAGGCCGTCCAGGTGAACACAGGAATATTGTAAAGTGTTGCATAATTGGTGCTGGTGCTGCTAGGTGTATAGGTCTCCCAGTTCTTGTAGCTGGTATCTCGTACCAGATTCGAAATCTCGGTTCCCTCGCTGTCCTTCACGGTCACAGCAATCGTCCCCGAATTGTTCGTCGTGCGAGCAAACACAGTAGTTCCCGTGCCGGTGAAGTTATAAGTGAAGGACGCCCAACCAGTGCTTGTATCAACATACAAACTCGATCCGTTGCTGTCCTCTCCATCGCTTAGATAAGCTACATCAGAACCATAGGTGCTGTCGGTCAGAGTTCCTACTACACCAGGCTCCTGAGGATCCGTTTCGGCAGTACCTACGACCTGCCAGCCAGAAGTATTCTTGGAAGAAGTAGAAAAAGTGACAAAGCCATTTGCTGATTTTAGCTTACCGTCCTCAAATGTCAGTCCACCAAAATCCTCTTCATAGTACATAATGGTGGCCGGGATAATATATACTTTACCGGTACCATAAACAGTTTTTGTGGTCGTGGTGCCAGCCGCATCCGTCTCAGAACCGGTCAGCTTCACCTCGTAGACCAGAACCTCCACGCCTGTCATTTGACTGGTCAACTGATAAGTAATGGATCCGTCAGAATTCAGGGTCGCGGTGCCGTAAGTGCCGGTGACAGTAGTCACTTCTCCGATGCTGGAGGTCTCGCTGTTATCGTCGCCATTGCCGAGGGCATAGGTCTTGGAACTGTCGTACTTGTCGATGCCGATAACCGTCACCTCGTCCGCACGGTACAGGTCGTTGGAAAGCACGTCGATTTCCACGGACAGGCCGTAGTCAATGACGATCTCCTCGTCCTCCGTCAGGATGCCGGGGTTCGGGATGGTCACGCTCAGGTAATTATTGCAGGTAAAGTGGATGGAATCCTCAGATTCGTCGCCACCAACGATATGTACCTTATCACTGGTGAGGCCGTCTTCGGCGGCAGTCTCTATCGCCGCATTTGCGCCAGTGCTGGTGTAAGCCCAGCCAGGCGACGTGCTGTAGCCCGTCTTTTCATCTTCCACTACATACCAGGTATCATCACTATCAAACTGTGTAACAAACCGGGCGGTCTGCCCATTCTGGAGAGTGAAGTGACCGCTGCTGTCGGTCGTTCCGGTACCCACAGACTGTCCGTCCACATTCAGGATAGAATATGTCGCGCCACTCACCACTTCGCCGTCATGATACAGGGTGAAGCCAAAGCTCACGTTGTCGATGACCGCCTGCTCTTCATCCGTCAAGTCTGAGATTTCTCCGTCGCTGGTGATGGACTGGGTGATGTTCTTGGTTACAGAAACATAATCATAAACCGGAAGGTTGAACTCAATCTTACAATTGGAAGAGCCTGCGCCGCGCTCCAGATAGAAAACAGACAGCTCATGGCTGGAGGAGGCTGCAAAGGTCTCTCTAGTCATGTTGATCAGGCCGGTGCTGTCGTCGTCATTGAACAGAGCATGCGTATAGGTAGAAGACGTACCATTCGAGGTATAAGTCCAGCCGTTTGCCACCAGATTAGTAGCGGTGTCTTCGTTTGCATCGCCAATAGTACCTGCGCTGCTATAACCATTATCTGCAGCGGTCACTGTCACGATATTGTCTGCAAAGTTGATGGTGGCGCTCAGTCTATTTTTGATACCGCCAAGGTCTATTGCCTGTGTGCCATCAATGTAAACCCATACATCGTCATCACCAGAGAAGGAGAACTCGATATCGTCAGAAGTCGAATCCGCATCGTTCAGTTTTCCGGTAGTAGTCATGGTGAAAGGAATGGTGGCCTTCATACCGAAGTGGTAATTCATGGTGTCATAGCTGGAACCATTCTGGCCGGAGCCTACATTTTCTGTTGCATCATAAGGTGCCCATACTGTTTCTACCGTGCTCTTTTTGTCGTTATCCAGCTTCTGCGTAGTTTCTGTCCAGTAAAGTCGTCCATTGCTTTGCGCGGTTGTGGAGCCTTGTGTGGAATCTTCATTGAAATACACGCCATACTGAGCTGAATCGAAAGTGTAGGTGCTACTATCACTGTCATAGACGAAAGGCATCTCCACATTGGTGTAGACGGTCTTGACAGAGGAATCACTGTCAAACAGAATGCTGCTTGCATCGCTTGCATTGAACACGATGTTACCACTGCTGTCCAGAGAACTGGAAGCTATGTTAGAATAGAGCCAGTTGCCGGTACCGGTGGTAGAATAGCCGGTGTATGCCAGGCTATTGCCGGTGTAGTAGTTCCAGTTGGCATAGTTCAGAGCGTCAGTGGTGGCCGTACCTGTGGAGACGGTATCCAGCTTGTAGATATAGAAGCGGCTGCCGTCGTCGCTGCTACCATCAGTGCCGTAGCCTGTATAAGTAGTACCGCTGGAACCGCCATTCTGATTCAGCCAGTAAGAACCTCCACTATTACCGATAGAGACGCTGTTATCGCCATAGCTAGTCTCCTTGATGGTCAGGGTAGTAGAACTGGTGCTTGTGGAGCCGGAGTTGTTGCCAACCGTAATATAGCGAGTGCTGCCGCTGATAGTAGCACTGATGGTATATCCACTACTGGTCTTGGTAATCGTCCAAGCGGTGGCAGAACTCATCACCGTGTTGTCCTCATCAATGTTAGCACCAGCGGAGGTGCCGGTGGCAGTACCGGTGATACTACTAGTAGTACCAGTCAACGCCTGTCCACGATAGCTAACAAGAACATAAGTGCTGCTGGAGTCAATGTCGTCCAAAGAGACGGGCACCCATGCGGTGACTGCCTCGTCCAAATCATAGCTATAGGAATAGCTTGCCGTAGTGCCCGGATTACCCGAACTGAAATACAGCCCATTCCACTGGGTCAGACTGCTGATGCCATCCCCGTCCAAAGCCTCATCCACCTCTGCCTGATGGGTAGCGGCATTGATGGTGTCCGAATCATAGTCGTACATTGTCACCGGGAAATATTTCAGGGTGGTACTATCCGATTCATCTGCTGTTGTGCTGGTTCCGTCATCGCTGGCGGTGGTCAGCGCATAAGTGCTGGCCCGCAGTGAAGAACTATCCTCCACGGTGGTCTCATCCTCCACCACAGTCATTGTAGTCTCGGAACTGGCAGAACTGCTCTCTTCAGTGCTACTGCTTGCCTCACTCTGACTGGAGCCGGGTTTGTTTTTGTCACTGTTGCCTCCCTTAGAACCTCTGGAAGACGCATATGCCGACGTAGCCATACTCAAGCACATGACAAATGTCAGCATCAAAGCAACAAACTTAGATAATTTACTTCGCATTATCCTTCCTCCTCTTGTTGTTTTTTAATGTACTCAATTCTAATTATATCGATATCGAATTGAATTAATGTTTTCATTCTGTTCCTGTTTGGCGATCTGGAACAGTAACGAACTCGTTCACGTTTCATATTTTTGCCCTCCCATTCATTCCGTTTCCTGCAAGATGTTCTGTTTGCGTAACTGATCCAAAAACACCGAAACGTCATGCTTCGCAACATCATGTGTGGTATCATAATCTTCCAGAAGTGCCGCAATCAATGTATCTTCCGACACATCCTCCTGAAGTCTGTCCCAAAGGAGTTTACCGCTTTCGTTTAAGCTCATAATCCCCTGAAAATGTACTGCCGCTTCATTAACAGGAATAATAACAATCTCACCTGCAATTTCGCGAATTATGAAATCTTTTCTCACTTTCAAAAGCACTCGCCCCTTTCACTCGCTGTCTCATACCCCTTCTCATTCCCTCCATCTCTATTTCATGTCTGCTTTTCGACGGAATCTCTGCTGTCATCTGGTGTTTCTGCGAGGATAAATTACTTCTTAGATGGTTACATTCTGCGAAAAATACATTACATCTTCATAATCGCATAACTATACAACTATTATTTTATACCAATTGCCCGAAAAGTCAATATATTTAGGCTAAATTTAATTTTCTTGTAAAGTGCGAAAAATAAAATCTCGTATCTTTTCATGACATATGCCCGTCTTCCGTCGTAGTACTAGGAAAATTCCGACGTTTCTCGATTAGTCTCTTC
>JAJQDO010000109.1:11317-14656 GCA_021202175.1 Clostridiales bacterium | reverse complement strand
CGTCTATCTCGTTTTCAGCTTATTTCCTGACTTTTTGACTGAATTTACACTTAAAATCAACAGGGCGTTAGCTTTGTTCGTCGCGTAACACACATTATTCTTCACCGTCGTTTTCTGATACCTGGAACTCGAACGACTCACAATCTGTATGCCCTGGCGATACCCTTTTACCTTGTTATTCATGACCACAATATTCGACTTTTTCATCATACTGGCAGAAGCTACGCCCTGAATCGTGATATTCAATCCCACAGAATAAGATCTGGTCCTTCTCGTGCTGGTCGTCCGGATCGTATTATCCGTTACGGTGGCACGCAAAGTATTATAGAGGGTACAGCCCTCAGCAGAAGTACCTATCAAGGTACAATTTTGAATCGTAATCTTATCGTGAAATTTATTTTTAATTTTCTGGCCATTTACTTCTGTGTAATTCGCGCACAGGCCACGGCTTCCCTTGATATAACAATTCAAAACCTTGATGTTTTTGCAGGTTTGTCCCTGTACGTATTTTGTTCCGCCATATGCCGTGCCATGAAACGTCCCTGTCGCAAGAAGGCCCGGCGCCGTTGTCGGTGATGCCACATCAATCTGAAGAGCTTCCTCAACAGAATTCTTATCTTTCTTCCCCTGCACCGTAAGCCTGCACCCTTCTATCGTCGTTTTCTTCATGGCGATCAGTTCGATACAGTGGCTTTGATAATTGCCGACTACTTTTGCATTTTTTACTGCCACATTTTTGCCATGGCAAAGACGGATGACTGTACATTGGTGCGTTTTATCCGTAGTCCTCCATGTTCCGCCATCAATGATCACATTCTCGATGGACTGATAATTAACCGCTGTCGGCAGATTATTGAGTACTCCGCTGCCTGATTTTGATATGTAAATATCTGCCCCTGTAGCAATGATGGTCGTATTACTGTTAATATGCACCGTGGAAGCCAGTTCCACGCTCGATCCAGAAGGAATCACAATCGTTTTCTTTCTCTTTAAGGCACAGAGCGTTTGTAAAGCATCCGCATTCACCGTTGCAGGGGAATGTCCCTTATAATTCTTCTTACAGGGACGAAACTGAATCTGTCCCTCAGAATCATAGGTGCCAGCCTTATATCCCCAACTCGAATAAATGACCTCTCCAGCTTTGTGAGATGATGCCGATACCGGCATCTTGCAAAAAGCCAGACACGCCGTAATCAGACATGCCATTACAAGCCATTTTGTCAGTTTCTTCATTATCATCATGCCTTCTTTCTTCTAATCTTGCCATTCTATTTCGCACGCAGGTCAGCGAACCTGTCTTTTAGAAACCAAATGGGCTCACTGTTCTCTACTATAGCAAAAAATGAAGAAACAGACAATGCATTTCTCAACAAAAAAACAGAGGTATATCTCATTAAAAAAGCAGGGGCCAAAATCCTGGCCCCCAAAGTACCTCGCGCTCTTACTCTGTAAAAAGCGGCGTGGAATAATATCGATCCCCATTATCCGGAAGAATGACCACAATGGTCTTCCCCTTATTCTCCGGTCGTTTTGCCAGCTCGATAGCACCATATAGCGCTGCCCCGGAAGATATACCTACCAGGATGCCTTCCTTCTTAGCCAGTAAATTACCAGTCGACACAGCATCTTCATTATCCACGGTAACGATCTCGGCATAACTCGCCGTATTCAAGACATCCGGTACAAATCCGGCGCCAATGCCCTGAATCTTATGCGGTTCGCCCTTACCCTGAGAAAGTACAGGGGAAGTGGCCGGTTCGAGAGCTACGACCTTCACATCCGGATTCTGTTCCTTCAGATACTCTCCCACACCTGTCAGTGTTCCGCCTGTGCCGACGCCTGCCAGGAAAATGTCTACCTTTCCATCGGTATCCTTCCAGATCTCCGGACCCGTGGTCGCCTTATGAATCGCCGGATTCGCCGGATTCACAAACTGGCCCGGGATAAAGCTATTCGGAATCTCAGCAGCCAGTGCATCTGCTTTTTCGATAGCCACCTTCATCCCTTTCGCGCCTTCTGTCAGGACGATTTCCGCACCGTAAGCCTTTAAAATATTTCTTCTCTCCACGCTCATCGTCTCCGGCATCGTCAGGATGATGCGATATCCCTTCGCCGCCGCGATGGAGGCCAGTCCGATACCCGTATTCCCAGAGGTTGGTTCAATGATAACAGAACCTTCTTTCAAAAGCCCTTTTTCCTCCGCATCGTCAATCATCGCCTTCGCGATCCTGTCCTTCACACTTCCGGCCGGATTAAAATATTCCAGCTTCACAAGAATCGTCGCCTCCAGGCCCAGTTCCTTCTCCACATTCTCCACCTCTACCAGAGGAGTGTTTCCGATAAGTCCTAATAACCCTTTATAAACGTTAGCCATAATAATACCTCTTTTCATTCGCCTTATTATTCCTACTTGATTAGTATGTTTGTTCTTATATAATATATTCCTATATTTCCTATTTGTCAAGTATGTTTTCTACATTTTTGTTATTTTTTCTTTTATCTATGAAAATCACCGTGCCTATCTCATAGAACGGAAAAGTCCAATCACCTTCCCCACTATGGAAAAGGAGGAACTGGCAGGAACGAGAATCGGTTCCATCGCGTCATTCTCCGGCTGAAGGCGAATGAAATCCTTCTCTTTGTAGAAACGCTTCACCGTGACGGAATCGTCCAGAAGCGCTACGATAATCTCCCCATTGGAAGCCACCGGCGTCTCCTCCACCAGAATATAATCATCAGATAAAATGCCGGCATTGATCATGCTCTCTCCCTTGACCTTCAGCATAAAGGTCTGTTTATTCCGAAGGAATTCCGGTGAAATCGGAAAATACCCCTCGATATTCTCCACGGCTAAAATCGGTTCACCGGCAGTTACCGTACCGACGATCGGAACATTCACCAACTCCCTGCGCGTCAGATTAAAATTATCATCTATGATCTCAATGGCTCTGGGTTTCGTCGGATCACGGCGGATATATCCATTCTTCTCCATCGTCTCCAGATGAGAATGGACGGATGACGTAGACTTCAGATGCACCGCATCACAGATCTCTCTGACTGCCGGCGGATATCCGCGGTTTAAAATGGTCTCCTTAATATATTCCAATATCTCCTGCTGTTTAGGGGTGATTTTTCCGTAGCTCATGTAGATTACTCCTTTTTTATCAAATATGTTGTCTTTATTTTTAATCTTATTCCGATATACGAATACAAAACATCTGTTTGGTTTTTATTATACCAAATATCGTTTCCGTTGGCAAACAAAAGTCATACAGACATTACACAAATTATCGGAAAAGTGAAATCGATATATTTCATTATAAAATAGCAGTTATGTAT
>JAJQDO010000109.1:9754-11307 GCA_021202175.1 Clostridiales bacterium | reverse complement strand
ATGGATTTACAGGATTTACAATTGAAAAAATAAAAAAATAAAATAAATAATAAACAAATCAACGAAAAAGCATTATAATAAAGGAAAGGCATGGATATTAAGAAAAACCCGTTTCTTCTTAAAATACAATGGAATCTCAATATTTTTGTAAAGGAGGAAATTATATGGGTACTATGTATGGTTACGTAAGAGTAAGCACACAAGATCAGAACCTTGACCGACAGATAATCGCGCTGGACGAATACGGTGTGCTGAAAGAAAACATTTTCTCCGATCACGGTTTTTCGGGGAAAGACTTCAACCGTCCAGCTTATCAGAAAATGCTCCAAACGATAGTGTCCGGAGATATGTTGGTCATAAAAAGTTTAGATCGACTGGGAAGAAACTTTGACGAGATGATTGATGAATGGGGGAAAATTACCAGGCATTTGGGTGTAGAGATTGTCGTGTTGGACACACCCTACCTGAAATCGAGTACCGATATTGCCGACGTCATGTCTAAGATGCTCAATTCCATCCTGCTGGATATGCAGAGCGGTTTTGCCCATATCGAACGGGATAAGATTCATGAGCGCCAAAAAGAAGGTATTGCAGCGGCAAAAGCAAAAGGCGTACGGTTCGGACGTCCGCCAAAGGAACGTACATCAGAATTTTTCATATTAAAGAACAAGTATTTGTCAGGACATATCAGTGCGAGAGAGGCGGCAAAACAGCTGTGTATCTCCCACTCGACTTTCTGCCGCTGGGTAAAGCAGTACACATAAAGTCTGTCCATATAAAACCCGGCATTCATTCTGATGGCTCGGTTATCTTTCTTTAGCTCACAGCCGAACTTAAGGAACATGTTAATAAATTAAAAAAAGCTTTAGTCAAAATCCATCCAAATTAATAAAGCACAAGGTAAAAAAATGAAATGATACAGATTTTTCATAATATTCAACTGGCGTGTACTGATATCGAAATATGTCAATATGCGCCTTGCTTTTTTATATACGTTATGATTGCCTTTTTTTCTCCTTAGAGATATAATAATGGTGCGCGAGATCACGCAGGGTATCATGGATACACCATGACACCCTGACTTGCGGTCAGCGTAGTGGAAACGCATGTTTCCATCAGAGTCCTCAGTTCCAGGGGGAGTATGGACCGTACGGCCTGTATTGGAGGTGTCCAGTCTCACACTTATTTTATGCTGTGAACACGCTCCAGCTGGGGATTTTACGTTAACAGGAATATCCTGACAAGATCATTCTGTTTCGTTACGTTGGGAAAGATATATGAAAGGTAAGCATATCTGTTCAAGTATATCGCGAACAGCAACATGCAAACAGGGAGCCCTTCATGGCAGAGAAATTAAAAAAGATAACATCCTATTCTATGTTCGAAGACATTTATGAAGGAATCATCTGCTTTTTGGCGATCATCTCCGTCATCTTTGCCATCCTCGACCTGAACAACAGTATGACTCCGTCAATCGCCATGGCTGATCATGTCGCGTACGGCATATTTATCGTCGACTATTTCGTGCGACTCATTTTTTCAGAATCCAAACC
>JAJQDO010000109.1:5353-9744 GCA_021202175.1 Clostridiales bacterium | reverse complement strand
TTATTTTATTAAGATTATAAACCCATTTTTGTCAGACATAATCTCTGGGACCTGCTGGCTATTTTCCCTTTCAGTCTGGCCATTCAGTTTCTCAGGATACTACATATCCTCGACTTCGCCGGGCTGGTAAGCGTTGCGAAGGCTTCTCGTATTTTGCGCATCACCCGACTATTTCGCCTGACAAGACTGGTTACTCTGTTAGGGAGATTGTTTAAAAAAAGCAGATCTTTTTTAAATACAAACGGTTTCAAATATCTGTTATATTTTTCCTTATTGTTCATCATTACGGGTGGCGGGCTGCTCGCTTATTTTGAAGATATGTCTGTCCTTGACGGCGTCTGGTGTGCATTTGTGACTTTGGCTACCGTTGGTTACGGAGACATCGCGCCGAGCACGAATGGCGGACGCGCCATTGCTGTTATTCTGATGCTTTTTGGTATTGGCCTCATTGGTTCTCTCACCAGCACCATCACCTCCTATTATCTCCACTCGAAGAAAAATGAGGTCGTCAGCAACGACCGCGTAGACATGGTAGAGAAAATGTACAATGAATTAAACGATGCGGAAAAGGAGTTGTTTCGGGAAAAGATAAAGGAGGACGCAAAAGATTGTCCGTGATCACTAACCCCACTTTTTATCTACATTTATCTACAATCTACATACAATCTACATTCATCATGGCAAAAAAATGTTGACAAACTCCGGTCCCCATGATATTATAACAGAGTTGATGCGCCGGCCTGTCGGAATTGGCAGACGAGGCAGACTCAAAATCTGTTGATGGTAACATCGTGTGGGTTCAAGTCCCACGGCCGGCATTTTTGTTTAAGATAAAAAGGAGCAGAACCTGATTGGGGTTTGCTCCTTTTTTAATATCATTTCGTCAGTCAGATGATACATTCGATGTCCCAAGATCAAGAAACACCGATAATCATTCCTGCTGTTATGATAAACTTCTTAATGATACATTTTTACCGATATTCCTCATCCATCTCATTATTATAGTAGGAATCGAACACTTCTCTGGCGATCGGAGCAGCGTATTTACTGCCGGCTCCGGTATTTTCCACGATAACGCAGACGACCAGATCTGGATCATCCACATTAGAGTAACCTACAAACCAGGAATGAGCATTCTCATTTTCATTTTCGGCGGTTCCGGTCTTCCCAGCTGCGGTATACTGATCTGTGTCCAAAGCGTAGCCGGTGCCATCGGTCACGACGCTTTCCAGCATCTTCTGCAATCGTTCTGCCATGCTTTCTTCCATCAATGTCTTGTATTCTTCCGGCTCTGTGCTGTCTATAGTCAAGCCTTCCGCGCTGACTACCTCTTCCACCAGATAAGGCTTCATCAAAACGCCGTCGTTTGCAACAGCGCACATGAGCAGCGCGTTGTGAAATGGCGTCATCAACGTATCGCCCTGTCCGATGATAGTCTGAGGCATCTGGTTTGCTTCGGAATCTTCGGTTAATCCGAAACTGCTCTTTTTTACAGAAAGGTCGAAGCTGATCTTCTGATTAAACAGACAGGTTTCGTTTAGCTCGATAAACTTATCCAGATCAAGTGTACATCCCAGAGTGACAAAAGCTGTATTACAGGAGTTCTGGCAAGCGTACGAATAATCACACTCGGCGTGTGCTTCTACTTCATAGATACTGATTGTTACGCTGTTGATAACCGTCTCGCCGGTGCAGTCGTAGGTAAAATCTCCGTAAGAGTGAGGATTTTCTTCCATATAAGCCAGGGCAGTAAGAATCTTATAAGTGGATCCCGGCGGGTATAATCCCTGGGTAGCGCGGTTCACCAGACAGCTGTTGTCCTCGTCGGAATTAATCTCATCCCAGATCTCGTCCAGCTCGTTGGGGTCAAAATCAGGTCTGGAGACCATAGCCCGCACCTTGCCGGTCTTCGGTTCAATGGCGATAACGGCGCCCTGGTAATCACCCAGCGCCTCGTAGGCCGCTTTCTGCAAACGAGTGTCCAAGGTGGTCACGATGGAATTCCCCTCATTTTTCTGACCGGTCAGGGCATTTTCAATCCGAGAAGTCAAGGAAATATCAGAAGTCAGCAGATTGTAATTATAGGCCGATTCCAGTCCGGTCTTCCCATGTCCGATATATCCCACCACATGAGCGAACATATTATCATAAGGATATTCTCTGGTCTCCTCGCCGTCCTCGTTAATGGCAGACTGGGCTAAAATCTTATCGTTGGCACTTAAAATACTCCCTCTCAATACCTGCTCTGACAGATTTGTCGTCCTTTTATTGTAAGCATTGTTGATGACATCCGGCGCGTCATACAGAGTAAACTTGACCAGATAGCCGATCATTATAAATAACAATATGACGACCAGTAGTCTGGTAGAAAACGTGAAACGGTTCGTCTTCAGACTTTTTTCCCTTTTCGGAAGGAAAATGCCGCATATTCTTTCCAGAATCGTTCTGTTTTCTTCAGGCATCGGTTTGTTCCCAATCTCCGTCGACCGCGCCTCCTGTTTTTTCGATCTCTGTTGTCTGGCCACCGTCTCCTCCTTCCTCTTCCTCCTGATAAGCGATGATAAATATCCCCTGCATGATGGCAAATATAATCAGCGTGCTGGCGACGGAACTGCCACCATAGCTGATCAGCGGCAAAGTCACACCCGTTGAAGGGATAAATTTCGTGACACCTCCGATATTCAGAAAAACCTGAAAAATAAAACAGATGGAAAAGCCGTACGCCACGAGCTTATAAAAGCGTCCTTTGACGTCCATAGCGATTTTCAAAAAATGTACAAATATCCCCAGATAAATCAGAATCAGGCACAGAGCGAAAAACACGCCAAATTCTTCGGCAATGGCCGAAAATATAAAATCGCTTTCCACCACAGGGATGTCAGAAGGTCTTCCCTGAGTCAGCCCCATACCGAACCAGCTGCCCGTTCCGATGGCAAACAAAGACTGGGTAATCTGATATCCAGTATTTTCAATGTCAGACCAGGGGTCGAGCCACGCATCAAACCGCACGCGGACATGGGAAAATAACCCATAGGCGACCCTCCCGGCCAAGGCTCCCAGGGATACACCTCCCAGCATATAGATGAATCGCCCCGTCGCCACATAGCACATAAAGATAAAGATGACAAAATATAACAATGCCCCTCCCAGATCTTTCTCTAAAATCAAGATAAGCACATGGGCTGCAGAAAAGAGAATCGTGACCAGAATCTTTCGAAAGCTGGCAGGTTTTTCCAGCATGGCGGCGATAAAAAATACAAAAGCGATCTTGACAAATTCGGAAGGCTGCAAGGCAAAGCCGCCAAAAGAAATCCAGTTTGTCGATCCATTTTTTGTCGTGCCAATTACAAAGACAGTAGACAAAAAAGCCAGTCCAATCAGCCCGTAGACCCATCGCAGCCGTTTCAGCCAATAGGCCTTCGCCACAATAAATGGGACTACAAGGACGACGGTCGAGCTGACTACCGCTATCAAAAACTGCTTCACGGCCTGATCGAAAGAGAGCCGCGTGAGCATGACAAATCCTATCTGTAAAAGGAAACAGGTATGATTCATCAAAACCCGGGACGAATCCGGATAAAGGTGCTCATAGATAAAGATGAGCAACAGGAAGAAAAATACCTCCACTACGTATAAAATCAATATCTTCACATCGAAGGTTTTCAGGAATAATACCCCATAGCAGATGAAGTGGAAAAGGAACATATAGCGTTCCTGTCGGTTCATCCGTTTTATCTGCCTTTTTTCCGAAGATGGCAGGAAGACGGTAAAAGAGGACAGGGCATAGATGACACACATAATAATGATGATATAATTTGATCCGGTTGAAATGATATTTAACATATAATCACATCCAATCTACTCTGCGTTCCTTGTTGCTCGCTCTCAAACAAACACCCATTCAAAAGTCCGTCTGAATCCCGATGCTTATTCTACTCCCCGTTTCCAGTGCTGGTCCGGTATCTTCCTTTTCATCGGGGAAAAATGATTTCTTTCCCACTGCTGAAACTCCCGAACCACGGCATCAATTTCACAGAGCTCTGTCTTGAAAAAATGGAATCGAAATGTATGGACACGTCCTCGCAACAGTCCCATCTCCTCTCCAATCCGGTTCATCGGCTGATCCAGCCAGATCGTATTATAGCAGGCATCACAATGGGTTGCCACAGGAAGCCTCCGCCCTTTTTGATCCTCCAGCCAGAGGACCTCCGGTCTGCCGTCACATAATCCAGCCGTCTTCTTCACACATTGCGCCGAGCGCATGACAGGAATCCTCCCATAGACAGTCCATTCCAGAGCACTGGAAGCATCTTTTCGGTCCTCTGCTGTATCTTCCCCGTCCGTCACAGTTTCTTCCCTGTCTTCTGCTGTATTTCCCACGTCCGCCACAG
>JAJQDO010000109.1:0-5253 GCA_021202175.1 Clostridiales bacterium | reverse complement strand
CACAGTTTCTTCCCTGTCTTCTGCTGTATTTCCCACGTCCGCCACAGCTTCTTCCCTGTCTTCTGCCATTCCTCCTTTATCCGCCAAAATCTTTTCCGGGAGATACATTTCGGCCTGAATCATATCGACACATTCTTCCTGTGACAACTCATAGGGCAGTTCCACCGCCGCCAGATTAAATAACGCATGTGTCGCTTCGATGGCGCGATGATTCCAGTGATAAAAGGAAGCGGTTCCATAAATCGGCGCAAGGTCAGGGGATCCCAGTTCCCGCATGAATTCCGCCTCGCCCAGATTGTTCACATAAATGCCGGACCAGCAGGGCCATAAACAGATTCTGCGAATCTTTTCATATCCATGTGCCTTTCTATACTCCTTCTCCATATTGCCCTTCTTCTCGCTATCCTTCCTCCCTCCATCTTCCTTCCCTCCGTCTTTCTTCCCGCAAGGCCGGAAAAGCTCCGGCAGGGAAAGAAAGGCTTTTTTCCCGTGAGAACAGATCTCATGGGCCGCGGAAAGCATACGCTCCTCACTTGAAGCGTCCAGCCAGAAATCACAGGGAAGGCAGATGCTATCAAAAAAAGAATCCCAAAGGCAGTGTTCCATGGTTTCCAAATCATACACGATAGCCATCTTCTCATGACGTTCCGACAATTCTTCCCCGAATCTGTCTGTCCTCTCTTCGCCTCTTGACCCTTCTCGCCATGTCTCATCCCATAATTCAGGGGCTGACGTTTCATCCCCTGATTCTCCTCGCCGTTCCTCATCCCACAATTCAGGGCTTGATGTTTCATCCCCCGATTCTTCCTTTTTTTGTAGGCCAAGTTCATTTTTATTTTTGCTATTTAGCAAAATAACACTATCATTTTTCACTGGAAATTGCAAGGAAATCTTTGTGTCCTCCAGTATATTTTTTAAATTTGATAAAGCCTTCTGCCGCATGGCTTTCACATGCGACATAGGTAGAAAGGCGTCAGAATCCATATTTATTTCAAAATCACCCAAAAAAAAGGTGTACCGCCAGTCTTATTCATCTGCCTTAAGATATCTTCCTGTGCCACAGGCCTTTTCATGGACGCCTGCACAATATCCCCTATAACGCTGGTTCTGGCGTCGCGGCATTGTAAAGTCAGCTCAGCAGGCTGACCCACCCGCAGTGTTATTTTCCCCGAAATCGGGAATTTAATCTCCTTCTCCAAAATGTCTTTATGAATCCATCGGGACAGGGACTCATTTCTTCTGCGGTAAATCGGTATTCCCTCCCGAAGTCCTTTCGTTTTCGGAACATTTAACACAATCTGATCTTTTTTCCGTCGAATATTCTCAGGAACCGTCAGGACCAGTTCCTTTTGATCCCCATGCCCATCACTCAGAAAAACAATCAAAATATCTTTAGGATGAAGGATTTCCCCCTTTTGAAGGCGAACATACATCTGATGGCCGCTACAGGACGCTATCTGTCCGATTTTTCGGCCCACATTGCGGGGATAAATCGTCGACATCATATCTTTCCCATTGTGCTGGTGCCAATATCCTTCCGTAAAACCATCTCTGCTGTAGAGTTCCTCCAAATGATGGTAATCTTCTTTTGAAACATGTTTACCTGTAAAGCGCATCCTATCCTTCCTGAAGGACCGATATTGCGGAACATTTTCTTTTAAATCCTGTGCATATTCATCCAGGTATTTTCTATATATGGCCGTGACTCCAGCGACATACTCCACATTTTTCATGCGCCCTTCGATTTTCAGAGAATCCACACCAACACGAATCAATTCAGGGAGCATGCCAATGGCGCACAAATCTTTAGGAGAAAGCAGATGGCCGGTCTGATTGGTCCCTGAATCAAGAACCGTCCGGTAGGGCAGTCGGCAGTGCTGGGCGCACCGGCCCCGGTTTCCACTTCTGCCGCCGTACATGCTGCTAAGAAGGCATTGTCCAGAATAGCAATAACATAGAGCTCCGTGAATAAACACCTCCAGTTCGAGGCCTGTCGCTTCTTTGATGGTTCGTAGTTCAGAAAGCGAAAGCTCCCTGGCAGGTACAATCCGATTCATCCCCATACGAGCCGCCGCTTTGGCGCCATACACGTCGGTGATCGTCATCTGCGTGCTGCCGTGAATCTCTATCTGCGGAAAATGGGTCCGCAAGAAGGCCGCAGCACCGATGTCCTGCACGATGACGCCATCCAGTCCTTCTTCATAAAATGGATAGAGGAAATCATATAGTTTCTCCTCGATTTCTTTTTCTTTCATCAGGGTATTGACCGTCAAGTATAATCGGGTCTCATAAAAATGGGCATAGTGCAGAGCTTCTACCAGAGTGTCTCTGGAGAAATTATCTGCATATGCCCTGGCGCTAAACTGTTGTCCGCCCATATACACCGCGTCGGCCCCTGCCTTCACGGCGGCTTTTAAATGCTCAAAAGAACCAGCTGGAGCCAAAAGCTCCGGCAATCTATGCTCCGGCAACTTATTTATTTGTCTCATCGAATCTGCTCCGGGTCTCCAGTTCAATGATCCGCTTTTGCAGCTCATTGACCTTGGTCTTATACTCTATGACCAATTTATTGGCCGTATCAATACGCATCTCTTTATCAACGATCTCCTGCTTGAGCTTATAAAGCTCCTGCTCATTATCCTGGTGCTGTTCATTAAAAATGCTCAGTTCATCCTGCAGCTTGAACAGTTCATCCGAAATGTTCAGAGCGAGCAACATACTGCGGTACTCTGGCGACAGTTTCCGATAATTGTCCTGCTTTTTAATCTCTCTGATCTTTCCGTCCACATAGGACGCGATCCGTTGCATGTGTGTCTCACTGCCATCTCCGGACAGGAGAAAAACCTTCCCATCAATTACCACTGATATTCTTGATTTGTTCGCCATTTTTATCCCCCATTATCTTATATATCTTTTGTATCCATCTGCATCTTTCTTACTTTATATTTTCATTTTCATATTTATTATCATGTTTCTATCTTCACTTTATCATTTTGTGTTTCCTTGTATTTATGATCAGGATGTCAAAACCATATATTTACTCTGCTGGCTGTTTTCCCAGATCTTTGACAACGCGCATCCTGTTAATAGATTCCGAAGTAAGACCTTTTTCCATTCTTCTATATTATAGGTTCACAAACGTCTCCCATCAATATATATCCTCTGGAACCGGAACACCCATATGTTCATAAGCCAATGCTGTCAACGCCCTGCCACGCGGCGTCCGTTTGATCAGGCCCCGCTGAATCAGGAAAGGTTCATAAACATCCTCAAGGGTCCCGGAATCCTCCCCGATGGAAACTGCCAGCGTATCTAGACCAACGGGTCTTCCCCCAAAGGTACGCATCATCATCTCCAGTATCTTTCGGTCCGTAGCATCGAGTCCGAAGGTATCGATATCCAAAAGGTTCAGCGCCTCCCTGGCGACCGGAAGAGTGATTGCTCCGTCATAACGCACCTGCGCATAATCTCTGACACGCTTTAGCAAGCGATTCGCCAGTCTCGGCGTGCCACGGCTCCTTCTCCCGATCTCCATGGCGCCTTCCGCATCAATGGAAACCTCCAGAAGTTCCGCCGAGCGCTTTACGATCGTCTGCAGTTCCTGATCCGTATAGAACTCCAACCGGTTCACCACGCCGAAACGATCCCGTAGTGGTGCGGTCAGCATGCCGGCCCTGGTCGTCGCGCCGACCAGTGTAATTCGGGGAAGTTTCAAATGAATCGGCCGACTGGTCTCTCCTTTTCCGATGATAATATCCGCGGAAAAATCTTCCATGGCAGAATACATCGCTTCTTCCACCTGCCGGTCCAGCCGGTGGATCTCATCAATAAAAAGGACGTCTCCATTGGATAGCTTATTGATCACGCCCAGCATCTCTCCAGGGTGCTCAATGGCAGGACCGGAAACCGATTTCAATGTAGTACCCATATCATATGCTATAATCCGTGCGAGCGTCGTCTTGCCAAGTCCCGGCGGCCCGTAAAGCAGCACGTGATCGAGAGGCTCCCCACGCATCTTTGCCGCATCGATGAAAATCTTCAGATTCTTTTTCACCTTTTCCTGTCCGATATATTCTTTTAATGTATTCGGTCGGAGACTGCCTTCCGAAGCAACGTCTTCTCCCGACAAATCTGTATTTAATATCCTGTTTCTCTCCATGATGTCACCTTTATCAACGCCATTTACACCACAATCACCACAATCGACGACGTCTTAGACCAGAACCTTTAACGCTTCTCCCAGCAGTTCCTCCGTATCCATATCGGCGTAGCCCTTCACCCGGTGCACCGCCCGGTAGGCCTCACCATTAGAATATCCAAGAACCATCAGAGCCTCTATGGTCTCTGCCGCAGCATCATTTCCTTTCACAACAGAAACCGATGGTTCCGTCTCCATCTCCGCATCTTCGTCGATACCCAGATCTCGAAGATCCAGCTTATCCTTAAGCTCTATGATCATCCGTTTCGCGCCCTTCGGACCGATACCCGGCGTCTTCGCGATGCTTTTCGCATCCTCGCTGACCACAGCATAATACAGATCCTCCACGCTTAAAGCCGAGAGTACCGCCAGCGCGACGCGCGGACCAACCCCATTCACCCCCAGAAGGAGGCGAAACAATCGCAGCTCCTCCTTGGTCAGAAAGCCATAAAGAGCCAGCGCGTCTTCTCTCACATACAGATAAGTATGCAGCGTAATCTCCTGTCCCATATGAATCTGTTCCAAAGCGGTTGACGGCACCCGAATCTGATATCCCATCCCCTGATGATCGAGAACGACCGTATCATTCTCCGCATAAGCCGCCGTTCCTTTTATATATGCAATCAATCTCGTTACTCCTGTCTTTTGCGACAATTACGGCACAGTTCTCTCTGCCGCATAATCTATCATTCTAACATAGCTTTTTATTATTTCTATCAAATATATGGTAAACGGCTTTCTATCGTTTACTATCACACTAATCGCATACTGTACGAACCAATCATTCCTAACCATTACATTACTGTCCGCACATAGCCGAAGGCAACAATACCGTAGTTATTATTCTTGAAAATCATAGCATATTTCCATAGGAATTACAACCAGGGGATTATTTTTGAATATGTTGAACGTGTCAATTAATTACTATTCACAGGGTAGATGGGTGAATGTTTTCATCTCTTTTCTTCTGTACGGACTTTTTGTAATTCCTCTGTTTTGGTCGGGTCTTCGACAGTTGAATCAAATTGAAATCGCCCCAAAGCCTTTAGTTAGGC
>JAJQDO010000210.1:11600-14805 GCA_021202175.1 Clostridiales bacterium | reverse complement strand
ACAAAAGAGTAACACCGGATGAACTGACCGAACTGTCTGTTCATTCGCAATATAAGGCAGATGACAGCAGACTGCATGAGCAGGAACGCGACATTGCGAAGTACTGGAAAAAGGACAAAGTGAATATTATCCTTTACGGGATAAAGAATCAGTCCAGCGTCGACCGCTATATGCCCTTCCGTATCATCGGATACGATGGGGCGTCCTATCGGCAGCAGCTGCTTAAAGATAAGAGCAGGAAAGAAGATACGGACAACGAAAAGACGGAAAAGAATACGATGGAGAATGAAAAGGAAAAGAAAAAGCGGAAGGAAAAGATGATCGTCCCGGTAGTGACCATCGTACTGTATTTTGGGACAGATGAAAAGTGGGATCAGCCTTGTACCATCAAGGAACTTCTGCACATCCCTGAAGGATTTGAAGATTATGTAAACGATTATAAGATTCATGTATTCAATATCGCATGGTCGACCGACGAAGAGATGGAACGGTTGGAGAGTGACTTTAAGATTGTGGCGAAGTTCTTTGTGAGAAAAAGGAAAGGTCTTGGACTGGACACGGAAGATACCCAGGCGATCAAACATGTGGATGAGATGATGAAATTACTGTCCGTGATGACAAACGATGACGCTTATCAGAATCTGGATTTTTCGAAACAGGAGAAGGGAGAGGTACGTATGTGTGAGGTCGCTCAAAAATTAATCAGTGAAGGCAAACGGCAAGGCAAGCAGGAGACGATCATTCAGTTAGTAAGAGACGGTATTCTTTCCGTTAGTGAGGCTGCAAATAGGCTGGGGATTTCTGAAAGCAGTATTAATGCTTTGTTGTAGAGAACTAAGGCCAAACAAAGCAGTGCATATGCGATGGTCAAGGTTACGGTAATATAGTCATCAGCGTTCAGTTCAAGATGAAAATCTGAGCATTGACATGACATAGCATAATTATGACGTGGCATTGACATGACATGGCATAAACATAATTCAAAGGAGACAGCAATTCGAAAGGGTTGCTGCCTCCTTTTGCTATGAAGTTTATGGGATTACAATGCAACAAATGCCACGCATTTTGCGTGGCATCATCAATCCGAAAAGGTTTATATCATTTTCATGGATTCCTAATCAAATGCATAGTTGAAATGAGCCTCCAGGTAATTTTCTACGGATTCCGCGTAGTTCTCTACCTTGTACAGTTTCCTGTTCACTTTCTGTGCCTTTGTCCCAGTACGATGTTCCCAGGTGTCCTCGATCACTTCAATTTTATTTTCAATCACCTCAAGTTTGTATTCCAGGTTGTAGTACTGCGATCTGCGTTGCGCTGCAGTGGAAGCAAGCTTCGTATTTGCGATCGTTGTTTTCAGGCTCTTAAGCTGTGCTTTATATTTTTTCAGCTTCTTAATGGCTTTCTTTGCTGCCTTGGCATAAGTCTGGGCTTTCTTTACTGTCACCGTCTGGGTCGCTTTGATGCTCGTGCCCTTGATGCTTACGGTAATCGTTGCTGTGCCAGCTTTTACTCCTTTGACCCTGGTGTCGTCTCCATTGCTCACAAGCACCTTTGCTACAGAAGAATTGCTGCTCGTCCAAACGATGTCGCTGTCCCTTACCAGGTCGTCATCTGGATAAATCTCGGTATCCAGTTCAATGGTGTTGCCAACCGTGACGGTCTTTGCTCCTTCGATCACGATCTTTGATACACTGGCTGCCTGTGCCGGTAATGCGATACAGATTGCCATCGCTGCGGTTACTATTGCTGTAGTGATTCCTGCTAATAATTTTTTCCTTGTCATGATTCCTTCCTCCTTATTTTTGATTTTTCTTTCCTTTTTGTTCTGACGATTGCAATATTACATTGCTTCTTGATTTTTTGTTCCTCTTTTTACGTCTGAGGTTTTCCTTTGTTTTAGTATGATGTCATTATAAAGGGGAGGCTTCGATTTCAAATAAAGGAATCATAAACAGTTTTTAAATTCTGACAGTATTTCCCCGGAATCTGTACAGATCAATACCGATTTGAAATATAAAAGCAAATGGCGAGCCAAATCAGTATTTTTCGCAACAAAAAATGTCTCGTATAGACGCAGCATTCTCCTGGACAATATCATAATGTTTTTTGTTCGTTTTCTTTGACATATGCGTTGATTTCCCGGATATCCTGTTGGCACCTATTTTCAAATTGCGCTTCGGTTTCATCGCTCCAAAAATCCGGTTCGATAATTTTCAATACAAAAATGACAATTCATCTGTGAATCATTCGTGAACCATGTTATACTAATGTTAGTTATATTTAGAGGAATATCAATATGAGAATATAAATCATAAAGCATAAAAATCAAAAAGTAGCTAAACAAATCCCGTCTGACGTCGATATTAGGAGGATAACAAAATGAACAGATTCACTTGCGATTATGACTATCCGGTGGTAAAAACCAATGCTGGAAAACTTCGAGGCTATGTATGGAATGATACATATATTTTCAAGGGGATCCCATATGCTTACGCACAGCGCTTCCATCGTCCGGAGAAGGTCTCGCCCTGGGAGGGGATTCGAGATGCATTAAGCTACGGTATGGTGTGCCCGCTCTTGGAACAGGATAAGCCGGGCATGGAGATTTTGGTTCCGCACATGTACTGGCCCATGGATGAACATTGTCAGTATCTCAATATCTGGACGCAAACTCTTGATAAAGATGCCAGAAAACCGGTAATGGTATGGCTGCACGGCGGCGGCTTCTGGGCCGGGTCTTCCATCGAACAGCTGGCTTATGACGGTGAGAACATGAGCAAATACGGGGATGTCGTCGTGGTCTCCCTCAACCATCGTCTGAATATCCTTGGTTATCTCGACCTGTCACCTTTTGGAAACGAATATGCTGATACGGCCAACCTGGGTAATCTTGACATCATCGCGGCCCTCACCTGGATACAGGAAAATATCGCAGGATTTGGCGGCGACCCGGATAACGTGACTATTTTCGGACAGTCGGGCGGCGGCGCCAAGGTGTGGACTCTGATGCAGATGCCCGAAGCCGACGGCCTGTTTCATAAGGGCATCGTGCAGAGCGGTATGTATGAAATGGTAGATGATGTCGAAGAGGGAGACGGCGAACAGATTGTGAATGCCATGCTCAAGGAGTTGGGATTATCTCATTCTGATGTAAAAGAACTGGAGACCATGCCCTATGACAAAATGGCCGCGGCCTACAACAAGG
>JAJQDO010000210.1:0-11590 GCA_021202175.1 Clostridiales bacterium | reverse complement strand
ACAAGGGGGCTACATAGGAAATGCACCCCACAAAACCAGCGCCTCTGCAGGCACTCCTCTGAAACACGGCTTCCGCGATTATGCGGGAAACATTCCGCTGATGGTGGGCACGGTATTTGGTGAGTTCGATTTTCTGCCTCCTCTCCCGGATAAAAAGAACATGAGCCGGGAATATATCACAGAACTCATTCATCAGAAGTACGGAGACGACGGCGACGTCCTGATTCCTCTGTTTGAGAAGGCTTATCCTGACAAAAATCTGGTAGAACTGCTGGCCGTCGACACCTTGTTCCGCATTCCGACCATCGAATTGATCAAGGCCCGCATGAAAAATGCCATCGCGCCAACCTATTCCTACCAGTTTACCTATACCTTCCCGCTCTATGACGGAAAGATTGCATGGCACTGTTCGGAGATACCTTTTGTCTTCCATAACATTGACAAGGTGCCTGTCTGCAACGGTGACAAGACCGGCGAGAAATTACAGAAAGATGTCTTTGGCGCCTGGATCAGCTTCGCCAAAACCGGCAAACCAGTCATCGACGGAGTTGACTGGGAAGCTTGTAAAAAAGACGACGAAGCCGTGATGATACTGGATACGACCTGCGAGATACGGCATAACTTCGACCATGAACTGCTTTCACAGGTAAAAAAATACCTGAAACCGGAGATGATGGATTTCGGAGA
The DNA here is from genome assembly GCA_021202175.1 of Clostridiales bacterium. Taxonomy (GTDB): domain Bacteria; phylum Bacillota; class Clostridia; order Lachnospirales; family Lachnospiraceae; genus Anaerobutyricum. Next base: position 10,903 of record JAJQDO010000210.1, on the reverse strand, counting down.
GATACAGCATTGATACGCAAAACGCAGAGATTTCCTTCTTAATCAACATTTTTTTAACCAACATTTTTTATAACCAGATTAACCAATCAATACGGTTTTCCCTTTGAAAGCAAAACCATAGCTGTGGATTCGCTCAGAAGATATTCCTCTGACAATCAGATTTTCCGCATATTTCTTGTCCAAAATCTATCATCATCTTTGATTTGTGGTATACTTATGATAAAGATTCAGTAATCAGTGGAACATGAAGAGAATACCTTAGACGAACGTTTATATCGATAATACAGGAGGTGTAAGAGGTTGGATCATAGTGAGATGGCAGTAGAATATTTTAAAAAAGGCTATAATTGTTCTCAGAGTGTAGCGGCAGCATTTGCTGATGAAATAGGAATGAGTCCAGAGACGGTTTTAAAGACGACAGCTGGTTTTGGCGCCGGTTTTGGACGGATGCGGGAGGTTTGCGGCGCTTATTCCGGCATGGTTTTTGTGGCAGGCGCGCTTTATGGCAATGCGGATCCGGCTGGGAAATCCGCGTTTTATGCTGATATTCAGGAACTTGCCGAGCGGTACAAAACCCAAAACGGCGGGAACAGTATCATCTGTAAAGAACTTTTGGGTCTGAAAAAACCAGAAGGGACATCCGTGGCTTCCGTCCGCACCGCGGAATATTACAAAAAAAGACCTTGCCTGGAACTGGTTCGTCTGGCGGCGGAGATTATGGAAGGATATATTGAGGAAAAGGAAGCAGATAGAGCCGGGTGATAACCTAATGCAAATTTTGTCTATCATCCGAAAGAATCTGGCGAGTATTCCACCTCACAATCGTGTATATTACAATCGTAATCAAAAGATTGGATTGGATATAGAGGATGCGAACGTCAATGATGCAGCCGTTGACGCGGAACATCGGATGACGTGGGACATCGAAGGAGGGAGTGGAATAATTATGTTGAATAAGTTTAAAAATTTTATTTATGAGGTATTTGAAAAATCGTACAATAACGCAAAAGCCTATTATATTTCTGACGAGGAAGATATGTTCCTGCAGCAGACACTTGATATAGAGGGACCGAGTGCTCTGTTCGAGAAAATCAAGAAACTGGAGAAGGAAAATAACCAGCTTAGAAGAGAAAATCAGGAATTGCAGAATAGTATCAAATGCGCGTAATAAAGAGCAGAAGAAACGGCGACTCTCCCGCTATCGGGCGGAGTCGCCGTTATTTTCATATTATTATATGCTATTTTATGGTTTCCCCATCTTATGAACAGGATAAAGTTTGTAGAATGTTCATAAGTTGCCCTGCTTTTTTTAATGTTTATTTTAGGTGATTTGCGTATACTATTTCCGGTATGTTTGAAGGACTGCATCTTTGGTTGAGAAATTTAAGACATGGAAATTGCATGGCATGAAATTGGTATGACAAGTGTTCCGACTCAATGCGTGCGGTGATTTAGACATGATGTCAAAATATTGTTTTAGGAGGAAGTTCGAAATGAAGCGAAAAATGATTGCATTTTTACTTGTTTTTGTACTGTGCCTGTCGATGCTCACCGGTTGTTCCGGTTCTGACAGTTCGGGTTCAGAAGATACAACAGAAGAAAGCTCTGACGATACGATATATGGCGAAGTGACGGCCGTTGGCGAGGATTCCATTACGATTAACGTCGGAATCTTAAATGAAAGTGCGATGGGTGGCGGCCGTTCTGATGGAGAAAATGCTGAGGAAGATTCTTCTTCGGATGAGAGTTCGAATGATTCTTCTTCGGGAGAGAATACGGAAGCAACGGCGGATGATTCCGATGATTCCGCAGCAGAGTCTGCAGAGGGTAACTCCGATGAAAATGCTACCGATGAACAGCAAGGAGAAATGCAGCCGGACGGAGATGTTAGTTTTTCAATGCTTGATCTGACCGGCGAGGAACAGGTGATTACGGTTACTGCTGACACGGTCTATACCAGACAGAGTATGGGCGGCGGCGCCGGTGGCGGACAGCCGGGAGGACAGTCATTTGGCGGTGACGGCGAAGCACCGGAGCAGTCCACGGGGGATGATGCAGCGGATGGCGACACCAATGGAACACCGGAACGGCCGGATGGAGACGGCGAAGCACCCGAACAGTCCACAGGAGACGGTGCTGCCGATGGTGACACCAACGGAGCCCCAGATATGGATGGGGAGAATCCTCCAGAAGCTATGACCGGCGATGAGGCTCCAACGATGGATGAGGAAAGTGGCGAAAACAGCCCCGAAGGCCAGACTGGTGGTGAAGTACCAGATATGGATAGCGAGAATGCACCCGAAGGCCAGACTGGCGATTTTTCCGATACAACTCCGGCAGGAGATGCCACAGAAGCGGAAGAGATATCCCTTTCTGATATCGCGGAAGGCGATACGATTTCTGTCACTTTTGACAGTGATGGCAACGCCGCGACTATCACCGTCATGTCCATGGGTGGCGGTTTTGGCCAGACCGGTGGCGAAGGAGAAGGCAATGGCGAAGGGGGAGGCAGCGAAGGCCAGCAATCTTCCGGCGTAGACAACTATACAGCAGTCACGGAATATACCTCTGATGCCGAATCTGACGGCGAGACCTTTACTTCTACGGGAACCGATGAAAATGCAATTCATATTTATGAAGGTGCAAATGTACAGATTAGTAACGCTACAGTGACGAGAGATTCCGATGACAGCACTGGCGGAGATAATTCCAGCTTTTACGGTGTGGGTGCTGCCATCTTAAATACTGAGGGAACCACCTATATCAGCGATTCGACGATCACATCGGATGCGGCGGGTGGTGCCGGTGTCTTCTCCTACGGTGATGGCATTACTTATGTTGCTGACACCACCATCACGACGGAGCAGGATACCTCCGGCGGCATCCACGTGGCTGGCGGCGGTACGCTTTATGCCTGGGATCTGGACGTGGAAACAAGCGGCGAATCCTCCGCGGCGATTCACAGTGACCGCGGCAGTGGAACTATGGTTGTTGATGGCGGTACTTATACTTCCAATGGGACCGGATCACCTGCTGTCTATAGCACAGCAGACATTAGTATTGCAAATGCTACTTTGACGGCCAATGGTTCCGAAGCCATCTGCATCGAAGGTTTAAACAGCATTCGTCTTTTTGACAGTGACCTCACAGGAAATATGGCCGACAGCAGCCAGAATGACTGCACCTGGAATGTCATTCTTTACCAGAGCATGTCCGGTGATTCTGAAGAAGGAAACAGTACATTTGAGATGAACGGCGGAAGCCTTACCGCGGAAAATGGCGGGATGTTCTACACAACTAATACCGAGTCTACCTTTGTACTCACAGATGTGGACATCACTTATGCGGATGACAGTGATTTCTTTTTAAGATGCACCGGCAACGACAATGAGCGCGGCTGGGGAACTTCCGGAAGCAACGGAGCGGATTGCCATTTCACCGCAATCAGCCAGACCATGGAAGGCGATGTGATCTGGGACACCATCAGTGATCTGGACTTCTACATGACAGACGGCAGCATGTTGACCGGCGCTGTAGTTGATGACGAAACATACGCAGGAAATGGCGGCAATGGTTACTGTAATTTCTATATCGCGGAAGGATGTACCTGGATCGTGACCGGCGACAGTGTATTGACAAACCTCTATAACGAAGGAACGATCCTCGATGAAGATGGAAATATTGTCACCATCGAAGGCAGTGACGGAACCGTTTATGTCGAGGGAAACAGCGAATATACCATCACAGTAGATTCCTATGAAGAAACCGTTGATATGTCCGACGCATCGACAACCTCTACCTGGGCTTCTTACGAAATGGAACGCCCATCTGAATTATAAAATAGAGCATTTCATATGAGTATACGGCGCGTAATCTGCTATCTTTTGTCGGATTACGCGCTAAAACACTTTATACCCTCTATTACATTCAAGTGTTACTATTTCTTGGAGTGGATGTGATTTCCACGTGAAAAATAACCCGCTTTTACCCTCGAGCTTTCATCCTATCAAAAGAGTTGTTTTATATTTTTGCATGTGGTAGTATTATGGAAATTAATATTACCATTTTTTTGATGACACATTTAAAAAAGATGAACAGAGGGAAAGAAACATCAGAAGAAATGTGAAAAATGACATCAAACGATACAAAAATAGATAGGAGATAAGAACATGTTAGATCAATTTTCCAGAACAGAGTTACTGATTGGGAATGAGGGGATGGAATGCCTTAAGAAAGCTCGCGTGGCCGTATTCGGCATCGGCGGCGTCGGCGGATATACGGTGGAAGCGTTAGCAAGAAGCGGAATCGGCACGCTGGACCTGATCGATGACGATAAAGTCTGCCTGACCAATCTGAACCGTCAGATTATCGCCACGAGAAAAACGGTGGGTCGATATAAAACGGAAGTGATGCGGGAGCGCATCCTTGACATTAACCCAAATGCAACGGTGAACATATATAAGACATTTTATGGTCCGGATACGGCAGATCAGTTTGATTTTTCTGAATATGACTATGTGGTGGATGCCATCGATACGGTGACCGGCAAACTGGAACTGGTGGAACAGGCAGAACGTTCCGGTACACGAATCATCAGCTGTATGGGCGCCGGAAATAAAATGGATGCCAGCGCTTTTGAAGTAGCGGACATCTACCAGACAAGCGTCTGCCCTCTGGCCAAGGTCATGCGCCGGGAACTGAAAAAAAGAGGGATAAAGAAGCTGAAGGTCGTCTACTCCAAAGAACAGCCGATGCAGCCCCGGGATGATATGGCCATCAGCTGTAAGTACAATTGTATCTGTCCGCCGGGTACCGCAAGAAAATGTACCCAGCGCCGGCAGGTTCCAGGCAGCAACGCCTTTGTTCCCGCTGTGGCGGGATTGATTATCGCCGGAGAGATTGTTAAGGACCTGGTGATGGATGAGATAGAATGAGCATTGCGTTATTATGCGGTCGTTTAGAACATTGTGGCTTAGCTGACAGAAAGTACCAGGTTGTTGCTGGTCAAATGATGTGTTAGAATGATTGTGATATTTTACAGGGAGGTGTTCGTTTGACAATACCTGAAATTTTGGACAATATCATTTCAATTTGCAAAAATCATGATGCGGATATTGTCATTTTATTTGGCTCCCGTGCGAAAGGAACCGCGACGAAATATAGCGATATAGATATAGCTGTAAAAGGAGCCATGGATTTTGATGATTTAGAGGAAGAGATAGAAGAAATACCGACGTTATATACTATTGATGTTGTGAATGTCGATGATTGTAGAAATGATTTGTTATTGGAGGATATTGATTTATATGGACGAAAGATTTACGAGAAGATATGAATCGTTTAAGAATTCTTTGAACGCCTTGAGTGAGGCTAAAACGCGTGATTTATCGGATTCCTTTGTTTTAAGTGGAACAGGTTCTAAGTATAGTATTACTTTTGAGTTGGCCTGGAAGACTATGAAGGATATCCTGGTACAGTATTATGAAAAGACGGATTTTATTACCGGATCTCCCAGGGAGGTTTTAAAACTGGCATTTAAATTTCATTTGATTGAAGATGATGTCTGGATGGAAATGTTACGGGTCAAAAATCTACTTGCGCATGATTATAATGGAGAAGTGATTGAGGAATTTTGTAAAAAAATAATTTCAATTTATACTCCAGAATTTTTTGAACTGCGAAAAACCATTGATGCTTTACTTTGTAGTGAGGATTCTTAGAATGTTACCAATTCGTCTGGCCGGCAGCTTAGGCGGGGTAATAAAGTGAAAATTTATTCGCATTACGCGTAGTTTTTGTAAAATAATATTCATAATATAATTCATTTTTTCTAAAAAGTGAAAATATTTTCATGTTCCTTTTCTATCAAAAAAGATAGAATAAGAAATGTAAGAAAAACGAAAGAAAAAACGATCAAGGAGGATTATTTATGGATGTTATGAGTATTGCGAATAGCCCGTTGATGTGGACTGCCTGTGGAATACCTGTACTGTTTGTTATTCTGCAGGCTATTTTATTTGCGAGAGGTGCATATACCGCAGGAAAAAAGGTGGGTCTGAAGGACGATCAGATGAAGGCGGCCATGAAGAGCAGCGCGGTCACATCAATCGGACCGTCCATCGTTGTTTTGAGCAGTATGCTTTCCCTGCTGATTACTGTAGGAGGACCGGTCGGCTGGATGCGCTTATCGATGATCGGTTCTGTGATGTTTGAATCCATCGCGGCAGGACTGGGAACCTCCGCCGTCGGCGTCACCTTAGGTTCTGACGCCATGACCGAGGAAGCACTCGGCATGGCGGTGTGGACGATGATTCTGTGTTCTGTCGGCTGGGTGTTATTTGCCACATTTTCTGCGAACAAGATGGACAAGATAGAGAACAAACTGTCAAAGGGCAATGCTGGAACGTTGACAGTCATCGCCTCCTGCGCCATCATCGGTGTGTTCACTGCTATGTGTGCCAGCCACCTGTCCAAACCATTTTATTATATGATGCAGAATATGGACTCCGCCACCATGGGTTCGGCGTGGAAGAACATGTTTGCCTGTATTCTCGGCGCTGTCATCATGGCTGTTTTGACCGTGATTGCGGATAGGAAAAAATTGGGCTGGCTTAAGGAGTGGTCTCTGACGATTACCATCCTGGCGGCAATGATTATCACGGCGATTATCTAGTACATTGATTTGTAATTAACCTAAAATTGTTGGAACAAAAATCCAATAGAGGTGAAAGGATAAAAAGAATAATAAAGTGGAGGTTTTCTGTATGAATAATGATTATTATAATGATGAATATATGCCCAAAGTAAATAAAATCGGCAAATTTACGGGTTATTTCGGCGTGATTCTGGCATTCAGCCCGGCTATCATGCTGGCTCTCGTATTTGGCATCCTTCCCAAACCGGCAGCTCTGCTCACCGCGTTCATCAGTGGTGCCAGCGCCTTCGGCGTACTGTGGTTTGTGGAACCCATTTCTTATTTTCCGGTCGTTGGGACAGCGGGCACATATATGGCTTTTTTGTCGGGAAATATTTCCAACATGAGAATTCCCTGCGCCAGTATGGCGCAGATGGCGGCTGATGTAAAACCGGGGACCAATGAGGGCTCGATCATCGCCACTCTGGGAATGGCTGTATCCATTGTTATCAATGTGTGCGTCCTGACCATCGGCGCCATTTTGGGAACGTCCGTTTTGGGTATGTTGCCGGATAGTATCACCAGTGCCCTCAATTATCTGTTGCCGGCATTGTTTGGCGCCCTGTTCGTTCAGTTTGGCATGAAAATGATGAAACACAGCATCCTCATGCTTGTTATCGCTTTTGTACTATATTTTTTGATTGGAATCGGCGCCTTTAACTGGCTGCCGGGTGCCTCCAACTGGCTCGGAACACTTGGTTGTGTTTTCTTGAGTATCGCCATTGGTATCGCTACCTTGAGGAATGCATCCCAGGAAGAATAATCTTATCAAGAAGAGTGTAAGAAAGAGATATGATTCATGCGATAAAATCTATTTTCTAAGAATCGGGCACAGTATATGGTATTATTTGAGTTCGGTTATATATAAAATGGAGTTTTCATTGGTTCAAAATGGAGTTTTTGTTGGGCAAATATATTATAAAATACAGTTAGTATAGAAAATATAGATATAAAGGAAACAGGCGAACAGGAGACGAACGATATGATAAAACAAAAATTATATGATGAAGTGCAGAGCCTCTCCGGGCTCTGTCAGAAAATATGTCGGACGCTCTGGGATAATCCAGAACTTAGCACGGAAGAAAAGAAATCGTCCCGCTATCTGATGGGTATACTGGAGAAAGAAGGCTTTCAGATTACCCAGGACCCTCACCTGCCTTATGCTTTTTGCGCGCAAGTGGGCGAAGGGAAACCGGTGCTGGCTATTCTGGGGGAATACGATGCCTTGCCGGGATTATCTCAGAAAGTATGCGCTACAAAGGAACCGGTCGTAGAAGATGGACCAGGCCACGGTTGTGGGCATAATATGCTCGGTGCCGCGGCGGTTACGGCGGCAGTCGCGGTGAAAAGGTGTCTGGAAAAGGCCGAATTTTCCGGAACCCTGCGATTTTATGGCTGCCCGGAGGAGGAACTGTTGAGCGGTAAAGTTAAAATGGCTTATTATCATATGTTTGATGGCTGTGACGCAGCAATCACCTGGCATCCATCGAGTACGAACATGGCGCATAACCGGGCGTATCTGGCAATTGCCTCCGCAAGATTTTACTTTAAGGGCATTTCTTCTCACGCGGCGTTTGCGCCGGAGCAAGGACGCAGTGCTCTTGACGCGGTCGAGCTGATGAACGTGGGAAGTAATTATTTAAGAGAACATGTGATAGACAAAACCAGAATCCATTACTCTACAGACAGTGGCGGATTCGCCCCCAACATCGTGCCTGATCATGCCGGTGCCTGGTATTATGTCCGTGCGCCGCATATGTCCGATGTGAAGGACACCATGCGCCGCATCAATTTGATCGCCAGGGGCGCCGCGATGATGACGGAGACGGAAGTGGAGATCGTGCCGGATTGTGGCTGCTATGAATTATCCGAAAATGTATCCTTTGCGGACCTGGCTTACGCGAACCTGGTGGAAGCGGACGGGCCTAAATATACAGAGGATGAATTAAAATTCGCAAAAGAGTTGCAGGCGACCATGAATGAGAGTATTATAGATAAGGAGAAAAGAATTCATCAAGTCTATGATACTGCCATGATCTTAGGCGTTTCCCCGCGAGAAAAATGGCAGGAGGCGGAACTGAATGCTTCTTCCGATACCGGCGATGTCAGCAACATCATGCCAACGTGCCTGTTTACTACGGCTTGCTGGCCCATTGGATGCGCACCTCATACATGGCAGGCTACCGCTTCGGCCGGCATGTCCATCGGACAAAAAGGCGCGCAGTATGCGGCAAAGGTATGCGCCGGAATCGCCTATGATCTGTATACGAAGCCAGAATTGCTGGCGAAGATCACCAAGGAGTTTCAGGAACGCCATACCGAAGAATACGTCCCGATGTATCAGGAATAAAGCATAATATTTTGATTCATGTGGTTTTCGATGCAGGGGATGTAGAATCAGTAGCGGAAAATGAATCATGCCATAGAGTACCCGGCTTTCTCAACCTGGAGAAAGCCGGGTTTTTCTATATAAAAAAGGGGATCTGATCTGGGCCGTAAAGGAACGAAAAGACGGGGAAATATACACCGTAAAACACAAAAAAAGGTAAATCAGAAAAGTAGAACAGAGAAGCACAGTGAGTAGTAGTAAAGCAGATTAGTGAAACAAAGTGAGCAGTAGAAAAGTAGAACAGTGAAACACAGTGAGTAGTAGTAAAGTAGATTAGTGAAACAAAGTGAGCAGTAAATAAAAGTTATAGTATTAGGAGGACATCTATGGGAATTGCGGTACAGGAGCTGTTGGCAAATGAATATTTTAAAGATTTTCACGTGATAGCCGGGAGGAAAGGTCTGAATAAGGAGATTCAGGGAGTCACCTTGTTGGAAGCGCCCGATGGTCCTCGCTGGACCAGAGGAAAAGAATTGATCCTATCCTCTGGGTATGTGATACAACAGGAACCCGATTGTATCAGCACTTCTTTTCGCGAGGGAAGCTTACAGCAGATTTCCGCGATGATGATCAAAAGGGAACGATATCTGGATACTATTCCGGAAGACATCATCACGCTTTTTGATCAATATGAGATTCCTCTGATCAGCATGCCGTTTTCTATAGCCTGGATGGAGCTGATGAACCAGCTCAACACCGTTGTCATGAACCGGACAGTGCGGAGGTTCCGCGTCCACACGAACAGTGTCGCTCAAGTGGGGAATCAATCCTACAAGGAACAAAAAATCAGGAAGATTCTTCAGGCAGTGGAGATGGAAATGAATTTTCCGGCATTTCTTCATGATCTGGTGGAGGAGAAAGACTACTATAGTTCGTCAAACTTTAAGACCATCACGAAATCCTTTGGACTGACCAACAGCGATTATTGGGAACCGTCCCGTCCATATACCAGATATACCCTCTGCGATACCATTAATATGGCCCGGATTCGCCTGATCAATCAGGACAATGTAGAAGGACCGCGAGTGAGCTGGATCATCATCCCCATTGAACTGGACGGCATCATCCAGGCTTATTTTGTCGTCATGGAATCCAGAGAATTTATTGATTATTATGATGAATATTCTCTTCGCATCGCCTTCCTGATGCTCCAGGACGTTTACGAACAGATCATGATCACCCAACATCTGGGCAACGTGGGATTCGAAAACTTTATTCATTTTGCCCTCGATTATCAGGAAAAGGATGCCGCCAAACTATTTTATCAGGCAAATATCCAGGGAATCTCTGTCTATACGCCCTACGATTACATCATTTTCCATCAATGCAACGAAGAAAAAAGCGCCAGGAGCGAGCGCTCACTGTTTATCGAGTCCTTCCAGAAAAGCCGGCTTGGCAAATTTGCCAAAATCATTTTCCTCGATGAAAATGAAGGAGTGAGTCTTGCTGAAACGGATCTGGCAATTTATGATGCCAAAACACAGGATGCATATTTCGGCCTGCTGCGGGAATTCGGAAGTCTGGTCACGGAAAAATGCGCAGGGATGCAGCTGGTATATGCCCTTTGCCGGGAAGGACGAAATCTGCAGGAGATACGAGAATGTGTCAGCAAATGTCAGAAAACACTGAAGATGGGACAGATTATTTTCCCTGACCGGGACATCTGGGAATACAGCATGCTCGGCCCGCTTGCCTGGTTTGAAGTGCCAGCCAATGAGCTGGAAAATCTCCTGAAGGAATATCGTGACCTGCTTATCGACGAGAAAAACCGGGAATTGCTCATAACATTGAAGTTCTATCTGGAAAATAATATGAACTAC
>JAJQDO010000010.1 GCA_021202175.1 Clostridiales bacterium | reverse complement strand
ATCCGGCGGCCATGTTGGGGAGACCACGACGATGGCGGTGGTTCCGCAGGTGGTGGATGCCGTATCCATCCCGGTCGTTGCCGCTGGTGGTATCGCTGACGGACGCGGAATTGCCGCCGCGTTTATGCTGGGAGCCAAGGCGGTGCAGATGGGAACCATCTTCGTGGCATCGGAGGAATCCATCGTACACGAGGCTTATAAGAAAAAGCTTATCAAAGCGAGTGACATTGAAACGAAAGGGACCGGAAGAAGCGTCGGTTCTCCGGGTCGCTTGCTCCGCAACAAACAGACACAGGAGTATCTTCGCCTGGAGGCAGCGGGAGCCTCGATGGAGGAGCTGGAACAGCTGACACTCGGCGGCCTGCGTAGAGCTGTTGTCGATGGCGACGTGATTCATGGCAGTATCATGGCAGGACAGATTGCCGGCATGATAAAGGAAGTCAGAAGCTGCAAGGACATCATAGAGAGCCTCAACGCGCAGGCAGAATCACTTTTGAAAGGAACGAAGATTTATGAGTAAGATAGGATTTCTTTATCCGGGACAGGGCGCCCAGACGGTTGGCATGGGTAAGGATTTTTATGAGCAGAGCTCTCTGGCAAAGGATGCGTATGAGCAGAGCAACGCCTTGCTCAGTTTCGATATCACTTCGATATGCTTTGAGGAGAATGACTTGCTGAATCGTACGGATTATACGCAGGCTGCTCTGGTCACAACTTGTCTGGCCATGACCAGGGAGATTGAGAATCAGGGGATTCACCCGGATATGGCAGCGGGACTAAGCCTGGGCGAGTATTGCGCGATTGTCGCGGCGGGCGGCATGAGCTATGAGGACGCGGTCAAGACCATCTGGGTACGTGGTAATCTGATGCACAATGCGGTTCCGGACGGCTCCGGCGGCATGGCAGCGGTCTTAGGACTTTCCGGGGAACAGGTGAAGGCAGTGACGGACACGGTTGAAAATGTAACCGTCGCCAATTATAATTGTCCGGGCCAGATCGTGGTCACCGGGAAAAAGGATGCCATCGAGCAGGCGACGCCTGCCTTTAAAGAAGCCGGCGCCAAGCGGGTGATTCCGGTCAAGGTCAGCGGACCCTTCCATTCTCCATTTTTAAAAGGCGCGGGAGAAGAACTCTATGAGACATTGGAAACGGTAGACTGGAGACCGCTTTCCATCCCTTATGTGACCAATGTGACAGCTGAGGTCATCACCGATATCAGCCAGACCAAGGAACTGTTAAGAGACCAGGTCTCCAGCTCCGTGATGTGGGAGCAGAGTGTACGCCGGATGATCGCGGAGGGCGTGGATATTTTCGTGGAAATCGGACCGGGTAAGACATTGTCCGGCTTTATGCGGAAGATCGATAGAAAAGTAAATATGTTTAAGATTGGTACTGTGGAGGAAATGGTTACAGTGGTAGAAAAGATAAAGGAGCTTATGTAAATGTTAGAAGGAAAAGTCGCAGTAGTTACCGGCGCATCCGGTGGGATTGGAAGAGCTATTGCCGTGGCCTACGGCAAGGCAGGAGCCAGCGTGGCTGTTCATTATAATGGAAATGAAGCCAAAGCGGCTGCGGTGAAGGCGGAGATTGAAGAAGCCGGCGGAAAGGCGGAGATCTTCCGGTGTAATGTGGCTGATTTTGACGCTTGTGATGCTTTCATCAAAAGCGTGGTGAAAACCTTTGGCAGGATTGATATCCTGGTCAATAACGCGGGAATCACCAGAGATGGTCTGATCATGGGGATGTCGGAAAAGGACTTTGATGATGTTATAGATACCAACCTCAAGGGATGCTTCAATTGCATCCGATTCGCCAGCCGTCAGATGATGCGCAAGAGATTTGGATGTATCATCAACATTACATCGGTAGTCGGTATCGCGGGAAATGCCGGACAGGCGAATTACAGTGCTTCCAAGGCAGGCATCATCGGGCTTACCAAGTCTGTGGCCAAAGAACTGGCTTCGAGAAATATCACGGCCAACGCCATTGCTCCAGGTTTTGTCAAGACGGAGATGACAGATGTGTTAAGTGATGAAGTGAAGGAAGCCTCGATGGCACAGATTCCGCTGCATCGCTTTGCCGAGCCGGAGGATATCGCCAATGCGGCCCTGTTTCTGGCGTCCGATATGGCGTCTTATATCACTGGGCAGGTGCTTTCTGTAGATGGCGGCATGGTAATGTAAGGATTCCACATAAGGAATGCCTATGTTAAGAAAGGATGTATAATTTGATGAAGAGAAGAGTTGTAATCACCGGTATGGGCGCTGTGACTCCGATTGGAAATACAGTAGACGCGTTCTGGAACAGTGTCAAAGAACAGAAAGTGGGCATCGGCCCGATCACAAAGTTTGATACGACAGAATACAAAGTGAAGATTGCCGCGGAAGTAAAAGGCTTTGTGGCAAAGGAAAGGATGGATGTAAAAGCTTCCCGGAGAATGGATGTCTTCACCCAGTACGCGGTGGCGGCTGCCCAGGAAGCAAAAGATATGGCAGGGATCAACATGGATGAGGAAGATCCTTACCGAGTCGGTGTCATCATCGGTTCCGGTATCGGCGGTCTTGACGTCATGGAAAAAGAATATGATAAGGTCATCACAAAGGGACCAAAGCGGGTAAATCCGCTGATGGTGCCAATGATGATCTCTAATATGGCGGCTGGAAACGTGGCGATCGCATTTGGATGCAAGGGAAAGTGTACCGATGTTGTGACAGCCTGTGCGACGGGAACGAATTCCATCGGCGACGCGCTGCGTGCGATTCAGTACGGCGATGCGGATGTAATGTTTGCGGGTGGAACCGAGAGCTGTATCGTACGGGTCGCTGTCGCGGGATTTACCAATCTGACCGCATTGAGTACGGAAGAGGATCCGATGAAAGCCTCCCTTCCTTTTGATAAAAATCGCAGCGGCTTTGTCATGGGAGAAGGTGCCGGCGTAGTTGTTCTGGAAGAGTTGGAACATGCGAAGAAACGTGGCGCGAAGATATATGCGGAGCTTTGCGGCTATGGCAGCACCTGTGATGCCTATCATATCACAGCGCCGATCGACGACGGCAGCGGTGCGGCTAAAGCGATGGAGCTGGCCATGGAAGAAGCTGGCGTGAAGCCGGAAGAAGTGGATTATGTCAATGCTCACGGAACAGGAACCCATCACAACGATCTGTTTGAGACCAGAGCCGTTCATGCAGCATTTGGCGACGCGGCCTCCTCGTTGAAGGTGAATTCTACCAAATCCATGATCGGCCATCTGCTCGGGGCCGCCGGTGCCGTGGAAGTGATCACCTGTGTGAAATCCATCGAGGAAGGCTATATCCATCAGACGGTGGGCACCACAGAACCGGGTGAAGGATGCGATCTCGATTATGTCATTGGCGAGCCGGTTCACCAGGACGTCAACGTGGCGCTCACCAATTCCCTTGGATTCGGCGGCCACAATGCGACCCTTCTTTTGAAAAAATATAACCAGTAGGGGATGTGTTTCCTTCCATTTCCAAGTTGTCTGGAAGGAATGGATTTTTTTTCAATCCCAGGTTGTCCTGAATCAGGAGTGGGTCAGGAATGAAATATAAGAAAATCTGTATAGAAAGATACATTTTTATCACGATTTGTGCCGTCAGATAAGTTACGGCGGAATGGAGGATTTTATGCAATACGAAGAGATTTTAAAATTAGTGCAAGCCGTTTCGGAAGCAAAGCTTTCCAAATTCGAATATACAGAAGGAAACATTCATATTGTCATGAGTTGTGAAAAACCACAGAAGATGCCACCGATGGGACCACCGCCGATGGGAGGACAAGGTCCGATGATGCCGCCGATGGGTGGTCCGGGTCCGATGAATAATCCACCGATGCCGCCGGCAGGCTGCGGTCCTGCAAATCCTGTCGCCATGCAACCGGTTGCCCCGGCACCGGTACAGGAACAGCCGGCTGCACCAGTTCAGACAGCATCCGCGTCGGCAGAGGAGACTCCAGCGGCACCTGCAGAGAAAGCTGGTAATCTCGTGACATCTCCGTTAGTCGGTACATTTTACGCGGCACCATCGGAAGATGCGCCGGCCTTTGTAAAGGTAGGTGATACCGTGACAAAAGGGCAGACAGTCGCTATCGTGGAGGCCATGAAGCTGATGAATGAGATCGAGTGTGAGTACGATGGCGTGGTGACAGAAGTCCTTGTAAAGAACGAAGAGATGGTCGAATACGGACAGCCGCTGTTTCGCATTGAGTAAGAATAGAAATGTATGATAATTAGGAGATGAAAAGATGAGATTAGGGATTAAAGAGATACAGGAGATTCTTCCACACAGGCATCCATTTCTTCTGGTAGATTACATCGAGGAGTTGGAGCCGGGCGTTGGCGCGGTCGGTTATAAATGTGTGACCTATCGGGAAGACTTTTTCCAGGGACATTTTCCGCAGGAACCGGTGATGCCGGGCGTATTGACGATAGAAGCGCTGGCGCAGGTTGGAGCTGTGGCGATTCTTTCCATGGAAGAAAATAAAGGAAAGACGGCTTATTTTGGAGGCATCAACAAGTGCCGTTTCCGTGGCAAGGTTGTGCCGGGCGATAAGCTGCGTCTGGAAACAAAGATTATCAAAGTAAAAGGCCCCATGGGTGTTGGAGAGGCCGTTGCCAGTGTAGACGGCAAGGTTGTCGTAAAAGCAGAGCTTACCTTTATGGTTGGCTAAACATTTGTGATTGGATAAAGGAGACAATATGATTCGGAAAATATTAATTGCAAACCGGGGAGAGATTGCCATCCGCATTATCCGGGCCTGCAGAGAGATGGGAATTGAGACCGTTGCAGTGTATTCCGAAGCAGATCGGGACGCACTTCATGCGCAGCTTGCCGATGAGGCGGTCTGCATTGGACCGGCTACGGCGAAAGACAGTTATCTGAATATGGAGCAGATTATCAGTGCAACGATTCTTACCGGAGCGGACGCTGTCCACCCAGGATATGGCTTTTTATCTGAGAATAGTCGTTTCGCTGAGCACTGTGAGGCCTGCAACATCACGTTTATCGGTCCGGATTCCAAAACCATGGCAAAACTCGGGAATAAAGCGATGGCGAGAAAAACGATGGTGGAGGCTGGCGTGCCGGTGATTCCGGGAAGTGATGAGTCTATCACTGACAGTAAACAGGCCCTTGCGGTTGCCAAAGAGATCGGCTTTCCGGTGATCATTAAAGCCGTCCTTGGTGGCGGTGGCAAAGGAATGCGGGTAGCACATTTTGCGGAAGAGTTTGAAAAGGAATTTTTGACCGCGCAAAAGGAGTCCTCCCAGGCATTTGGCGATAATCATATGTATCTGGAACATTATGTGGAGAATCCACATCATATCGAGTTTCAGATTCTGGCTGATCACTATGGCAATGTGATCCATCTGGGAGAAAGAGACTGTTCTATCCAGAGAAATCATCAGAAAATGATTGAGGAATCTCCTTCTTCTATCATCGATGATAAACTGCGTAAGAAAATGGGAAAGGCAGCTGTCAAGGCGGCAAAAGCGGCCGGATATACCAATGCGGGGACCATTGAGTTCTTACTGGAGGATAACGAAAACTTTTATTTTATGGAAATGAACACCCGGATTCAGGTAGAACATCCGGTGACAGAGTGGGTGACGGGAGTCGACCTTATCAAAGAGCAGATTCGTATTGCGAGTGGAAGGCATCTGTCCTACACGCAAAATGACGTGCAGATGACAGGACACGCCATTGAATGCCGTATCAACGCGGAAGACCCGAAACATAATTTCCACCCTTGTCCGGGAAAGATTACGGATATGTATCTGCCAGGAGGGAAGGGAATCCGCCTAGACAGCGCTATTTACAGCGGCTGCACAGTATCGCCGTATTATGATTCCATGATCGCGAAGCTGATCGTGTTTGCGAAAAACCGGAAGGAAGCGATCGCGAAAATGCACAGTGCCCTCGGCGAGGTCATCATTGAGGGCGTTACCACAAATATAGATTTTCTGTATGATATCATGGAACGAGATGATTATCAGGAAGGAGACATTACCATTTCCTACATGGATCAGGTGATGAAGGAGATGCAGGAGGAGCGTAAATGGATTTAAAAACGATGTTTAAAAAGACTTCGATTAATAAGGAACCGGAAACGGAACCGGTCGAAGGCGAACAGAAACCCGAAGCGCCCCAGGGCATCATGAAAAAATGTAATAAATGCGGCAAAGGGCTTTTTACGGAAGAATATAAGAATAACCTTTATATTTGTCCAAAATGTGGCGGCTATTTTCGAATGCCAGCCCACAGGAGAATAGCCCTGGTAGCAGAAGAAGGTTCCTTTGAGGAATGGGATACTGGTCTGGTCAACACGAATCCTCTGCGCATGAAAGGATATCCCGATAAGGTAAAGGAACTGCAGGAAAAGGCCGGCCTTGACGAGGCTGTCGTGACCGGCAGGGCCAAAATCGGCGAAAACGACGTCGTATTAATGGTTATGGATGGAAGATTCCTTACAGCCAGTATGGGTGCTGTCGTGGGAGAAAAGATTACCCGAGCCGTTGAGAGAGCGACGAGCGAGAGACTGCCGGTGGTCATCTTTACCTGTTCCGGCGGCGCCAGAATGCAGGAAGGCATGACCTCCCTGATGCAGATGGCCAAAACATCCGCGGCCCTGAAACGGCACAGTGAAGCGGGACTGCTCTATATTTCCGTGCTGACCGACCCGACAACCGGTGGCGTGACAGCCAGTTTTGCCACTCTCGGAGATATCATCCTTGCGGAACCGAAGGCATTGGTTGGTTTTGCCGGACCGCGTGTCATCGAGCAGACGATTGGCCAGAAGCTGCCCAAAGGATTTCGGCGTTCGGAGTTCCTTCTGGAACATGGCTTTGTAGATCGCATCGTGGACCGTCATTATATGAAAGAGGAGCTATGCTATCTTCTTGACCTGCATCGTCAGGAGCAGCGAGGAGATGTCACAGCAGACATCGAGGAGATCAGTGAGGAAGTAAAGCTGCAGGGAGCATACAAGCCGCCTTATAAGGTGAACACTGAACATGCGAAAGATAAGACCGCCTGGGAGAGAGTGGAATTGGCTCGTGCCAAAGGTCGTCCAGTGGGCGAGGATTATATCAATGGACTTTTTGATAATTTCATCGAAATGCATGGAGACAGATATTATGGCGACGACCAGGCCATCTGTGGCGGCATCGCGACCTTCCACGGCCAGCCTGTCACGGTCATCGCGCAGATGAAAGGGAAAAATACCCAGGAAAATGTAAAGAGAAACTTCGGCATGCCGATGCCCGAAGGTTATCGGAAGTCCCTGCGCCTGATGAAACAGGCAGAGAAATTCCATCGTCCGATCATCTGTTTCGTCGATACGCCGGGTGCTTATCCGGGAATCGGCGCGGAAGAACGCTGTCAGGGCGAGGCCATTGCATCGAATTTATATGAGATGTCCGACCTGAAAACTCCGATTCTTTCGATTTTGATCGGGGAAGGCGGCAGCGGCGGCGCATTGGCCATGGCGGTAGCCGATGAAGTGTGGATGTTGGAAAACGCGATTTATTCCATCCTGTCCCCGGAAGGTTATGCCAGTATCCTCTGGAAGGATGCGAGCCTGGCGCAGAAAGCGGCAAAAGCCATGCGGTTGACCTCTTATGATCTTTATAAGGCTGGTTTTGTGGAAACGATTATTCCGGAACCGGAAAATTATACACTGGATACGATGCTGGATATCTGTGTGCATCTTGATGATATGATCTGTGCTTTCCTGAAAGAAAAAATGAATCTGCCAGAGGAAGTCCTGGTCGCAGCCAGATATGACCGTTTCCGGAGGATGTAAAATAAATATGCAGGCTTGTTTTTAGTATAAAAAAGGAACGTAAGAAGTTGCAGGTGCAAATACATGGATGAAATAAGGGAAAAGATTAATACAATGTTGGTGAGCACATTTCATGAGCTGCTGGAATTGGAAGAAAAAGCCATCATCACTGATGAGTTCAAAGATATCAGCAATAACGATATGCACATCATTGAGGCAATCGGAAATACGTCCGAATCCAGGATGACTGACATAGCGAAGAAATTGAATATAACCGTTGGCTCTCTGACGACGTCCATGAACAGCCTGGTAAAAAAAGGATATGTTGAGCGAAGCCGTAATGAGAATGACCGGCGGGTTGTCAATGTTCGTCTCCTTGATAAGGGGATGGCGGCTTTTGAACATCACAGGAAATTTCATGAAGATATGACGGAGGCGCTTATATCCTGCCTTACAACGGAAGAACTGAATATATGGATGAAATCTCTGGATGCTCTGACGAATTTCTTTCATGCTCAGAAATGTAAGCCATCTGTATAGAAAAGAATAAAATATAATAAATGATATAAATTCACACATCCCTTCATTTCCACATACTCTAACTTAGAACAAATTTTGGAGCAGTGGAAATGAAGGATCACAATGATACCAAAAATGTCAGAAAAAATGCCAGGCGAATCACAGCTTATGCTGCGCCTGGCATTGTGTTGTTTTTACTGGTGACTGTGGGACTCGTCGGCTGTGGAGGAAAAAAATCTGATTTAACCGAGGTCCGTCTGAATGAAGTCGCCCATTCCATTTTCTATGCGCCGCAATATGTAGCTATGGAATTAGGGTATTTTAAAGGGGAAGGAATCGACCTTCAGGTTGATACCGGATTCGGGGCGGATAAGACGGCGACGGCCGTGATCAGTGGCGATGCCGATATCGCCTTTATGGGGCCGGAGGCGACCATCTACCAGTATATCGAAGGAAATGAAGATTACTTCGTGAACTTCGCGCAGCTGACCCAGCGGGCGGGGAACTTTGTGGTAAGCCGTACGGAAGACACGGATTTTGAGTGGGAAGACCTGATCGGGAAAGAAGTGATTGGTGGCCGAGCAGGTGGAATGCCGGAGATGGTGCTGGAATATGTGTTAAAGAAACATAACATTGACTCGGAGACGGACCTTACGCTGGTGCAAAACATTGATTTTAATAACACATCCGGGGCATTTATCGGCGGAACCGGCGATTATACCGTAGAATTCGAACCGTCGGCAACCCTGATTGAAGAACAGGGAGAAGGTTATGTAGTTGCTTCGGTAGGGATGGAGAGTGGATATGTTCCCTACACGGCATACAGTGTAAAGAAAAGTTTTCTGGAAGAAAACAGGGCATTGCTGCAGGCCTTCACCAATGCCATCGAAAAAGGACAGAAATATGTAGAAGAACATACGGCTGCCGAGGTGGCGAAGGTCATTGCCCCACAATTTACCGATACCGATGTGGAGACCATTGAAAAAATCGTGGAGCGCTATGCCAATCAGGATAGCTATAAAACGAATACCTGCTTTGAAGAAGACAGTTTTACATTGTTAGAAGATATCCTGGAAGAAGCCGGCGAACTTTCGGAACGGGTGCCTTATGAGGACTTGGTCACTACGGAGTTTTCGGGAAAATAAGGCGAAAGGATAGATGTGCTTAAGAGGGCACAAAATCAGGTATTGTTCATATATTGTTGTGAACAGTACCTGAATTTTGGGGCTTGTTATGGCGTATGGGTCATTCAATTTTACGAGGATATCAACTTGAATCCTTGTCTGTCCTGTGTTAAGCTATTTGTGTTAGTAATGGACAAAGAATGTACAGAGATATTTGGGGAGGATTACCATGGGAAATTACACGATGGAAAATGAAAAGATGTCTGTGACGATTGCAGACCATGGCGCAGAACTCATAAGCATTTTTGACAAGGAGAATCAGAGAGAGATTATCTGGCAGGCAGACCCGTCTTTCTGGAATCGCCATGCGCCGATTCTTTTCCCGAATGTAGGGAAACATTATGGCGGGGCATATTCTTATCAGGGAAATAAATACCCGACCGGACAACACGGATTTGCCAGAGACAAGGAATTTAAGCGGGTGGAAGAAAAGGAATTCCAGGTGACACACCGTCTGACAGCGGATGAGGAGACCAAGAAAATCTATCCATTTGATTTTCAGCTGGAAGTAACCCAGAAACTGGCGGAGAACCGACTCACGGTACAGTGGAAGGTGACGAACCCAGGGGAAAACATGATGTATTTTACCATCGGTGGGCATCCTGCCTTTAACGTACAGGTGCTGCCGAACACGCGCTTCGATGACTATTTCCTCTGCTTTGAAGAAAATGTAGAGAAGCTTTCCTATGTGCTCCTTGACACCAACAGTGGAACGGCAATTGTTGAGAAAGAATGGCCGATGGCTTTACATAATCATACTTTCCGCCTGCGGAAGGATATGTTTGACAAGGACGCGCTGGTGTTCGACGGCGGTCAGATATCGTGGGCCGGGCTGGCATTGCCGGATGGCTCCCCTTATGTAGCGGTAGAGAGCAGAGATTTTCCGAATTTCGGCATCTGGTCTAAGCCGGGAGCACCGTATGTATGCCTGGAACCCTGGTGTGGCCGGACGGACAATTGTGGATTTGATCAGGATATTTCTGAGAAACCGGGCATCAATGTGCTGGAGTCGGGCGGGATTTTTGAAAAGTCTTATGATATTATCGTGTATTAGTCATGGACAAAATACCTGAAATAACTTGAAATAAGTTGATTGCAAGCCCATTGGCTTTAGACAATGGGTAGTTCATCATATATCATTATTAAGACATGAAAGAACAAACAACGGGACAACCTTACAGAAAGGGCACTCGTCACTGACTGCATATATCAAGAACAGTGATGGTGTCTTCAGTAAGGTTGCCCTTTTTTGTCAATCAATGATATCTTTATATGGAGTACAGATATTCAGACAGCCTGATCTTATCCGGATCATCCGAGCTGTTTAGAAAGGCTACGGTACCGGCGTGTTCGTCAGAGCGCAAAAGGCCGGCTTCCGTGACCCGGCGACGAAGTTCTTTTGCGGTACCAAAGCTTCCGTCAAAGATTTTGACGGAAGGGCCGACGATGGCCTGAATATCCTTTTTTACGAAAGGATAATGAGTACAGCCAAGGACGATACCGGTGATATTAGTATGAAGATAGGGAGATAATTTATCCTTTAAATAGGAATCCAGTTCTTCACCTTCCAGGATGCCCTGTTCGATGAACTCCATCAGACCGGGGCAAGGGACGGGGATGATGTCCGCCTGTGCATCATAGATGGCTTCCAGATTGTGGAATTTCTCTTCTTTTAATGTGACAGGCGTTGCCATGACCAGTACCCGGGGATGCTTGCAGTCGAGGACGGCAGGCTTGATGGCTGGTTCCACTCCTACAAGAGGGACGTCTGGATACATTTCCCGTAAAATCCGTACTGCCGCGCTGGTTGCTGTATTGCAGGCTACGGCAATGGCTTTCGCATGTTTATTTTCGATAAAATCTGCTATATGTCCGATTGTCAATTGACGGACTTCTTCTGTGGTTTTTGTTCCATAAGGCGCATGCAGAGAGTCGCCAAAATAGATGAAATCTTCTTTTGGCATCATTCGGGTCATTTCTTTTAGTACACTAATGCCGCCCATGCCGGAATCGAAGACAGCAATGGGGTCTGTAATCTGTGCCATAATATCCTCCAATGGTGTGATTATTATTATAGTATCGCTCTCGGTTGCGTTCGAACAGCGTCCGGTTTCAGATTGATTGCCAGTTCTCAATAATAATAGTTTCTTTTTCGCAGGAAATCAAGTATAATAACAAAGTTAGTCGAAAATCATTACCGTTCACGTACCGTGAACAGTAATGATTTTGCCCCATTTTAAGTGCGACTAACGACGCAGGGGGCAAAATCTGGTACTCTAAAGTAATTGGAGTGTAACCTGACAGCAAGTGTCAGATTCGCTGCGAATAGTAATGAAGGGAAATATCTGTCTATAGATTTATATTGAGGGGGAAAAGGAGAAGGATCATGGGGAAAACGATTTTAGTAGTCAGTGATAATCATGGAAACATGTCCAATCTGGAGATGGTGATTGATTATATGAAAGGGAAAATGGATGTGATGGTCCATTGTGGAGATTCGGAATTTACGCCGGACATGCTTCGCAGCATGGCAGGCTGTCCTGTGTATATGGCAGAAGGGAATTGTGATTACGATTTTGCCGCGGACAGTGAGGATATCTTTGAATTGGCAGGTCATGTTTGTTTTGTGACGCATGGAAATCAATATGGCGTCAATTGGAGTGAGGATGAGCTGCTAGATCGGGCATTGGAAATGGGTGCGGATATCGTGTTCTATGGACATACCCATTGCCCGGCCTATCATGTTTATGAGGAAGAGGGCGTGACGATTTTAAATCCGGGTAGTGTCGCTTTGCCCAGACAGGATCCGCCGGTTCCGAGTTTTTTGGTAGTAGAATTAAAGGATGATGGGGAGATAGAACCGCATTTTTATCGGCTGACCTGAAAAAAGAACTTAAATTGGTTATTTTGGGTAGGGTCAGTTTGTGTTATGATAAAATCTGATTTATAAGAAGGTTGCTTTTATAGCGACGAGATAGGTGATTCGTATGACAAGACAAAAAAGAGTGGCGGTCATCAATGATGTGACCGGGTTCGGACGGTGTTCTGCTGCCGTAGCTCAGCCGATCATCTCGGCTATGAAAATACAGTGCTGCGTGGTGCCGACGGCGATTTTATCAGTACACACCGGTTTTCCGGATTACTTTTTGCATGATTTTACGCCATATCTAAAGACATATGTAGATAATTGGGAGCGGACAGGGATATCTTTTGATGGGATAGCTTCCGGTTTCATCGGCTCCAAAGAACAGATTGATATCGTGGTTGATTTTTTTGAGCGTTTTAAGAAAGAGGAAACATTGGTGGTGGTCGATCCGGTGATGGGGGATTATGGGAAGCTGTATTCCTCTTATACGGATGAGCTGTGTCACGAGATGAAGCGGTTATTGCCCCGCGCGGACGTGCTCACGCCGAATCTGACGGAGGCTTGTCGTCTGCTGGATCTGGATTATCACAGCGCGGATATCTCTCAGGATGCACTGTATGATATTGCGGATGGCTTAAGCGAGATGGGGCCGGACCGGGTGGTGATTACCGGATTACAGCAGGGAGCACAGATTTTTAATTATGTTTATGAGAAAAATAAGAATGCGAAACTGATTGCCATGAGAAAGATAGGCGGTGATCGCTCCGGTACCGGAGATGTCTTTTCTTCCGTCGTGACCGGGGCATTAATTCAGGGTGATGACTTTGAGACAGCAGTTCGACGGGCGATTCGGTTTTTAGATAAGGCGATTGCTTATACGGCGAAACAGGAGCTTCCCTGGAATTACGGCATTTGCTTTGAAGAATACCTGGATGAGCTGTAGATAACAATAAAATGAATATCAATGATACAGCATACTAGCCGACGGCATAATATTTGAAAGGAAGATGAGAATGATATTATATACAGTACGCGATGGTGTTTATTATAATCTGGAAGATTTTAAACCGGATTTATCTGATTTGGGAGAGAATGGTTTCCCGAACAAGATATATATGAATCTGACGAATCGTTGTTCTTGTTCCTGTACTTTTTGCTTACGGAGCCTGAAAGAGTTTAATGAACATAACAGTCTGTGGCTGAAAGAGGAGCCGACGGTGGAGGAAGTAAAGGCGGAATATGAAAAATATGACTGGTCGAAAGTGAAGGAGCTTATTTTCTGTGGATTTGGCGAGCCAACTATGCGCCTTGATGATGTGATTGAGATTGGGCGCTGGTTAAAGAGCATTCATCCGGACATCCCGATACGCATCAACACCAATGGCCTCACCGATCTGGTGTTTGGAAAACCGACAGCGCATCTGTTTGAAGGAGTGATGGATACCGTTTCTGTCAGCCTGAATTCTTCGGATGTCCAGAAATATCTTGATGTGACGCGCAACCGTTTTGGCCTCCAATCTTATCAGGCGATGATCGATTATGCGAAAGATTGCCAGAATTATGTACCGCATGTCGTGATGACAGTTGTGGACGTTATTGGAGAAGAGGAAGTGGCTGCCTGTCAGAAGGTTTGCGATGATAATGGCCTGGTCCTGCGGGTTCGTCCTTATGAGGCGAATTGAAATAACCCTGACAAATAAATTAAACGAGAGAATTCGCACAGAAAGATGTGCATAGTTTTCCATAAAGCACAAATACTACCTCCGTAAGGAGGTATTTTTTATGTCTTATATTGGAAAAAGCGTGTGCGAATTTGAATTGCAGACATTTGTGAAAGGCGAGTTTAAAACTTTAAAGAAAGAGGACTTGAAAGGACACTGGTCTGTGCTGTTTTTCTATCCGGCAGACTTCACTTTTGTCTGCCCGACGGAGCTGGAAGACTTGCAGGACCATTATGAGGAGTTTCGGAATACCGGATGTGAAGTTTATGGCGTGTCTTGTGACTCTCATTTTGTGCATAAGGCCTGGCATGATCATTCTGAACGAATCGGAAAGCTTTGCTATCCTCTGGTGGCCGATCCCACCGGGCATCTGGTGAGAGATTTGGATATCATGATCGAGAGTGATGGCATGGCAGAACGAGGAACCTTTATCGTAGATCCCGAATGTACGATTAAAGCCTATGAGGTGATTGACGGGAATGTGGGAAGAAATGCAGAAGAGATTATCCGTCGGGTGCAGGCACTGCAATTTGTAGCACAGCACGGAGAAGATGTATGTCCGGCAAAATGGAGACCGGGAGAAGAAACCTTGAAACCAGGTATTGATTTAGTGGGGATATTGTAATGACAGAGAAACATCAGACGATCATTATCGGCGGCGGTCCCGCCGGGCTGACAGCGGCTATTTATCTGTGCCGGGCTGGATATGAGGTGCTTCTTTTTGAGAAGGAAGAGGAGGGTGGACAGATTCGAATCTCGGAGGAGGTCGTTAATTATCCTGGCATAGA
This sequence comes from Clostridiales bacterium, assembly GCA_021202175.1. Classification (GTDB taxonomy): domain Bacteria; phylum Bacillota; class Clostridia; order Lachnospirales; family Lachnospiraceae; genus Anaerobutyricum. Next base: position 46,973 of record JAJQDO010000010.1, on the reverse strand, counting down.
GCAGACCGACGGCGAGGCTTTGATGGAAACCATGCGGCGCCAGGCGGTGAATTTTGGGGCAGATATTCGGCGGGAAACTGTTCTCAGCGTCTCATTAAAAAATACAGATAAGATTGTTCAGACAGAAAAAGGACATTACGAAGCCCCGGTGGTCATTTATGCGGCCGGATCGGTACCGCGGAAACTGGATTTTCCTGGAGAAGGCAGGTTTGCGGGGAGAGGGATTGCTTACTGTGCGACCTGTGACGGTGAACTATTTAAGGATAAACCGATTTTTGTCGTGGGCGGCGGCTATGCCGCTGCTGAAGAGGCCATGTTCCTGACCAGATATTCCAGACCGGTGACCATGATTGTCCGGGAACCGGAATTTACCTGTGCCAAGAGCATCGCTGATAAGGTAAAGGCACATCCAGACATTCAGATTGAATTCAATACGGAAATCGTGCGGGTAGAGGGAGATACCACGGTAAAAAAAATCGTATTGAAAAATTCAGCCGATGACAAGGAGTGGTCTTTTGAAAGTGAAGATACAATCGGAATCTTTATATTTGCCGGTTATCTTCCCCAGACAGAGATTGTAAAAAAGCAGCTTGTATGCGACAGCCAGGGGTATCTCGTCACCGACGAAGGAAAACGTACGAACGTGGAAGGCGTCTATGGCGCCGGGGATGTATGTCAGAAACGGCTGCGCCAGGTCGTGACAGCTGTTGCTGACGGCGCTGCTGCCGCGGAGACCATTGTGGCGGATTATCCTTTGGAACAGATGTCCGTTGCGATTTCTCCGCATTCTGTTGCTTCTGGGATAAAGGACAATGAGAATGAACTGGAAGAGCAGTTCCAGACGCAGGGAGATACAAAAAACGATAGGAGTGAACGTAAAGAGCAGTTTCAGAATCAGAAAGAAGATTGGGTGGATGGAGTACTGCGACCGGATTCCCCGTTTAAAGAGGTATATTTCGAAATCAGGGAGATGGAACGCCATTTCGCAACGAACCCTCATTGTAAAGTCTCGTTGGATGACTCCGATGTTTCAAAAAATGTCCGGGCTTTTATGAAAGACTTGGAAAGTGTGATGCCGAAGGCCCGCTTCTACTATGAAAATGTGGCTGCGCAACAAGGGAAAATATTTCCATCCATCAGCATTTCCTCCGAGGACGGGAAACGGCAGGGCATGTATTTCCACGGGACGCCGGGCGGTCACGAATTTTCCAGCTTCCTGTCGGCTCTCTATCAGGCAGCGGGACCCGGAAAACCGTTGAGCGTGGAAGTACAGGAACAGGTACAAGGCGTAAAAACACCGGTCCGTCTGGAAGTCGGCGTTACGTTAGGCTGCACAAAATGCCCCGTTTTGGCCGCTAGTGCCATGGCGATCGCCGCGATCACGCCTATGGTGGAGACGCATTTGATTAATATCGCGCAGTTTCCAGATTACAAAGAAAAGCATCAGATATTCAGTGTTCCCTTTCTTCTGATCAACGGCGATAAAACATTTTACGGGAAGAAAAATGCGGAGGAGCTGATTCAGATTATTCTGGAAAATATTTAAGAACGAAATAAAAGATGAGATAGTATTTGTAAAGGAGAACAGATATGAAGGGCAATGATCGAAGAAAGATTGTGCTGGTGGGAACCGGAATGGTTGGCACGAGCTACGCTTATGCTTTGTTGAATCAGAATCTTTGCGATGAACTGGTCCTCATAGATATCAATCAGAAAAAGGCAGAGGGCGAAGCTATGGATTTAAACCATGGCGTACCTTTTAGCGGTGGAAATATGGAGATATACGCAGGAGAATATACAGATTGCCATGATGCCGATATGGTGGTGCTGACCGCCGGATTACCCCAGAAAGAAGGACAAAGCCGCCTGGATCTGCTTCGGGAGAACCGAAAGGTGTTTCACACCATCCTGGAGTCAGTATTGGAAAGCGGATTTCATGGTATTTTCCTGGTCGCCACCAATCCAGTAGATCTCATGGCCAGAATCGTCTATGAAATCAGCGGGTTTCCGCCCGGAAAAGTGATTGGTACCGGCACTGCCCTGGATACGGCGAGGCTTCGTTATCTGCTCGGAGAAAAATTTATGATTGATCCGAGAAACATGCACGCCTATGTGATGGGAGAACATGGAGACAGCGAGTTCGTGCCCTGGAGCCAGGCGATGATGGCGACCAAACCGATTTTCGAGCTTTGTAGTGAGACGGAAGGCTGTCACTTTCAGGAACTCCTCGAAGTGGAGGAGGAAGTGCGCATGGCCGCCTACAAGATTATCGAGGCCAAAAAGGCGACCTACTACGGAATTGGTATGGCGATGGCCAGAATCACGAAAGCGATTTTCGGAAATGAGCACAGCGTTCTCACCGTTTCAGCCATGCTACAGGGAGAATACGGAGAGAAAGATATCTTTATCGGCGTTCCGTGTGTAGTGAATCGGCTGGGCATCGCGCGCATCATCGAATGCACCCTGGGACCGGAGGAAAAAAACAGACTCCATTTATCCTGTGAGACTTTATCACAGACTTACCAGGAATTATAAACAGGTAAGCATAAGGAAATTCGCGCCATAACGCGGGAAACAGCAAAAAGGTCCGTATCAAAAAAGATGATACGGACCCTAATCTGAAGTGTCGCTTTTTTGGCTATAGCTCATGAACTATAACACAATCTTACAGTCTTTCTTTCCGTAATAATTTCTTCATCTTTTAAATCATATATTTTTATGTTATACTAAATAAATGCTAAAGATAGATTTTAATTAAGGAGTCGTTATGGAATATTTACTTGATGTACATACCCACACGATTGCCAGTGGGCATGCTTATAACAGTATGATGGAAATGGCAAAGGCAGGTTTTGATAAGGGGCTGAAGCTTCTTGGGATTACGGAACATGCGCCCATGATGCCGGGCAGTTGCGGTAATCTTTATTTCCATAATTTAAAGGTAGTGCCGCGAACGCTGTGTGGAATTGAGGTTATGTTGGGCGTGGAACTGAATATCCTGGATTATGATGGCCACGTGGATCTTGATCTGCCTTCGATGCGACAGCTTGATCTGAAGATTGCCAGCCTTCACGGTGTCTGTATCCGTCCGGGAACGAAGGAAGAAAATACCCGTGCTGTACTTGCTGCGATTCATAATCCGATGATCGATATCATCGGTCATCCTGATGACGGCTTGTATCCGCTAGATTATAAACCCATCGTGGAGGCGGCGAAGGAGACCGGTACGTTGCTTGAGGTGAATAATAATTCCCTGAATCCCCGGGGTTCGCGAAAACATACCCGTGGGAATCTGATTACCATGCTGGAACTTTGCAGAGAATATAAGCAGCCGGTCGTTATGAACAGTGACGCCCATGTGTTTGCTGATGTGGCGCGCCGCGACTTTTCTGAGAAATTGATTGAAGAACTGAACTTTCCGGAAGAACTGATTGTAAATCGTTCTGTGGATGTGTTTAAGGATTATATTAACAAGAAGAAGCAGTTTGAATAATACCATGCAAACGATAAACGCCATCAATCGATTGTGCCATCAGCTTTGATAATGTGGCAGAATGAGAATCGGAATGTTGTGGCTACAGTTTTCAATCATCTATAGCCGGAAAAGGAGAGAGGATATATTATGGGAAAGAATATACATACGCCCGAGGTTGAGAAGCTGTTTGAAGGAATCACTTGTCTGGAAACGGTAGAGGAGTGTTATGCTTTTTTTGAGGATTTGTGTACGGTCAGTGAACTGCTTTCCCTGGGACAACGTTTTGAGGTGGCGAATATGCTGCTAGGTCGTTGTACATACAATGAAGTGGCGGAAAGAACCGGAGCGTCGACGGCTACCATCAGCCGCGTAAACCGTTGCTTAAACTATGGTGCGGACGGCTACGAGCTGGTGATAGAACGCTTACGGCAAAAAGAAGAGAAAAAACAGGCAGAACAGGAAGAATCAAAAGGATTACAATAAGGATGTGGGGGGTTTTTTTGCGGCTTTCCCTTTCCTTTTGTCGGCGGACTTTTTATCAGAGGCTGTGACAGAAGCTGACTGGTCCTGATCAGCAGAAGCCTGCTGTTGCCGACGGTAATCGATTATTTTCTCAATCGTCTGCTTCCGGATGTAAATGTCATAGCATAATTTATAGATAAAGACTAAGTCGTCCAGATAATCGGAATCCTCCTGAGAGAGAATGTGATCAGAAAAGGAATCTCTGGAATCCGACCAGTCTTTCAGCACCTGTTCTTCGATGTCGGGATGTCTTTTTGTTGTTTCCTGTAAAAGCTTGTCATATATTTCCTTCATAGATAAGTCTTTGGAATCATTTTCGGGAAAATATTTTTCTGTCAATGGTTCAAGCAGGTTCTGGATGTCCGTGATGGAAAGCATATTTTTTAACCGGTATATGATGATGAGAAGAAGGATATGTTCTTTGGAATACTTTTTCTTTTCCGAAGGGGGAAGCAGATGATTCTTCGCGTAGTTATTGATCATGGTTTTTGTCAGAATCTTATCTTCCGGATATCTTCTGGTTTCTGCCAGACGGGTATCCATAAATGTTGTGACCTGATCCATATACAGATCGATATTCGGAATATCTTCCGAGGGAATCTGGACATCCTTTAATATATCGTGCAGCCATTCGTTGGTATCTTTGTTCAAAAAATCGCCTCCTGTGTTCTGATAGATCATGGATACCATTGGAGCCAAATATCTTTGAATTCCGATAGCATGATGTCATAGTGGTGTTGATGCGGGTCTCGAAGACAGAAATCGAAAGCTGAGTATCGGATTCCTGTTTATCTTTGTATCATTATATGGTTTTTATAACCAGATGACAAGGGGAAATTATTTTTTTCAGATAGATTATTATTGATATTTTACAGTATTTTACGATGTTGAAAGATAGTGACAATCTACGTCTGTTGTTGTATAATGATTGTCTGGTGTACGGCATCATTGATATCAGCACACGAATCGAATGAAAGGGGTGATTTTATGGGACTTTTTAAGGGGCAGCTTGCCAACGTAGTGGAGTGGCAGGAAACGAGAGATGACGTCATTTTTTATAAATGGAATAATGATGAGATAAAAAGGGGATCCCGCCTGATTATCCGTCCGGGACAGGATGCGATATTTATGTATAATGGCAGGACGGAAGGTATATTTAAGGAGGAGGGAAATTATGATATCGAATCCGATATCATCCCGTTTCTTTCTTCTTTAAAAGGGTTTCGATTTGGATTTAACAGTGGGTTACGCGCCGAAGTTCTTTTTGTCAACACGAAGGAGTTCGTGATGAAGTGGGGGACGAAACAGGCGATTAATTTACCGAATCCTTCGCTGCCGGGCGGTATGCCCATCCGCGCTAACGGGACGTTTCAGTTTAAAGTGGGAGATTATGAGATATTGATCAACAGAATCGCCGGCGTGAAGAAGCAGTTCACGACGGAGGAAGTGCGGGAGAGAGTTCTCTCAGTGCTAGATCAGCTGCTTTTGCAGTGGATCGTCCGGGAAGGGAAGGATATGTTTAATATCCAGGCCAATGCCCGGGAGATATCCGCAGGCATCATGGCAGATCTGGATAAAGAACTTCGCGATATCGGCCTTGCCATGACCGGCTTTCAGATTAATACTGTCAGCTATCCGGAAGAGATTCAGAAGATGATCACCAAGGTAGCCAGCCAGAGTATGGTCGGTGATATGAATCGCTATCAGCAGATGGCCGTGCTGGATTCGATGACGAACGGGAATACCCAGGGTGGTCACATCGCTGCTGACATGGCTTCCATGCAGATGGGGATGGCGATGGCGCAGCAGCTGAGGAACCAGATGAAGCCACCGGCGATGAATGCGTCTTACTCCGGACAGGGATATGGGACGCAGAATGGCGCACCGACGGCAAGCGATTCTTACTCCAGACAAGGATATGGAACGCAGAATAGTGCTCCGACGGCAAATGGTTCTTGTCCCGGACAGAGCAATGCATCCCAGATTCCTGTTGCCAATCAGAGTAGAGAGGATGACAGGCAGGCGGAAGGGGCGCGAGCCGTTCCGAATTTTTGCCCGAACTGCGGACAAAAAACGAATGGGGCGAATTTCTGTTCAAATTGCGGACAGAAACTGGTGTAACGTTTCAATGCCGACAAAATTAGTGTAACGTTTTCGTGCTCCGATTGAAGTGGAAGTGATTCTAACTGCTATGCTTGTAATTTGACAAAATTAGCGTAACGTTTCACAACCTGCCAGGCGTGGAAACGATATATTTTAGTGGAAAAGGGAGTTTTTTCTGTTAGAAAGGGCTTATATGAGCATTTATGATTCTTTAAACAAAGAGCAGAGAGAGGCGGTTTTCTGTACGGAAGGCCCTCTGTTGATGCTTGCGGGAGCAGGGACGGGGAAGACCCGTTCCCTGACCCATCGAATAGTTTACATGATTGAGGAGATGGGGGTGAATCCGTGGAATATCCTTGCCATTACCTTTACCAATAAGGCGGCACAGGAGATGAAGGAACGCACCTGTTCCCTGGTTGGTCCGGGTTCGGAGGACCTGTGGATCAGCACATTTCATGCGACCTGCAGCAGGATACTTCGAAGAAATATTGATTTGCTTGGATATAACCGGAATTTCACGATTTATGATACCAGTGATCAGAAATCTCTGATGAAGGAGATTTTGAAATCCATGAAAATCAATAAAGATTATTTTACGGAGAAGACGGTATTGTCCGAGATTTCCAGAGCAAAAAATGAATGTAAGACGCCACTGGATTATCGAAATGAAAGTGAAGGTGATTTTAGGCGTACCGAGATCAGCAAGATTTATGAAGAGTATCAGAAGCGACTGAAGGAAAATGACGCGCTGGATTTCGACGATCTCCTCATGAAGACCGTACAGCTCTTTCAGGCGAATCCTGATGTGCTTGAATACTATCAGAATCGATTTCGTTACATTTTGGTGGACGAATATCAGGATACCAACACGGTACAGTTTATTCTGGTCCGTATGCTGGCCTCCAAATATCGTAATCTCTGTGTCGTGGGAGATGACGATCAATCCATTTACAAGTTCCGCGGCGCCAATATTTATAATATTTTGAATTTTGAGAAATATTTTCCGGAAGCGAAGGTGATTCGTTTAGAGCAGAATTACCGTTCGACGCAGAATATTTTGAATGCCGCCAACGGAGTGATTGCCAACAATGCAACCAGGAAGGAGAAATCTCTTTGGACAGAAAACGCAAAGGGAGAGCTGGTACATTTTAAACAATATGATTCAGATTATGATGAGGCGGAAGGAGTAGCTTCTTATATTAGTTTTCTGGCGATGCGGGGCGTCGCTTATGAAGATATGGCGATCCTTTACCGCACCAATGCCCAATCTCGTCTTTTCGAGGAAAAATTAAAGCAAAGGGCGATTCCCTATACGATTGTTCGGGGTGTCAGCTTTTATGACCGTAAGGAGATCAAAGACCTGATGGCTTATCTGAAAGTTGTGGATAACGGTAGTGACGATCTGGCGGTAAAGCGGATCATCAATGTGCCGAAGAGAGGAATCGGTCAGGTTTCGGTGGATCGGATTCAGACCTATGCGATACTGAATCAGATAAGCTTTCTGGAAGCTGTTTTCCGCGTGGATAAGATTCCGGATATTGGAAGGGCTGCATCCAAGATCAAAAAGTTTGGCGACACCATTCGCAATTTCCGTGAGTATGCTCTGGAGCATGATATTTCTGAGTTAATGAACTTTATAATAGAAGAAACAGAGTACAAAAGAGATCTCGAGCTGGAGAACACCGATGAATCCCGCAGCCGCCTGGAAGATATCGATGAGCTGTTCAGCGATATAGCCTATTACGAGGAACAGAATGAAAAACCGACATTGACTGATTTTCTGATGGAAAAAGATATGTATACCCTCAATGCCGGGATTGATAATGTGGATACCGATTCGAATAAGGTTCTGCTGATGACTCTTCATAATGCAAAGGGTCTGGAGTTTTCCAACGTATTTCTCGGAGGAATGGAGGAAAATGTCTTTCCGGGTTACGGAGCGACGACATTCGGGGATGAAACGGAGATCGAGGAAGAGCGGCGTCTCTGCTATGTAGGCATCACCAGAGCAAAAGAGCGGCTGTATCTGAGCGCGGCCAGAAGGAGGATGCAGCGGGGTCAGGCGCAGTTTAACGCGGTATCTCGGTTCGTTCGTGAGATTCCTGAGGAATGTACGGATGTTTCCCTTGCTCATCCTTTACCTGTGGAGACCAGGGAAAAAATACAGACTAGGGGAGAGGTTGCCAGGAAAAAGCCATATCATTTGGATGAGTACAGGGTAAAACCACTCAGCACCCTGGATTATGACGTCGGGGATCGAGTGAGACATATTAAGTTTGGAGAAGGCGTTGTCCTTGAGATTGTCCGAGGAGGCAAGGATTTTGAGGTTGCTGTAGATTTCGATAAAGTTGGCCGCAAGAGGATGTTCGCATCCTTTGCCAAATTAAAAAAAGTACTGTGAAAACAAGTTTAAAAAGTTTTTGCATCTTGCCATAAAATTTGTTGGTAAAGAATGCATGGACGTGTTATAATAAGAAAAAACTTTAAGGAGGAACACAATAATGAAAAATATTGATGAGTTCATCGAGGCTGTCAAGTTATCTAATCTTATCACTAATCAGAAAGAGAAAGAGGATGAATCCAAGAAAGTATTATGGGTGCTGACCATTATCGGTGCCATCGCCGCTGTCGCAGCCATTGCAGCGTTGGTATATAAATATTTATCCCCGGACTATATTGATGATGTAGACGAAGATTTTGACGACTTTGACGAAGAAGACTTCTTTGATGATGATGACGAAGAAGAGGAAGAGGAGAAGGAAGAATCGGAAGAAGCTGCTGAAGAAGCTGCAGAGGAATAAGACGATCTGACAGACGCGGATATGGTGGAGACATCATATCCCTTTTTAAATCTTTTAATAATTAGAATGGACAGCTTATTCCGGTAAAGAAATGTTTTGCAAAAGATACATATCCACATAATGATTTTACTGCGAATGTATCGTTGCTCCCGTCAGACTTGTATGAATTGTATAAAAAATACATATAATTGAAACAATAGAAAAAAGATGAAATAGTTGTTGACATTTGTTTTTGGCTGTTATATAATTCTATCTGTTAGCGCAAAAAACAGACAGGATGTTCGTGTGATTGTGCGCCAGCGTAAGAGATTACGTCGGGGTGTGGCTCAGCTTGGCTAGAGTGCTTGATTTGGGATCAAGAGGCCGCAGGTTCGAATCCTGTCACCCCGAGATTCTGCGGGTGTAGTTCAATGGTAGAACACCAGCCTTCCAAGCTGGACACGTGGGTTTGATTCCCATCACCCGCTTCTGCTATGAGCAGAAGAACAATTTTATATGATATATATCATATCCATAAGTACGTGTCCGTAGCTCAGCTGGATAGAGCAACGGCCTTCTAAGCCGTGGGTCGGGGGTTCGAATCCCTTCGGGCACGTTTGTCAGGCTGTCCTGACTATGGTGGGTGTGGCGCAGTTGGTTAGCGCGCCAGATTGTGGCTCTGGAGGCCGAGGGTTCGAGTCCCTCTACCCACCTTGATGGGCTATCGCCAAGCGGTAAGGCACAGGACTTTGACTCCTGCATTCGCTGGTTCGAATCCAGCTAGTCCAGTTGGACCGGAGGTTCGAGTCTCTGTGTCCGTCAGTGAGAGTAAAGTAAAAGCTACTCTCCTTTTTTTATTGTAAAAGCACTGTGGAATGGCCGGCGATCGATTATGCTTGCATGGACGTATAGTTGGACATTCTGTTATGCTTTTATATTATAGTGTTGTCCATATGGGATATTAGCTCAGTTGGTAGAGCACTTGACTTTTAATCAAGTTGTCCGGGGTTCGAATCCCCGATGTCTCATCAGGAATCGTTGCTTGCGCAGCGATTCCTCTTTATGTTATGCTAACTGCCGAGAGCGGTTATTCACAGTATATCATTGATTATATATTTTTATTGCACCGGGGTGTGGCTCAGCTTGGCTAGAGTGCTTGATTTGGGATCAAGAGGCCGCAGGTTCGAATCCTGTCACCCCGATTATATCTGAATATGGGCGGATATGGCGGAATTGGCAGACGCGCCAGATTTAGGTTCTGGTGGGAATTCCCGTGCAGGTTCAAGTCCTGTTATCCGCATATTAATAGGGAACGACAAAAATAATTTGTCGTTCCCTATTAATATTATGCACACGATTGCACAGGGAATGACTGCTTACGCAGCCAGCGATCGGAGCGTAGTAAACGACATAAAGTTGTTAACTATATCAGCCGGGAGACTTTGGTTAAGAGACTCCCGGCTTTTTCATGTCTTTTGCAGGTAGTCGTATTATTTCAATATTTTTGTTAATAATAGATGGATGCATGAGGGTATTGAAAAAATAACGCAGGCATAAAACGCGAAAATATCAGCATTCCAAGGTAGTTTTGTAGTTGACGAAATGTAAGGGATAAAGTACAATAATTCTGGCTTTGCAGGAAGCGTGACGGGGCTTGTTTTTGAACATGCCATTGATGTATCATTATAAGACATGTTGAAATGTTGCGTTTTTCTGTATTTTCATCGATGAATTAAGGAATTAGAATCAGGATAAGTGTGATACGGCGATGAGTGTGATTAATATAGAACATATTTCCAAATTGTACGGTGATAGGATGGTGCTTGATGATTTATCCTGCAGCGTGGATTATGGGGATAAAATAGGAATCATAGGTATAAATGGTACGGGAAAATCAACCTTGCTGCGCCTGATTGCCGGGGACGAGGAGACAGACAGCGGAGATATCGTGTTATCCAGAGGATTGACCGTTGGCTGGCTTCCACAGACACCGGTATTTGCGGAAGAGGAGAGCGCGCTTTCCTATGTGTGTGGGGATGCTGCGGAGGATTATGCTTTTGAGAGTGAGGCAAAGTCCATGCTGGATGTTCTGGAGATCTACGATGTTTCCTGCGAGATGGGGCAGCTTTCCGGCGGTCAGAGGAAGAGAGTGGCTCTTTGTAAAGTGCTGCTGCAAAAACCGGACATCCTGATATTGGATGAGCCGACAAACCACCTGGATAATCGTATGACGGAATGGCTGGAAGGATATCTGACCCGCTATAAAGAGATTTTGCTGATGGTAACCCATGATCGGTATTTCCTTGACCGGGTTACCAATCGCCTTTGGGAGATTGATCGGGGACAGGTGTACCAGTATGAGACCAATTATTCCGGGTATCTGGAACAGAAGATGCAGCGTGAGGACATGGAAAGAGCGGCCGAGCAGAAACGGCAGAGTATTTTGCGTGTCGAGCTGCAGTGGGTGATGCGTGGCGCCAGAGCCAGAAGTACGAAGCAGAAAGCCCGTCTGGAACGCTATGAGCGTTTGAAAAATATGGAGTCTCCTCAAAGCGCGAAGCAGGTGGAGATGGAAGCGGTCGGCGCACGGCTTGGCAAGAAGACGATTGAGCTGCAGCGGATTGCCAAGGGATACGGTGGAAAGACGCTGGTTTCTGATTTTTCCTATATTTTTCAACGCTACGAGCGGATCGGGTTTGTCGGGACGAATGGCTGTGGGAAATCCACGTTGATGCGCATCCTGGCTGGGCTGGAAGAGCCAGATAGCGGCACAATCGACTGGGGTGAGACGATTAAAATCGGATACTTTGCTCAGGAATGTGAAGTGATGGACGAGAGACAGCGCGTGATCGATTATATCAAGGATCAGGCGGAATACATCCGCACATCCACGGGGCACATTACGGCTTCTCGGATGCTGGAACGTTTTCTTTTCAGTCCGGACATGCAGTACGCGCCGATATCGAAAATATCTGGCGGTGAAAGAAGAAGATTGTATCTTCTCCGTGTGTTGATGAGTTCACCGAATGTGCTGATATTGGATGAGCCTACGAACGATCTGGACATTGCCACACTTCAGGCGCTGGAAGATTTTCTGGATTCCTTTTTGGGTATCGTGATCGTGGTATCTCATGACCGCTATTTTCTGGATCGTATCGCGGACCGCATCGCCTCCTTCGAGGATGGCCGCATTATCATTTATGAAGGCGGATATTCGGAATACCTGGAGAAGAGGAAGCGGGATGGTTTTTCGGATCAGGCCATCACCCATGTGGAAGGCAGCGCCACGGTTCATAAGAAAAAGGAATCAAAGCGAGATTCGACACAGGTTGGGCAGGATAAAAATATAAAGACAGGGGAAAAGGGTTCCGGTCGCAGATCCAGACCGCAAAAGCTGCGCTTTACGTATGCGGAACAGAAAGAATACGAGACCATTGACGATGATATTGCTTTGCTTGAAGAAGAACTGCAAGGGATTGATGCGGAGATTGAGAAATGTGCCACCGATTTCGTCAAGTTGAATGAGTGGACACAAAAAAGAGAAGAGACGCAGGAGCGCCTGGATAAAAAGACCGAACGCTGGGTCTATCTCACGGATTTGGCTGAGCAGATAGAAAACCAGAAAAATGGAATAGGAATCTAAGAAATGAAAACCGCATTGATTGCCTGTCAGACGATAGAAAGAGAAATAGAGCAGATTGTGGCAGAGTATCCGCGAGACATTGACATTGCTCCGATTTTTTACGTGCCGTCCGGAATGCATCACACCAGAGACCGTCTCCAGGAGGCGGTGCGAGGGGAAATGCGGCGATTGGACGACCTGCATATCGATCGGCTTTTGCTTTGTTTTGGACTTTGTGGAAATATGGCGGATGATTTGGAAACCGGTGATTATGAGACAGTGATGCCAAAAACGCATGACTGTATTACTTTGCTTTTGGGCTCGGCGGAAAGAAGAAACGAGCTTGACAAAAAGCAGCGAAGTTATTATCTTACAGAAGGGTGGCTTCAGGGGGAGGCGAACCTCCACAGACAATATAAAGAAGCGGTGGATCGATATGGCCAGGCAGTGGCGGACAGCATTTATGAACAGATATTTCAGGGATATGAATCCTTGTCGCTGATTGACACCGGCCGGGGAGATTTTGATGCATTTACCAGAAAAGGAAGAGAAATCGCGGCAGATTTTCATTTGCAGCTATGGTGTCTGAAAGGAGACATGCGTTGGCTGACGGCGTATCTGTTGCAGGATATCGAAAACCTGAAGAAGGATGACCGGATTATCCTTTATCCGCCACACAGCAGGATAAGTTGGAGAGATTTTGTGCAGGAGTAAATGATTTCCGTTTACAGCATGAGGATATATAGTGGATTGTACAGAAGATTCGAGAAGAAAGAGAGGATATACAATATGAAAAGAGGGTTCTGTCCGGTGGACATCATCCTGCCAAAGAAAGGAATAGACATGAGCAAGTGGTCTGTGATCGCCTGTGATCAGTTTACCAGTGAACCAGAATATTGGGAAAAAGTGGAAGAACTGGTAGGCGACAATCCTTCTGCTTTGCGAATGATATTGCCGGAGGTCTATCTGGATGGACCGGAAGAGGAAAAACGATTGGTAAATATCCGCTATTTCATGGAAAAATATATCGAAGAGGATATTTTTGAAGAATATAAAAATGCGATGATCTACGTGGAAAGAACGGACAGCACCGGTAAGATGCGGGCCGGCATCGTAGGCGGCATTGATCTCGAACAGTATGATTATCATAAAGGAAGCCATTCACTGGTGCGGGCGACGGAAGCAACTTTGGTGGAGCGCATTCCGGCGAGAATCCGTGTGCGCAGAAATGCGCCTATGGAGATTCCGCATATTATGATTTTGATTGATGATAATAAAAAAAGTATCGTGGAGCCCGTTGCGGGCATGAAGGATGAAAGTAAATTACTTTATGATTTTGATCTGATGCTGGGCGGCGGTCATATCAGGGGATACCTTCTGGGAGAGAGTGAGCAGGCGAAGATTCTGGCGGCCATTGACCAGATGCATTTGGAGGAAGCCAGAAAAGCACAGCAGGTGATCGCAGATCGAAAAGCGGATGTGCCTTCGGTTTTGCTGTATTGCGTGGGGGATGGAAAGCATTCTCTGTCATCAGCAAAGTAATACTATGAGCAGTTAAAAGCGGAAAATCCAGGGAAAGATCTTTCCAACCATCCGGCTCGCTATGCTCTGGCAGAAATTGTTAATGTACACAGCCCGGCTCTGGAATTTGAGGCAATTCACCGCATCGTAAAACAGGTAGATGGAGACAATCTGATGAAAGAGATGACCGCCTGCCTTGGTTTGGTTTCCATCCCGGAATCCAAAGGAACCGAAGCGATTGACCGCAGGGATAGTAGCCAGGAAATGGTGGTGGTCAGACAGGGAAGGAAGCAAAGAGTGCAGATTACAAAGCCGCTGTCGAAACTGACGGTAGGAAGCCTGCAGAATTTCCTGAATGAGTATGTAAAAGAACATCCGGCGAAGGTGGATTATATCCACGGAGCTGACACAGTGGAAACCTTGTCTATGAAGAAGGACAGCGTGGGATTTCTGCTCCCGGATATGGGAAAGGGAGAGCTCTTCCCCACAGTGCTGGCAGACGGTTCTCTGCCCCGGAAGACATTTTCTATGGGACATGCGGAGGATAAGCGGTACTATACCGAATGCCGGAGAATCCGGGAAATATAAAAAAGTTGTTATATCAGAAAAAAAGATGGGGAACAGAAAAACTGTTCCCTATTCTATAATATCAGAAATAGGTTGAATTTCTCCTAAAAATTGCATATACTAATGGTATCAAATAAAGGAGGTCATACACATGAAAGTAAACACCAGTAATTTTGTCTCCATCACGGAGGCTAACCAGAACTTCTCGCGGATTGCCCGCATGGTTGATGAAAGTGGAGCGGTTGTCATCTTAAAGAACAACACTCCGCGTTATCTGCTTATTGATTTTAGTTCTGCTGAAGAAGAGCAGACCGCAAGCGATGAGGATGTCCTTTCTGTATCCAGACGGCTGGTCGCAAAAAATCATGAGGCATATGAGGTGTTGGCCAAATGATTATTCTCTCAAAGGAACAGATTCTATTACTGCACACACAGCTTCTGGAAGAAACCGGCGGCAGCGATGGCATCCGCGATGACGAGCTGCTTGACTCTGCGTTAAATGCACCGTTTCATAGCTTTGGAAATACGGATGCATATCCGTCCATTCAGCAAAAAGCAGCCCGACTTAGTTATGGTCTTGTAATGAAACGCTTTTATTGACGGAAACAAACGCATCGGCGCTCATGCGATGCTTGTATTTCTTGCGCTCAACAAAGTTGAGCTTGATTATACGCAGGAAGAACTGTCCGATATATTCCTCAAAATAGCTGCGGGAGAATCCGGTTTTAAGGATTTGCTTCACTGGATTGCAACACACCAGCTTTAAAGTCAGTTTTTATTGATATTTTATTCTATAATATCAGAAATAGGTTGAATTTATCTTAAAAATTGCATATACTAACAATATCACATAAAGGAGTCTTTGCATTTATGAAATCACCCCACTGGGACTGCATTTAATAGTAACTGATCTAGAGTAAGATTTTTCTGTACCGTCTGTTCCTTTATGTATGGCTGTTGCTTTCACTGTGGCAGAGTTTCCGCTTTTACTGTACGATGAACTTTTTATTGACCATGATTTTCCAGGTGAACTTGTGCTGTGCGAATAACTGGTACACTTAGATGTTTCTCCATCATAAGAAAAAGTTGCCTTGATAGTGACAGACCAAAGAATGTCCCCGGATGAATTTTTGGCGACGCTCTTCTTTGTTTTTGTAATGGTTTTGGTCGTGCTTTGGGTTTGAACATTGGAATCTTCAGCAGAATTGCCATAGATATAGTGTTCAATATAAAATGCCTTATCAAAGTTAGTATCTTGGCTGTTTTTTGAAATAACTGCAGCGTTTACAAAAATAGAGTTTGATAAAAAAGTGATTACGAAAACTATAAATAATAATGTTTTCTTCATTACTGATCTCCCTATTGTCATTAACTAAGTGTAATAATGGCAATATAATTGCCATTTTGTATTTCTGTATAAAGGTTTATTCGATGGTGGTTTCGATATTTATCATTTCTTCTCTTTTAAATATCTGATGCTCTTCGTAAATGTAAATGTTAAAGAGTATCAAGGTTATGATGATTACGATAGATATGGCTGCCAGACAGCCTTTTATCATTCTTGACCGTCTGATTCTTTTTATTATATAATTCATATCTGTATTGGAAAAATATAAATTAACTGTTTCCTCCGGAGTGCCAAAGCTTTCATATATGTCTTCTAAAGAAACGGATTCATCAAAACTGTCTTGGAGGTTTATTGATAAATCATCAATATATTTCTTTTCACGTTTGCCCATAATGGGGAATAACAATTTTACCTGGGAGATGTACTCTTTACAATTTTTGTTCATTTTCTTCCTCCTCGGCCGTCTCTTGTCCATTCATTAAACTGTCCAACATAGTGTTTACACATGATGTTGTGACACGATAGTTTTCCAGAAGTTCAGAGAGGTATTCCAGGCCACTTTTTTCGATGTGATAGTATACCCTGGTTCTTCTCTTACCGACCAGTTTACTGTGTTCTGTAATCTTATTCTCTTCTTGTAACTTATAAGTAGATGCATAGATTGTATTTTGCGATATCGAAAAAGAATTACCAGACATGTCATTGATTGTTTTAACAATCTCGTAGACATAAGCATCATGATTTTTTAGAACAGATAAGATTAAGAGCTCTGTTACGCCACTCAGGAAATAATTTTTTGCATTCATGCTTATTCCCTTTCTTCTCATATAGAATTATTTTATCACAAATATTATTTAGATCAATATTTTGTTCAACAAAATATTGATTGACATGAATTGTATGAGATGATATGATTTAAACAACAGTGAAAGTGAGATAGGAATTTTTGATTGAGAGGTGGTTGAAATGAGCGTATGATAGGTTGACTTTTTATTAGTAAGAAATATCGGAGTATTAGAATACATATTAAAAATATGTATTATTAGGTAGTTTGGTACCCGACGTTAACTACCAAAAGGAGGAATTATGATACAAAGAAATATGAAAAAAATAACATGTATGATTTTGGCTTTTGTAATGGCAATGTGTATTATGCCGGTACAGACGTTTGCAGATGTTGGTGTTTCAACAGATGAAGATAGTATTTCAATCGGAAACACATTTGAAGAGATTGATATTGATGAAGAGGAGCCAACTAATACAGCAGAAGTATTTGAGATAACAGATGTTGCTATCAAAGTTGATGTAGTCAAAAAAAATGGAAATAAATATACTTTGCAATTTACATTATATAATGAAGGGTTTTTGCCTGTTTATAATTGGGGAATTTCATATGAGGCCGATTATGAGATTATAAATTCTAATGAAGTTGAGGTAGTGGAAAATACCGAAGTAAAATCATTAGCCTCTGTTAACGATGAAGATGCAATTGAAGTAGCAGATTATAAAACATTTACTATAACAGTATTTAGCAACTCATTTCCAGGAACAGAACTTGAATATCGGCTTTATGGGTGTTTCAAAGATACCGATATGGAATCTGCGGATGAAGAATATATAAATTCTATATATTCAGCTGCTGATTTTACGACATATGATGTTTCTACGGGGAGTACTTCTCTTGATATATTTAGTGAAACTGTTTATGAATCACAAACAAATACTGAAAATTATGAGTCAGATATATCATCGGACTCTAATGGCAAAGCAGATATAGAGATTAGCGGAAATGGGAATGAATTAGCTGAATCGGATAATGATTCTATAGATCTCAATCAAATTATAGGTAATTCAGATAGCAGAAAAAAGTAACACTTGTAACATCCACTCCGTATTATAGAATTGCCTTCCTTTATGTTAAGTATAAAAGTGGTGCAACAGGGTATGCCACTGGATTTATGATAAATAAAAAATATATGATGACATCAGCACATGTTGTGTACAGTGAAAAGTACGGAGCAGCTCAGAGTGTGACGGCATACTTTGGAGTAAATGGGTCTTCATATAAGAAAAAAGCGTCTATTTCATCTTACTCTTATTGCACTTCCTATCCTTCAACTCCATCTACAGCTAATGATTGGGCTTATATGAAATTATCTTCAAATATTGGCAGTACTATTGGTTGGTTTTCAATAGGTTATACAACGAAAGCTAAACTTAAAGTGATGACATTCACTATATGTGGGTACCCTGCAGACAAAATGGTGAAGGATACTAAATCTGATGTACTCGGTTATAGAGTATATATGTATAAAGATAATTCTTCTCCATATAAGGTGACAAAGTATGAGATCAGATATTCGGCAGATACAGAAAAAGGGCAAAGCGGAAGCCCTGTTTATAATGACAGTAACGTGGTATATGGTATTCATCATGGGGGCCGTAATAAAAATTGCAACACAAGTAGAAGGATAACCAAATCATTGTTTAATTCTCTCAAAAAAAAGGGCGTGATAAATTAATAGGGAACAGGTGTTTTTTATGAAGAAAAAAAGAAATCTGATTATTATAGTTTCTTTTATACTTTTAGTAATTATTATTGTTGGAGTAGTTGTATTAGATGAAAAAACCGAATATGAAAATGCGTCAAAAGTTTTTACGCAGGAACTGCAGGAACAAGTCACTGATATCAGGTTGGATGTTAGAAATGATTACCTTTATATCATTGATGATGAAAAAAAGATTGAAGAAGTTTTTGACTTACTCCGCGAAATAAAAATCAAAAGAATGGAAAAGAAAAAGGAAGTAGAGTACTATGAGGAACTGGAATTGCGTACAAATACGAAAAAAATTAAATGTGGTCTTATTGGAAATACATTAATTGTTGATGGTATTATGTTTAAGACCGACCGATCAATTATTCGAGAGTTGTATGATTATTTTGTAAACAATTGCAGTATAATTGGGTTGTAAAAGAATAAGAAAAAAACAAAAACCAATACTTCAACTTATAGTTTTTTATCTTCTGATGGAGAGGTATGCTCAGCCACTGTATATACGACAAATACTTCAATAGTTCCAGAGATTATATAAAGAAGGAGGAAACTTGATGAATAAGATTTTAAAGAAATGCTGGATGTATATTCTTCCAACGCTTGCCATTATGGCATTTGTCATCCTTTCCCCGGCAGGAACGCTCAATGCGAAGACAGCAACCCAATAGAATTCGTGTTAAATGGTGTCAGATATGAGGCCTATGTTGGGAGCGGCAGTTGTAATGCCTCCCTTTATGATGTGGATGGGCAGGAAGAAGTGATCATTTCCGAACCGGCCTGTCATTACATAAATCTGGAAGAGATCGTGTTTGAAGATCCGTCAGATATCTCCGGGGCGGTTTTTTATGACTGTACGAAATTAAAAAGCCTTTGCGTTCCCAAGGATGTAAACAGATATCCGGTAGTGAGAGAGTGTCCGGCAGTGGAGATTACCGTAGACGCTGACAATCCTTATATCAAAGTGGTTAACAATGATATCTATTCTAAGAATGGAAAGACACTCTACAGTGTTGCCAGTACGAAGAGTGAATATAAGGTGAAAAAGACGGTGACAGAGATCGCGGCAAATGCATTTTACAGGGACGACCAGATAAAATCCATCGTGATTACCAAGAATGTCAAGTCTATCGGCGCGGATGCATTCCGAAATATGAAAAATCTGACTTCTGTGAAGATTGGCAAATCCGTGAAAAAAATCGGGTACGGAGTCTTCCGTCAGACGCCGAAATTAAAGACCCTCACCTTTCCCAAAAATGTAAAGAGCCTGGGAGGAAGCTTTGGCGGCAATACAAACAGCAGTGCTCTTAAGAAAGTATATATCAATGCAAAGAGCATTAAAAAATGCAGCCTTTCCAGCATTCCGAAAACTTGCAAGATATATGTAAAGAACCGAACTGTTCAGAAACAGGTCAGGAAATATGGTTTTAAAGGAAAGATTATTCTGAAAAAATAAAAACCTGCAAATGAAAACTATTCTCCCTGGCTATGCCGGGGAGAATAGAGTAAACCGTGGTAAAAAAGACAATAAAATAAAGTTTTCTATAAGAATATTGAGTAAGAATATTAAGTATTAAAATTTTTTGTATGTGAGATAGAGGTGATTAGTTGAGAAAAATAAATATCTATGTCTTGCTGATATTGAATATCATAGCGGCTACCTTGTATCCAGTCTGTTATAAATTATCTGATAATTATGCAGATAAGACTTTTAATGGATGGGTTATGATTTTAACTGAAGTTTTATTTGCAGCGCTTATGTCATTATTAATTTTTCTGTTGGTTCTTAAACGAGAAGTGAAAACAGGACTATTTCTAATATGCGCCATAGTGAATCTTGGGATATCATATTATCTGTATATCTGGAATGGTCTGACGTTTGGAATTTTTCCTGTTTATAACGTTGTAGTCACATTTACATTGATCTTTGATTGTATATTTGGACGAGATAACTTCAACTGAAAAAATTTCTTTTCAAGGAAAGACGTGACTTGTTGAGAAAAAACCTCTTTTTCTGAGAAAACGGCAGGCATTCTCCCCAGTTATGCTGGGGAGAATGGAGTGAGCCGTGGCAAAAAGTACAACAAACCTCTTTTTCGTGGGATTTAGGACGCAGTCCTTAACATTCCCTGTACCGCAATGGCCCCGTCTTCCTTCACACCGAGCAGCCAGATGTTTTCTCCCTGCACCTGTGCGTATACCTTGATTGCTTCGCTTTCATAGCATTGATTGACATAATGGATTTCCATATCCGTAGCCATATGCGCTTTATAGAATTGGCTGTCAAACGCATTGAGCAGAAGGTCGACGTATTTTAAGTTCGTCATATGCCCCATTTTGTCGAGATCGGTATAGCGGACGGTATGGGTGTAACGGTATTCCATATCGTCTATGGACTTTGGCATTTTCTTTCGGAACGGCTCCACGTCATTTCGCTGATCTTCTTCCATCCCCTTCGGGAAATCGACTGCCGAAGGTTTTGTCAAGCGGCCTCGTTTCATATCAAAGAAACAACTTTCCACTCTGCCGGCCGCAATCAAGGCTCCGCTTTTTTTAATGGTGAACCCTTGGTAGAGCAGTGCGTGGGAGTTGGTCTTCTCCATCCAGGTTTCCATGTGCACAGGAGAAGTGTAATCAACTAGTTTTTCTACATGGATTCTGTATTTTGCGTACATACAGCAGATGCCGTACTCTTCAGGCAGGGTATCATTGCCTTTGCCGAGATTGTGCAGAAACTGCGTTGTTATATCTTGAAAATAATAGAGATAGCCCTTGATTCCAATGAGTCCATTGGCCTCCGATTCCCGAAACATGGGGAGATAATCTCTTTCCAGTATCATGATTTGCTTCCACCTTTCTGCAAAAGATATTCATAGAGTTAGACAATCCATGTGTGTTTTCTTTCGCTTTCTCGTTCTTAATCTGACATACAGGCATCATTATAGCATATTAAATGAAAAACGCAAGAATCGGAAGTTGCGCAGTAAAACGTGATCATCCTTGTTGCTCTGCATTTACAGAAAGGGAGAATTAATATGGGACAGATGTAGTTGTTATTCAAAGGAGAAACCCCGCGGATTTCCGTTTCCGGGCATAGCCTGCTTGGTGCATCCTTTTCTTAATCAAGGGAATTCACCCGGATAACAAGGGTAGGCATGTCCTTTACACGGGAGGTGAGTTTATGCCCGTCTGGAACTACAGGAGCTTGTCTGAAGAAAACAGAGTAAATAATAAAAAATATTCTTGCGAAGGCCATGGCTTCCGCTTTTAGACCGAGTACATTAGACAGTACTCGGTTATTTTTTGCCCAAAAATCAGAAAGGAAATTTTATTTTATGTGAATGACACGACACAATGAACTTGTCGGCAAAAACAACGTTAGAAGGATGCGTCAGATTGAAAACGTTTTTGAAGCCTATTCCTCGTACTCCGGACATTCTTCCTGGTACCAACATATGGCAATCTGTTTATATGCATCGTTTTGGTAATCATATCACGGTTGCTCAATGTCATAGTAGCGAATATTATCTTTAAATCTCTAGAAAGTCCCTTTGCCTTGGATGGCATAGGCCAACTCATCTAGTATTGTACCGGCTGGCAGATTGTTTGCAAAATCTGCCATGATGCGGTATTTATGGACATCAAACTTTGTTGGGAATCGATAGAATCGGTCTGTAAATGAATCGATAGATTCTTCCTTCTCGTATTGGCCTGCATAATAAAGTATGGCAAAAAAATCTCTGGGTGCTGGCACAAGCCATAATCAACCCACAGACGTCGATACTAAAATTCAATTGCTCCTTAAGTGTTCACCTATACGATTCCAATTTTTAACAGAAATGACATGGTTCAAACGACGATTCCTTCATACTTCATCATTATACCCTTTTATTCTTTTGAAGTCAATCGTCATTTTGGCTATTTTCTTACAAAAAATGTATTTTTAAAGAAACCCCGTCGGCTGAATCATAGGAAACATAAGGGGACAATAGTCAAAATCGTGGTCAGAGTGACTGACTACTTATTACATTTTTTATTTTATCAAGGTTCGCCGCCATATTTAATCTGTGCAGAAAAATGTGACGGTATAATTTCGATTTCTGTCACAAAAAGCCGCTAAATAAAGAAAGTGAGGTCAAAGCAATGGGCAGACGAGGAGAAAACATTCGCAAGAGACAAGATGGAAGATGGGAAGCCAGGGTAGTTCAGGGCAAACCAATCTGTGGAAAGACTAACTACAAATACTTCTACGGCAGCTCCTATCAGGATGTTCGGCAAAAGAAGAAATCCTTTTTGGAAAATAGGCAGCTTATGCGGCTGGATGTGATCCCATCCCTCCCGGAGAAGACCGGAATGGAAGACACACCGTTTCGGGATGTCGTGACCGGATGGTTGCTTTCTAAGAAATCAGGGGTCAAGGAATCTACCTACAGCTGCTATAGCATCATGGCAGAGAAACACATCCTTCCTGTGTTGGGGGAGCTTCCTGTCAGCAGTATTGACAGCAGCTGCCTGACAAAATTTCTGGAGAAAAAGAAAATCAGTGGTCGGCTGGGCGGCGGTGCGCTCTCAGATAAGACAATCTCGGATATGAAGACCGTCTTGATGCAGATTCTCCGATTTGCAAAAAAACAGGGAATGCTCCGCACTGTGCCAGATTGCCCGTCCATGACCAGCCGCCAGCCTGACGCCAGCGTATTGACAGCGTGGGAGCAGACGAAGGTGGAGGCAAAGGTGCTGGAAGAAGACACGCCGTTCGGCCTTGGCGTGTTGCTCTCACTTTATGGTGGTATCCGCATTGGCGAGGTATGCGGCCTGCAATGGAAAGACATTGACGGCAAAAACGGAACACTCTCGATTAATAAGACCGTTTACCGTATCACGGACATGGACGGACAGAACGGCGCAAAGACAAAAGTGGTCATTGGAACGCCGAAAACGGACTGTTCCATCCGCACGATTCCACTGCCAATTACGGTATTTCAGTATTTAATGGAGCGCCGCAGGGATGGAGACTGCTATGTCGTGACGGGAACCACCAAATATATGGAGCCGAGAGTCTGCCTTGAACGTTACAAACGTCTGCTGCACAGGGCAGGCGTGGCAGACCACACCTTCCATACGCTCCGCCACACCTACGCAACCCGCTGCGTGGAGAGTGGCGTGGACATCAAATCCCTTAGTGAAATCATGGGGCACTCTGATGTGAAAATCACCTTGCAGCGCTACGTTCATCCCTCTATGGATATGAAAAAAGCGCAGGTCAATAAGCTGTCCTGCTTTCACGCCGGTGGTCAGATTAGTGGTCATGCATATCAGGAGATTGCCTGATTTTCAGGGATTTCGGTGTTTTGTTCGCATAGGTGAACACTTAAAGAGCAACGTAAGCGGAAGCATATATTGTCTCCGTTACATAGGCGTTGACTTCTTCATTTGAGCATTGTATCCGGCGATGACTGTATTATACCAAGAACCGGGACAAATATTCATGATTTGTTGTGTGTTTTGCGCATTCCCTAATTAAAAGGGAGAACAGAATTGATGTGCGCTGAAGGTGATGTGATATGAAATATTACTTGATGGAAGACACCTGTGTTATGTGCGGTGCATATGTGCCGGAGGGAGAATGGGTCTGTCTAAACTGCAAAAAAGGCTGAGGCTAAACTACCTGTGGAAATACAACGTGTGAGCGTCCCATGGTACAAGAAGATCGGTCCGGATTTTTTGCGTTTTAAGCGTAGCCGGAACAAATGATGACGACAGGAAGCAAAAACAAGAAATGAGGCATAACCATGGCAGACAAAGAATTGCGCAAAATGAACCGCACAGAACTGATTGAGATTATTTACGCTTTACAGCAAAACGAACGGTCACTGCGTGAGGAAAATGAAAAGCTGCACTGCCAGTTGGACGACAAGTTCTTGCGTATGGAGAATGCGGGGTCCATCGCGGAAGCGGCTATGAGTCTGAACCATGTTTTTGAGGATGCCGAGGCCGCTGCCCGACAGTATTTGGATTCCCTGTGGAATATTGATGAGGAAGCGGCGGAGATTCTGGCGGACGCGCAACGGCAGGCAGATGAGATGTTAATCGCTGCCCAGACAGAAGCGGATAGGGCGGCGGAACGCATCCGGCAGATGGAACTTGAATACGATGAGTTGCGAGATAAGACAGTGCAGGATGTCAAGTAACAGCAGGTCTGCTTTGTTCGGGAAGCCAAGAAAATCATGGGAAGGTATCCGAAGCTTACTGCCCATATGCGGGAGGGTAGAAAGTAGATCGTTGCCTGTGGAGTAAAAGAGGTGCAGTAGAATGTCTCAGTGTAGTATCAACAAAATAGTACCGGTTGATCGGTTCAGGAGCAGGTTGTGAAATGAGCAGGAACGAACAGAATACGCATATGAGCCAGCGCATCCCACAGATGACGGACATCCCCACTGCGGAGGAAGTAGCCGCCGAACGAGAACGATTGCAATACCAGAAAAGATACCGGCAGACCATCCGGACAACGATTTATGCGTTGATTGTGGTGGCAGCGGTGGCCGTGCTGATTGCAACCATGTTTCTGCCGGTTTTGCAGGTATCCGGCACTAGCATGGAGCCGACTCTGGAGGATGGGGATGTGATTGTTCTGATAAAGACCGGTGACTTCGAGACCGGCGACTTGGTGGGATTCTACTACCAGAACAAGCTGCTGCTAAAGCGTGTCATCGCCGGGCCGGGGGACATTGTGGATATCGACGACAAGGGAAACGTCTATGTCAATGATGAGTTGCTCAATGAGTCGTATGTGACGGAGAAAGCATTGGGTGAAAGTGACCGCGAATACCCTTATCAGGTTCCTGATGGGAGATATTTCGTTATGGGGGACAACCGAACCACTTCGATAGATTCCCGAAGCACAGCGATCGGCTGTATAGAGACAGATCAGATCGTGGGAAAGGTGATTTTCAGGATGTGGCCTTTAAATCGCCTCTCCCTGATTCGATAAAACCAAAAAGGATGAGGAGAATGTCAGTATGAAAAGTTATTCCAAATGCATGTGCCGCGGGCATCCGAGACGGAACCTTGCGTCAACTGCGCATCCAGAGCACAGGAAACGATCCATATAAAATCCATATACAATGGTGGGATTGCTGTGTGGCGCAATCTGCCTTTTGTATAGACACCAGAGGAAGAGAAGGAATATCGTGCGAAGCTCACCTGATGGGTAAATCGTCTTTCCATCATCGGATCTGGCAACAATACCCCGTTCCTATCCACTATTTAACACATTTTTAAGTAAAGGAGTTTTTTTATGAGAAAGATGAAAAAGTTTGCCAGTGTTCTGCTGGCTCTGGTCATGGTTTTCGCCATGAACGTCACCGCTTTTGCGGCAGATGGTGATGGTTATACCATTACCATTAACAACTCCACCAGCGGCTATGTGTACACCGCTTATCAGATTTTTGCTGGTGACCTTTCCGAAGATGGCAATACTCTGTCCAACATCACCTGGGGCACTGGTATAGGTTCTTCTAATGAGCAGTTCTTGGCCGCTCTGAACGACACCTATGGCACGACTGACGCTGCTGAAATCGCCGCGAAGATTGAAGACGCAGAGGATGTTGCTGCATTCGCCGCTATCGTGGCCGATTATGTGACCAGCGGTACCACCTCCGTACAACAGAGTGATGGCACCTACACCATTACCGTTGATGATGCTGGCTACTATCTGATTGTGAACACCACCGTTCCTGCCGACGGTGAGTATACCGATTACATCTTGGAAGTGGTTGACGATGTTAACGTAGATCCGAAGACCAACGGCACTCCTACGTTTGACAAAACTGTTACTGATGTCAACGATTCCGACAATACCACCACGCAGGGCGACACTGACTCCGCTGACTACGACATCGGCGATGATGTTCCTTTCACTCTGACAGCTACCTTGCCCAGCGACCTGAGCCTCTATACCAGTTACAAACTGGTGTTCCACGATACTCTATCCTCTGGCCTGACTTTCAATAATGATGTGGTTGTCAAAGTCGGCAATGTTACCCTAAGTGCGGAGGACTACACTGTAGCTTACACTACTGACGAGACTACCGGTGAAACCACTATCACCATCACTATTTCTGACCTGTTGGATATCGAGGGTCTGTCCCTTACCTCCGGCACCGAAGTTGTAGTGACCTACACCGCTGGACTGAATGACAATGCTTCCTATGAGGAAAATAACAAGGCCTATGTGGAATATTCAAATAATCCATATGATGAAGACTCCACTGGCTCTACGCCTGAGGATATCACCACTGTTTTTACCTTCACCCTGACCGTGAACAAGGTTGATTCTGAGGGTAATGCCCTGAAGGACGCTGGCTTCACTTTATACAAGTATAATGCCGACACTGAAACCTATGAGGTTGTGGGAAAAGAAATTACCGGTGATGGTCTGACCACCTTTACTTGGGAAGGCTTGGATGATGGCCAGTATAAGCTGGTTGAAACTACAACTCCCGATGGCTATAACACCATGGATGACCTCTATTTCACCATCGAAGCTTCGCACACCGAGGATGGTATCACTTCTTTGGTCATCAAGGACGCTGATGGCAACACCATTTCCGGTACGGGCTTATCTTTTACCACCAGTACCTCTGATGGCACGATTTCTACGAACATCACCAATTACAAAGGCTCAGAGTTGCCTTCCACTGGCGGCATGGGTACCACTATCTTCTACATCGTGGGCGGTGTGTTGGTTCTCGGTGCGGCTGTCCTGCTCATCACCCGCAAGCGCATGAGCGCAGCTAAGTGATTCTCTCCTTCGGCAGATTCAGAATGGAGAATGGCAGTGCCTGGGAAAATAAGAGGCAAATGAGCAAAATAAAAATACGGACGGCAATCCTGCCTCGGCCCTGCGGCCGAGGACAGGAGAACCGGTTATGAAGGAGCAACAATACTGTTCGCTGTTCGGTGTTCACTGCCACAAAAAACGGCAGAGGACAGCTAAGAGCAAACAGAATGAGCGGGACAAAGGAAAGCCGGAGGAGCTTATGGTCGTATGAAGCGAAAAAAGGCAATAAACGCCACAGTCGTGAAAAAGCAAAAAAAGCGAGGACGAATTGGAACGGTCATTCTGGTAATCATATTCGTGGTGGGACTTATTATCCTGCTCTATCCTTCTGTCAGCAATTGGTGGAACTCCCGAGTGCAGACCAGAGCGGTGGCGAACTATGAAGCCGCCGTATCTGCAATGGACGAAGCGGATTATACCGCTCTGTTTGAGGCCGCAGAGGCGTATAACAAGCAGTTAGCCGAGATTGGCTCTGCATCTGCCATCGTCAACACTGACCTGGTGAACGAAGACTATTGGGACACATTGGACATCACCGGCACCGGCATCATGGGCTATATCACCATTGATAAGATCAACGTCCAGCTCCCCGTCTACCACGGTACGGACGCAGGCGTTTTGCAGATCGCTGCCGGACACCTGGAGGGTAGCAGTCTTCCGATAGGCGGCGAAAGCACCCATTGCGTGATTTCCGCTCACCGGGGGCTGCCCAGCAGCCTGCTGTTCACGAATCTTGACCAGCTGGAGGTAGGCGATGCCTTCACCATCACCGTGTTGAATCAGGTTTTGACCTATGAGGTAGACCAGATTTCCATCGTCCTTCCGGATGAGATTGAGAACCTTTATATAGAGGAAGGCAAAGACTATTGCACACTGATGACCTGCACCCCCTACGGCGTCAACAGTCATCGGCTGCTGGTGCGGGGCGTGCGGACAGCCAACGCCGATGACATGCATATCCGCGTGACGGCGGAGGCATACCAGATCGACACCATTCTGGTTGCAACTATTGCAGCAGTACCTATGCTGGTGCTCCTGCTCATCTGGATGATGGTCAGCATCAGAAAAAAGAAGAAGTAAATATTAAGAAAACTATTGATTGCGACAGATGCATCATAAGAATGGAGGAATCTCTATGAAAACCACACTAAAAACAGTCTACCGTATATTACCGTACCTGTTAGCGCTGATTATGATCTTTGCCATGACCGTGACCGCCTATGCAGCAGATACCGCATCCCTGGACTTTGACCAGACCGGCTCCATCGAGCTGACCCTGGCGGACAGCGACGGGAACGCTGTCTCTGGCGGAGCCGTGACGCTCTATCAGGTAGCGATCCTCTATCTGGACGACGGCAACATGGTCTATGAGTATGCGGACGCATTCAACGGCTGCGAAATTACGCTGGATGTGGAGGACACGTCCCTGGCGGCCACGCTAGCGGCCTATGTGGAAGATTCGGACATTTCCGGTACCACAGCCAGTATCGGCTCTGGTGGCACCGTGAGCTTCACCGACCTGGAGCTGGGGCTGTACCTGATTATCCAGACCACAGATTCCGACAATTATGAAACCATCAACCCCTTCGTGGTGACGGTACCCATCGACAACGACGGCGAGTGGGTCTACACCGTGGATGCTAGTCCTAAGGTGGGGGAGGTCACAACCATTGAGTCTGAATCAGAGTCGACGTCAACCTCTAAGACCTCCAAGAACTCCACGTCGACTGTGTCTACTCTGCCCAAAACCGGACAGCTTAACTGGCCTGTATGGTTGATGGCAGGTGGTAGCTCGGTGCTGCTTCTCTTTGGCTGGGCGTTGAGACGCTCCGGCAATAAGCAGGAGGAATATGAGAAATAAACTGGGTTTGTTTCTCATGGCGTTGGGTGCGCTGCTGTTGATTGGCGCTGTCGGGCTTCTGGCCTATAACCGCTGGGACAACTGGCGGGCCGGACAGTCTGTGGCCGACATCCAGGACGCGTTGGAGGAAGAAGAGGAGGAGACCGTAGGGGACAATTTCCCTACGGCGAACAGCAGCGATGAAATGGGAACTATAGAGATTGACGGATATGAATACATCGGCACCTTGTCCATCCCCAGCTACGGACTGGAGCTGCCCGTCATGGCGGAGTGGAGCTATCCCGGGTTGAAGATAGCCCCCGGCCGCTACAGCGGCAGTGTATGGACGGACGACCTTATCATATGCGGACACAATTATGAGCGTCACTTCGGGAATCTGAAATACCTGGAGGCGAGCGACGAGATTACATTTACTGACGTGAGTGGCAACGTATTTAACTATCAGGTGGAGGAGATTATCATCCTCCAGCCTACAGACGTGGAGGAAATGGTGAGCCAGGAATCCGAACAGTGGAATCTGACCCTGTTCACCTGTACCATAGGCGGTCAGACAAGAGTGACCGTACGATGCAGCCGGACAGAATGACATCGGGCAAAATGAATTGTTAAGTAAATCTTTAAGGGTCGGACCCTGAAACGGTTCTCCCTCGTGATGAAAGTAGAGGTGCAGTTATGAAAAACATAGTAAATTCCTATGTACGGAAATTCAAGGAGGAAAAGCGTAAAAGCCGACGGGCTGTAGCCCTGCTACTGGCCTTGGCGCTGCTGGTGGCTACAGGTGTCACCTGGCAGCTTCACTCCACCGGCATTGCCCTGACCAACGAGACCTACTGCGGTCTGGAGGAGCATACTCATACGGAGGAGTGCTATTCCTCTGTGCTGGTCTGCGGAATGGAGGAGTGTGAGGGGCATACCCACACAGATGCCTGCTATGAGACTGTGACCACCTTGGTCTGTGGTCTGGAAGAATCCGAAGGGCATACCCACACAGACGATTGTTATGATGAGGACGGGAACCTGATCTGCGGTCTGGAGGAGTCTGAGGGACACACTCACAGCGACACTTGCTATCAGACGGAGCAGGTGCTGACCTGTGGTCTGGAAGAATCTGAAGGGCATACCCACACGGAGGAGTGTTATGAGGAGCAACTCAGCTGCGGACTGGAGGAACACACTCATACGATAGAGTGCATGGTGGATGAGACTGCCGACGTGGAGACTGCTTCTGACTGGGAAGCCACTCTGCCCGCTCTGTCCGGCGTATGGGCGGAGGACGTGGTTGCCATCGCCGAGAGCCAGATCGGTTATACGGAAAGCATCGTCAACTATACTCTGGATGACGACGGGGAGACCCATAAAGGCTATACCCGCTACGGAGCCTGGTATGGCAATAAATACGGCGACTGGTGCGCGATGTTCGTGTCCTTCTGCCTGCATTATGCCGGTGTGCCGGAGAGCGATTTTCCGGAGACTTCCGGTGTCAATGCCTGGACGGTGTCTCTGGATGACATGGGTCTGTATGCGACGGACTGCACCCCTTCCGCTGGAGACCTGGTATTTTTTGACAACGACGGCGACGGTACTGCCGACCATGTGGGCATCGTGACGAAGGTCGATGAGGACACTGGAAAGATTACCATCATCGAAGGAGATTACGACGATGCGGTAAAGCAAAATACATACAGTCTTTCCGACAGCGATATCATCGGCTATGGCCTGCTGCCGGAGCAGGAAGTTGAAGATGAGGCTGAAACCGATGTTATAACTCTGACATATGAAGGCGAGGACTACACCGTTACTGCCACCTGCGACGAAGATGCGGAACTGCCTGAAAATGTGGAGCTGATCGTCACCGAGTATGAAAAGGATTCGGACGTCTACCTCTCCCGCTATGCCGAGGCTGCCAAGCTGTATGGCTGGAATGAAGAATCGGATTATACCGGCTACATCCGCCTGTTCAATATTGGCTTCTATAACGAGGACGGTGAGGAGATTGAGCCAGCCGCCGAGGTACAGATCACCATTACTTATCTGAGTCAGGAAATGGAAAGCGAGAGTTTTACCATCACCCATTTTGGCGAAACTGAGACGGAGACCATTGAAACGGAAACTGGGTATGAAGACGGAACACAGAGCATCTCCTTTAACTTGAGTACTTTTTCAGATGTTATGGTAGTCGGACAGGAAACAATTGATTACGACAGTCTTGCGGAATCTGGTAATCCGGAAGCAATCCAGGCACTCGCAGACAGCGGTTATTTTGAATATTGGAGCGACCAGTCATCTGATGAGGAGGATCAAATCATAGTTTCATCTTTATCCGTTGATGAAGAAACGGAAGATGAGTATGCAGCCTCTTCTGTCCAGATTACAAAGGCTGGCGGAAGTGAATGCTGCGATGATGGGGTGACAATCAGCAATAGCATTGCCGGATCTGATACCGAGAACGTCTTTGATATTACGCTTACTGTTGAAACGACAACAAACATTTCTGAACTTTATACAGAGCCCGATATGGCAGTTGTCATTGTAATGGACATTTCCAATTCTATGACGAGTGAATATGGCGATACCACGCGATACGAAGCTGCAATAGCAGCTGCGGAAAGTTTCCTGGATGAATTTGCCGATGCGACAAATAGTGTCAGCCAGGTAGGGTTTGCCGCATTCAACTCTGATGCAATGGAAGTTTTTGATTTGTCAAGTTGCTCAAGTGAAACAGAAGCTGAAGAATTGAAAAATGAAATTCGAACCGAGACAGGCAGCATAATAACAAAGTATTCAGAGGATAGCGATTATTATAAATCAAATAGATTTACCAATATTGAGGCTGGCCTGAAAAGAGCAGCAGACATGCTGGATGAGGCATCCAACGAAAATAAGTATATCATCTTTTTGAGTGACGGATTCCCTACAACATATATTGAAAGTGGGTACGATGGTTATGATACCTATACATCCAGTGGAACAAAGGGAGCGGATGGAGTCTTTTATGGCTATGTGAGGGGATATTATTGCAGTTATGGAACCAGCTACAGTGATAAGGCGGCAATCCGTGCCAGAGAAATGGCGACTAGTATTAAAGAGAGCGGCGTCAATATTTTCTCCATTGGTATCGACGTGGGTGGACAGACCATAGATGGCTATGAAAGATATGGTGTGCCGTACTCAGTAATCGATCGTACAACCGACTCCTATGAGATTGGCAGCTCCAGTTCTGCTGATGCATTTAAAAGCTGGCTGAAAGGCACAGATACAACAGGGATCGGTTCTGGCTACTACTATGACAGCACAGATGAGGCTTCCTTGTTGGAAGCATATGAATCCATTTTCGAAGAGATTCAGAGCATGAATGAGGAGAGTGCTCAGGCCAAGTGGGTAGCGACCGACCCGCTCCCAACCTTTACTGACAGCACAGACACGACCGTGGAGTTTCTTGGCTTCTATAAAAACGATGGAGATTTAGAAGTTTATCCGCCAACATCTACATTAATTGGAGAGGTAGAAGAAGGAGGAGAAAATTCCGCGACCTATATTGCAGACAGCAGTTCTATCAGTTGGGATTTGAAAAACTCAGGGTATACCGCAAAAACAAGCAGCGGTACCACTACCTATACCTATACCCTCACCTATCGGGTGCGGCTACAAAATGAGTCCGATGCGTTTGAAGAAGACACAAGCTACGCTACAAACGGAAATGCGTCGCTGATATATCAGACGGTAACAACGGTAGACGGCGTGACCACTGTTTCGGAGGAAAAAACCCTTACGTTTCCGGTGCCGAAGGTAGAAGGTTATCTTGGAGAGCTAACCTTTACCAAGGTCGATCAGAACGGTGATGTCTTGGAGGGAGCAACCTTTACTTTATCCCACAACACGGATACCTGTAACGCCTGCCGGGGCGATGGCTCATCCTCTGTTGATTTGGAGGATATGACCGCAACCTCGGACGAGAACGGGACCGTTACCTTTACAAATATCCCATCCGGTCACACCTACATTCTGACGGAAACAACGGTTCCAGAGGGATATTCTGCCAGCACAAACACCTACACCGTGACGGTGTCCTACGATGAAGTGATTGTCATCGTGATTGATGCGGAAGGCAACGAGACAGACTGGACTAGCTCTGAAGATTATACCATTGTCAACAACGGAGACCCTGAGGTAGAAAAAAGGTTAAAGACAGTGATGGCAACTGGGAGGATGAAAACACAGCCGGAATTAGCGATACCGTGCAATACAAATCCACCATCAGCAATTTGACTGGAGCAACCAATCTGGTGCTGCATGATGTATTGAGTGAGGGTTTGGATGATCCCTATGTATCTGGTGTATCAGTTGTCACAACCGATGCGGAGGGGAACGAAACAGAGACCTGGTTAACTTCAGGCTATACAGTCATCTACTATACAGGCAATTACAAAACAAGCGATGCAACTACAGAGGATAGGTGCAGTTTTGAGGTCAGATTTGACAACAGTGTTATAGAAGACCTGACCGCCGCTGATGTTATTGTGGTGTATTATAGAGCGACAGTCACAGCTGATGCGGTCATTGGCGGGGAGGGCAACCCGAATGAAACTTATGTTTCCTATGGCACAGATTCTTATTCTGAGCACGATACAACAGTGACCTATGTCTACGAGGTAAATGTATATAAATATTACAGCGATGAATCGCTGATCGGAGCGAAGTTTATCCTCTACTATACCACTACTGTTGACTTGGGAGAAGCAGATGGGACAGAAAATCTTATTTACTATGCTGTTGTAGTAGACAACACCCTAACTGGTTGGACGAGTGAACGCGAGGAGGCAACTACGCTGACCACGGATAAAAATGGCATGATTTATATTGAAGGCCTTGGCCCGGGAACCTATTATCTGGAGGAAACAGAAGCACCTAATGGATATGCTTTATTGGATAAAGCCATTGTAATCACGTTGACAGAAGAAGGAACTGTCACCTACCAGGCGGAAGGCGCAGCAGAAGCAACAGAAGGCTCTACAAAAGAAGTTGAAGGAAACACGATTTCTAATGTCGTTGAGGTGGAAAATATTCCTGGCTATGAACTTCCCGCTGCAGGTGGAAAAGGAACCTGGCTGTACACCATGATGGGGCTGCTTATCTGCGGCGGCACAGCGTTGGTTCTATACAGAAGAATAAAGGTCACATATTAACATAACCAGGACAGTGTTTGCCCTGAATCCTAAAAGCCAGGGCAGCGCTGCTTCTCGTAGCCCTGCCTTAGCTTATGTTCATGAAATGAAACCAGCTTTGATAAAAAAATGCGGAAGGAGGATGTCTATGCCAGAAGTATTGTTTTCCGACTATTGTACCAGTTGGCTGGAACAGCAAAAAGGAAAGATCAGACCAGCTTCCTACGCAAAATATAATGTTATTGTGGAGAAGCATATCAGACCAGAATTGGGGAATTGTCAATTATCGGAACTCTCCATCGATTTGGTGGAACATTTGGAAAAGAAAAAAACGTTGCAGGAAAAACTGTCTGCCAGAACCGTTCGGAGCATCCTGATTGTTTTGCGTTCCATTTTGGATTATATTCAGAAGGAAACTGGGTATGATTTTTCCAGTATCCAGATGCCCTATCCCCCACTTCGTCGTGAAAAAAACAGGCCCTGCCTGTTGATGAGCAGGAGCGTCTTCTTCAATTTCTGGTCATTGATATGGATGACTGCAAATTTGGCATAT
Source organism: Clostridiales bacterium (assembly GCA_021202175.1). Lineage (GTDB taxonomy): Bacteria > Bacillota > Clostridia > Lachnospirales > Lachnospiraceae > Anaerobutyricum. The sequence continues at coordinate 12,065 of JAJQDO010000010.1, read as the reverse complement.
TCCTGTCTTTAATGGCCGGCTTGCAAATTGGGGAGGTCTGCGCTCTGCGATGGAGCGACATTTCCATCCCGGAGCGCACCATCTCCGTTACCCATACAATGCAGCGTGTACAAAATTTAGCCCCAGACGCAGAGACAAAGACCATTGTCCTGATTGGTCCATCTACGCGCCGACCGGATGAGCAGAGGATTCGCCTGACAAACCTGACGGAAGCATACTGCGAGAAATTCCGACGTGAGGACGAGAATGCTTTTATCCTGACAGGGACAAGAGCCTACATGGAGCCACGAACATTGCAGTACCACTTTAAGAAGTACATGGCAGCCTGTGGTCTGCCCCAGGTGCATTTTGAAACGCTTCGGTATGGCTTTTCCACCCGCTGTATCGACGTTGATTTTGAAACGCGAACTCTGCGTGAGATTGTTCAACAGATTATATAGACAAAAATATAAAGCAGCGTAGACGGCACCATGAGAGCGTGATGCAGTTTACGCTCTTTTCTTCCTATTCTTTTCAAATTGAATGTCTGACCAGCCGTTTTATTCTTTCAAAAGGCTTTCTCGGTATTCGTTATCAGACATACATCTCTTAAAGTCGCTTTCACAACAAACGACTTTACGCCATTCACAATGGTTTCTTTGATTATATTGCCATTATACCGATAAACCGACCAATTGGAAACCTTGAATATCTAAAAAAGCCCTTGACTGCAGATCTTGTGCAGCCATAGAATGATTGCACAGGGGGTGAGTGAAAATGAAAAGCTTAAATGAAGTGGAAAAATTGGTGGGCCTAAATAGACGTGCCATTCGATGATCGTCAATTAAGTATATCTGTGTTTTCAGATATCATCAAAGATGTGTTAAATCGCAGGGAGAAGTGATGGGACGTTTCCTAAGAACCATCCCATCAGGAGATAATATGTTTCCTTTATCTTTTCTTATTCTTGAGTGTCAGATGTTTTGGCAGTCCGCTTGCATAATATGGAAGAATGGTTCCGATGATTAATGGACGGGCGTATTCCAGATATTTGTTGCTGACATAAGTACCGTCGTTGATGATCCAGTCATGAGGAATCTTCCACTCTACATTGGCAATCTCATGGATATCGTATTTGTTATAGTTTACAAGGTACGGTTCGCGGCTGGTTACCTGAATGATGACCATCATGCCGGTATCGCCGTTGATGGCGGACTGGCAGGCAACGTATCCCACGTCATAAGCTTCGTCGACGTCGGCACGGGAAGCCAGATGGGTCGCGCATCTTTGCAGAGTGGAAAACTCTATAGCACGGGATTTCAGGCCGGTTTCCTGGGTAACCAGGTTCGTCAGGTAAGCTGCTGTTCCGGAAAGCTGTTTGTGGCCGAAAGCGTCTACATAATCGGAACTGCTGGCGCTCAGTTCGCAGACGAAACGGCCATCGGCCAGTTTAACGCCCTCTGATACGGCAATAACAACAGAACTCTTGGTGGCGGCCAGTTCCTTCACACGCTTCATGAAATCATTGACATCAAACGGAACCTCTGGCAGATAGATCAGGTCAGGGCCTTCGCAGTCCGAGCTCTTGGAAAGAGCAGCCGCTGCGGTCAGCCATCCGGCATGACGTCCCATGATCTCTACGATGCAGACCGTCGGTTTCGATGCGCCAAAGCTTTCATTGTCACGAATAATCTCTTTCATGGAAGTAGCGATATATTTTGCGGCAGAGCCGTAACCTGGCGTATGGTCAGTCAGCGGCAGATCATTGTCAATGGTTTTGGGGACGCCCATGAACTTCTGTGATTTTCCTTTTTTCGCCGCATAATCCGACAGCATCTTTATCGTATCCATGGAATCATTTCCACCGATGTAGAGGAAATATTCGATGTTATATTTATCCATGATTTCGAACATTTTATCGTAAACATCTTCATTTCCCTCAATCTTCGGGAGTTTATAGCGGCAGGATCCCAAAAAAGCGGAAGGGGTTCTCTTTAACAGAGAAAGATCAGAAGGAGACTGAATGTAATCAGCGATATCGATAATATCTTCCTTCAAAAAACCTTCGATGCCATGGTGCATACCATAAATCTTTTCGATACCATTATTCTGTGCTGCTTTAATAACTCCGGCCAGACTGGAATTGATGACAGCCGTTGGACCGCCGGACTGACCTACGATAACATTTCCTTTCATGAGTGATGTACCTCCTAAAAAAATAATTAAAAACTAACAATCAACTCATTATAGCAGTTCCAGGATAAAAGAGCAAATATTTTTGCCTAAAATACTATGTATCTCATCATAAAAAGTTACTGATTCACGGGATATTGATGGGTGAATGTTATTATCTCATTTCTTCTGTACAGACGGATTCTGTGATATCGCTGTTTTGGTCCGTACGTTTCTCCTTTCTGTACGGACGGATTCTGTGATTTTACTGTTTCCATCTGTCCATGGGTTATCCTACTCTCACATGAACTATCCACTACCCCATGAATAGTAACCATAGAAAGGCTATAAAATTTACAGTTTACGATATACGTGAACAGAATTATATTAAATGCCAATCCTGATAAATTAAGGATTGTTAAGGACAGGAATGATATGGTAAAATAGAAAGGCTTGAGCGAAAGATATTTTACAGGAAAGAAGGGAACTACTTATGCCATCAACCTATACGCACTATGCTTATGGTCAGAAGATATTCCGGATGTTGAAGCCGGATTTACAGAAAAGGATACAGCCTTATATGGACTATTATAATATCGGTGTACACGGGCCGGATATTCTATTTTATTATCGAGCATATTCCAAAAATAAGATTAATCAATATGGTGTACAGGTGCACAATGAGCCGATGCATGATTTTCTGGTTCATGCTTTTGACGTTTATGAGAGCCAGCAGAGGAAGGCGGAGGCGTTTGCCTATCTTGCCGGATTTATGACACATTTTATACTGGACAGCAGTTGTCATCCTTATGTGAATAAAAGGATACGGGAGACAGGAATTACTCACACGGAGATTGAGACGGATTGGGATTATCTGATGATGAAGCAGGATGGACTGTCGCCGCTTCATTATCGCGCGGCCAGACATATCAAACCGAAAGCGGTGGATTCTTCTGTTATCGCCCCTTACTATGGGATTACGGCGAAGCAGACCCGCACGAGTCTTGTCCACATGCGATTCATATTAAATCATCTGTTTCACTCTCATTTCGGCTTGAAACGAGCGATTGTGCGTTTTGTGGAGAATCACCTTTCCCCGAAATCCGAATATCAATATTTTTTCCGGAAGGATATGATAAATTCCCAGGACAAAAAGACCTGCAATGGGCTGTACCGGCACTATAAAGACTGCGAGATGTTGTGCGTGAAAATGATAACAGAAATGGCACAGGCACTCGCGGAAGATGACCGTTCTTTCTGTGAGAAGGAACGGTTCCGTGGTAATTTTTCGTAGAGTGCACTTGGTGGCACAGACACTGCCTGTTTGTACAGGACACGATTGGCGTGATAGTGAATGACATTGGTGCATCGTTGATAGATATTGTGGTCAAAGATTCGGAAAAATAGCCAGCAAGGGAAATGTATGGCTTTTGACATTCTAATCAAACATATAAGATTTTAAAATACATAAGAGGAGGAGATATAAGTTGAATCGGACAGCAAAGGAAAATAACTGGATATTTGAAAAATGGGGATGGATTGCTTTTCTGGCAGCTGTTGCGTTCCTTTTGTTTCCTCTTCGGAGCGAGGCCAGGGTAAAGGCGCCGGAAATGGAATGCCATGCTTATGTAGTGATGGATGCCGGTTCCGGGGAAGTCCTTTTCGGGCAGGATGAGGATAAGATGATTTATCCGGCGAGCACGGCCAAGCTGATGACGGCCATCGTCTGCGTGGAAAATGGCGATGTGAATGGAAAGATCAAGACGAAGTCCGAGGTTGTAAACGGAACCACCTATGGCACGTACAGTTTGGGAATCGGTTCCGGCGTGACGTATACCTTTAAGGATCTTCTGCATATGAGCCTGATGTCTTCGGCTGCCGATGCCACGGATTCTCTGGCAGTGGGCGTATTTGGTTCGAAGAGTGCCTGTGTGGAGGCGATGAACGCCAAATGTGCCGAACTGGGACTCACGCAGACCAGTTTTGATAATCCGGTGGGATCGGATATCGGCGCCGGATTTAATGAGACCTATTCCACGGCGACGGAGATGGCGCTGATCACGCGATATGCCATGTCCATTCCGCTCATCCGTTCCACTGTGGCGAAGGCCCATTATGATGTGACTTCCGGCCTGGAATTGAGCATCAATACGACAAACTGGTTTTTGCGCGGGCTGGCTTACTATGATGAAGACACCTATACGATCATCGGATCGAAATCCGGCACGACCAACGCGGCCGGAAACGTATTTATCGCTACGGCCATCGATGACGAGGGGCACGAAGTGATCTGCGCTTATTTTGGCAACGTCAGTAAGGAAAGTACATTTTCTTCCATCCGAAAGCTGTTAGATTATACTTTTGAAAAATACGAGAAGGGGAAACTGGAACTGACAAAGAGTAATTATGATGTACGGTATTCCGAAGATGAAGAACTGCAGGAAGTTTATAATGAATACGCCAGTCTGAACTGCTACCCCGGAAATAATAACGGTACCTTTGGCTCTAATAAGGCCATCACGAGGAAAGAGCTGGCGAAGATGCTTCGGGGTATTAATAATTTAAGTGGAAGCGCTGTCCTGAAAACCTTTGTTCAGGGGAATACCGACGGAAAGGGAAAGGTGACGGTCGCTCGTCTGGCAGAGCTGATCAACGATCTGTATCCGGAACATTTATCCGATGAGAAGGTGGAAGAACTCCTTGAGGGGACGACGAATACCGAAAATCTTTCTGATGATGAGAAAGAAGCCTTTGCCCTGCTGATAAAAAATGGATTGGCGATCGATGATTCCTTCAAAAATGCCGCGCAGATCGTCACGCGCAAACAGGCCCTGCTCTTTGCCGATGCCTTGTCTGATTATCAGGTGAAATACTATGCGTCTCATGTAGTGGTTACTTTTGATATCCAGATGATCACTGTGCAGACAGAATCAACAGAAGAGGAGGCTGGAGAGACAACGGTGGCAGAAGATTCGACAACAGAAACAACCGCCGCGGGGGAAGAAGCAGCGCAGACGACGACTGCCGAGAAATCGACAGTAGAAACAACCGCCGAAGAGGGGAGCGACGAATCGACAGCCACGGAAGAATCGACGCTCACCTATCCGACGTTGCTGTGCGGTGACTGGCTGAGCGGTTTTAACAAAAAATGGCTGGAATACCTGACACAGCAGGCGTCCTGACGGGCAGGATCATCCGATCACATACCATGGTTCTTTCCTTGTATCGCATAAAGGCCGCAAAAGATTGTCCTGCAACTGCTCCAATGGTCCCTGGGTGAACGATTTCGCCTGGGCCGGACAGACGCGGATGCAGGAGCCGCAGCGGATGCAGGTATCGTGATCGATGTCGTAAGGATTGCTGTCGCTGATGGCCTGCATCGGACAGACATCGGCGCACAGCATACAATAGATACAATATTCGTTCGTCTCCACATTGAAAGGGAAGGAAGTCATCGGCTGCTTTGCATAGGGGTAGCTTCCTGGAATATCCAGCTTTTTCATATCATAAATGACGGCGAGACGCAGGCATTCTTTCAGTTTGTCGCCGAATTCCTTGGCGATGGCCAGATCATCTTCATCGGGACGGCCAAAGGCCAGATCGCTTAAGAAGGTGTGCTGGCCGACGAAGGAAGCGGCGGCAACGGGAATGAATCCTCTCTCGCTCAGTTCCATTTTTAATTCCATTAATGTGTCGTCGATGGCCCGGTTGCCATACGTAGCAACCAGGACAACTGGGGTGTTGACGCCGTGGAAATGGTCGAGAACCTCGCTGACCGGGGTCGGAATCCGGCCGCCATAAGCGGGAGCACCGATGATGAGCAGATGGTTTTCGTTGAATTCAAATCGATCCCGTCTTACATTGTAATCTGTCAGGTTGATCTCTTCTACGGGGTAGTCCGGATAATCTCTGAAAGAATCTCCGATGCCGCGCACCACTTTTTTTGTCGTGCCGCCCGGACTGAAATATGCGCAGAATACTTTTGATATTTTCATGATAACTCCTCTCTGATTTATATTTCTATAAAATGTTTAAAATATTTGACTGCAGAATGTTTCGATACTTTTGGCTGCAGAATGTACATGATATTTCTGATTTACAGAATGTTTATATATAATTGACTGCGATGTTGTGATTTCTGCAGGCTGCGTAACCCGAGGATTGATACCGCGGGTTTCTGGTTTATGCTTTCTTTTTTATTATAAAACGAAAAAAATACAGATTCAACGATATTATCCTGTTTTTATAGCGGTTTTTGTTGCCGAAAAGAAAAAAAGAAGTTATAATGGAAAATAACACGTGAAAGAGGGGTAGATGTTGTGGAACTTCTGCTTGAACAGATCAGCCAGATCACACATGGTGTGGTTTTGAATCGTATAAAGTCAAAAGTACAAAGTGAAGGGATCGAATATCCCATTTTGTCGATCAGCCAGCTGCTGGATGAAGAGAATGGTATCAGGGATTATGAGGTTCCTTCTGTTTTTGTGGATAAAAAAAAGATAAAGAATCTGAATATTGCCAAAGAGCATAGTATTGTGATAGGATTGACTTCATTTCATCGGGCAGCGGTTCTGGAGAAACAGCATGAAGGGAAGATCATTCCCTCCAACTTTGTATCCATAGAATTCCACAATGGCATCATGGATCCCTATTATTTCGCGTGGTATTTTAATGAACATCTCGACATTACATTACAGAGAGATATCGCGATCCAGGGGAATTCCTCGGTGAAGGTTCTCTCGATTCATATGATTCGCCAGCTGATGATCGAGTGCCCTGATCTGTCCACACAGATGTCGATCGGTAAGCTGTATTATTACCAGAAGAAAAAGCAGCTGCTTCTTATGGAACGGATGAAACTGGAGCAGTCAGTCCTGTCAGAAGAGATGATGCGGCACTTGAAGACACTTTGATCACTTTTGAGAAGGTGAAGATGAATGAATGAAAAACAACTGAATTATGAATTTATGTCGATTCTCGGGGAGAGTCATCCCGGCCTGACCTTTGAAGAATATAGGGACAGCTGTGTCTTTTTGCTGTTTTATCAGTACCTTTGTCTCCGCTATGAGGAGAAACTGGAGGATGCTTATAAACTGGAAGCGATGGTTCGCATGGCTGTGAGAGGCAAGCTGCAGATACCATCTTTTTTGCGATTTATTGACGCGGCATCTCCTTTCATATATCATTGCAGTAAATGCCTGCGGCTCACAGACCTCTCCTTCTATCGTAAGCTGGAAAATGTACAGCAGCTGGAAAAACAGAAAAGCTATGCGAGATTTATCCGGAAACTGATTAAAAAGATGGACGCCTGGGCTTGCGAAGATCTGCTGTTAAAGCAGTATCCGCTGTTGTTTGCTGATCTGATGAAAGAGTTTGCGAGGGCAAAAAAGGAGACGCATGTATCAGAGGAGCTTTTGCAGCTATATCGATTATTTTATCGGCAAACCATGAAGAAACCGGAAACCATATTTGTGCCGGAATTCCAATATGGTATTTTAATTGATGCTATGGCAAGAGACACTTCCGGGACGGAAATCTTCGGATATGAAGAACAGGAAGGATTTCGGGAGATCGTGGAGATCCTCTGTTATATGAACGGAAAATCGCGGGAATCTGTACATTTATATGATAAACGCACGTGGGAAGATGCGGAAGAAAGCCGCCCGTCTTTTGACAGCATCGGCATCTTCATGCCGGAAGGCGTGGAGGCTGGAACACTGCTTTTTTACGGAGAACAGAAGGAACGAATGTTGAGAGAGACCGCTTCCACGTCGAAGGGCGAATTTCCTTTTCTGCTTTCTGCTTTTTCACTGATGAGCGAGGGAGGCGTTATGGCGGCGGTATTGCCGAGCGCCCTTCTTTACAGAGAAGGCAGGGAATCCTCCATTCGCAGATATATTGTTGAGGATTTGAATTGCCTGGATACGGTGATGCTTCTGCCGGATTTTATTTTTCAATCTGCAGGGCAGAAAGAGGTATTTCTTCTGTTTCGCAAGAAACGGATTGTGAAGGATATCATGTTTTTCGACTGCTCGGAGATGGAGAGTTTGGGAAAAGAGCAGTATCATTCCATAGAGATTGCATGGAAAGAGCGACGATCTGTTCCGGGATTTTGCAGCCGGGTAGAGCGGGAGGAGATATCAAAAAATGATTACAACCTCAATCTGCCCCGTTATATTACAAAATCAATAAGGACAGCGAAGGTAGATATCGATGCAAAGAAAAAACGGATAGAAGAAATCGACCGGGAGCTTAAAGAGATTGAAAAAAGGATTTCCATTTACAAAAGGGATTTGAATCTGTGATTTTGCGAAGGTTTTAAAACCAGAAGGATTTGAACTTGTAAAGACTTTAAACATGATAGATTTGAACTTGTGTTTTTGTGGAGGCTTAAATGAAAAATACGAATTACGGGATGATTTTTCTGATGGGGATCCTGCTTCTCACGGGATGTTCCTCTTCGAATCAGGAAGAAGAACCACAGACGGAAAGTGCAGATGTCATCATTGGCGTTGAGAATGATAACGCCCCATGTTATTTCACAGATGAAAGTGGGGAGCCGGCGGGTTTTTATGTAAAGTTGATGGATGCTCTGCAGAAGGAAGAAGATTTTACTTATGAATTCGTGTCCTTGTCAGCGGCAGAATATATGGCGGATGACGCTTCCTGTGATCTGTATCTGGGAACCATAGAAACAGAGGTCGGCGATCTCACGGACTACGTTCAGTCGGACATCATCTGTGAGACGAAGCTCTGTCTGGTTGTGATAAAAGGAAGCGGCGTGGAGGATACTGATGATCTGCTGGATGCCTCTATCTCCGCAAGGGCAGGAACAGGAGAGGAATCTTTTGCGAGATATCTTTCATCCGAGTACGATGGCGAGTCCATCGTGTTTCAAAGAGTGACAGATGTGGTGGAAGATCTGACGAAGGGATATTCCCAGGCGGCTGTGATTGATGCGGCGAACTTCTCCTCCTTGAAACAGACGGAAAGTACATTGAAGAAATTAAAAGAAAGTGAGAAATATTTTAGCGTTCATTGTTTTACGGCATCGCAAGAACGTGGGATACCGGATGTGATTGCCGACGGCCTTGCTGAGATACAGTCTGATGGAACACTGGCGGCACTGATTCAGGAATACGGTTTCGAATAGATGATGACAGATTCTGCATGAATATGATCGAATTGGATATGCTAATGAAGAGTAGCAGATACAGATCATTTCTTTTGCTTTCACAAAAAAGAGAACAGGATTTTTCGACAGGAATCTCTTCCAGTTTCTTTATTGGAAAATAAGAAAATGAGGCATAATGTCCGATGTGTTTTTAGTCGGTCAAAAGGAGGAAATATGCAGAATCAGGGAGAATCTATCATAGAGTTTGGCCAGGAATTCCTGAAAAATAATGCAGCCGGGGATTGTATTTTGTTTTTAACGGTCATTGGAGAGATCGAAGGATACGAACTGGCAAATGAGAGAACGAAAACGACCAAGTACGAACATTTACTGCCCCTGTTGGCCAGGGCGCAGGATGACGAAGCGGTTGACGGAGTATTGCTTCTTATTAATACAGTAGGCGGAGACTGCTCCTGCGGGCTGGCAGTGGCAGAGATGGTGGCGTCCATTCAGAAACCTGTGGTTTCCCTTATTATTGGGGACAGTCATTCCATCGGCGTGCCCTTGTCTGTCGCATCGGATCATACGATTATTGCGCCCACGGCGACGATGTTGATCCATCCGGTAAGATTGAATGGAACGGTCATCGGAGCACCGCAGACTTTTGAATATTTTAAATTGATTCAGGACAGGATACTGGATTTCACGGCGAGTCATTCCCGGGCGAAAAAGAAAGATCTGGAAGAAATGATGCTCCGCAAGGGGATTATGGCGAAGGATTTGGGAACCATATTGGTGGGAGAAGACGCAGTGGATGTCGGTCTCGCTGATGAAGTGGGCGGGATTTCGGACGCGCTGCGATGGCTGCATAGCGCGATCTCCCGCGCGTGATTCATTACCCATCCGTAATAAATTAGGAAATTAAAGTGTTATTTGTGACAAGAACACTTTTTTTTGTGTGCAATTTATGCTATGATGATAGAGAGGTTGGATAATAGTTGTTATAAATAGTGAGTGGCGAATGTAATTTGTCCTATGCTATGGATGAAGAGGATATAAGGTATGGCGAATAATAGTACAAAGAACAGTGAATCAAATACAGAAAAAAACAAATCAAAGACAGCGACAGAAAAGAATCATACCAAAAAGAGTACAACGAAAGGCGCAGCAGATCATACGAATAAAAATACAGCGAAGAGTGTGACGAGCAATACAAGCAGGAATACAACGAAGAAAACAGGAGGAAATGCCCGGGCAAAGTCTGCGTCAGCAAAAGGACAGACTGGAAAGGCCAAGAATAAAAAAGGAACATCTTCGCCGCAAGAAGAGCAATCTCGGGGGATTCCCATGAAAAATGAAATACAGCTGATTGCTTCTTTTGGAATTATGCTGATTCTTCTTTTGAGTAATTTTGGATATTGCGGGATCGTGGGTGTATGGCTGGCTAGCTTTTTCTTTGGCATTTTCGGATGCGTACAGTATGTGATGCCGGTCGCTTTTTTTCTTATGGTGGCAGTACTGATCGCGAATGATTACAGTGTGCTGGCCATGAAAAAATGCGTGGCTGGTTTTGTAGTCCTCATGATTATTTCAGCATTTGCGCAGATCATATATCAGGGCGAGGTAAACGAATTTTATAATCTGTTCGCTGCCGCAGTGGAGGATCATCATGCAGGAGGTATGATCGGCGGTGGTATCGGACTGCTGCTGAAGAATCTGTTTGGTACGCCTGGCGCTATGGTTATTCTGTTTTGCGTTTTATTATTGGCTCTGATCGTGCTGGCGCAAAGATCCTTTGTGGGATTTTTCCGTAATTGTGTCAATACTACGCAGAGCAAAGTGAAAGAAACCAGGGAGAAGTATGCCCAGGCAGCCAAGGAGAGGAAGGAGAAAAAAGAGAAAGAGAAAAAAGAGAAGGAAACGGTTTCGGATAAGATCCGTACAAAACAGTGTGAAGATAAATTGAAGGAAATGGAAGAAAAGAAATCCGATGTAAAAAAGAGCCGGAAGGTGGAAGCAGAGGGAGAAGAAGTGGAAGCTCCGGAGGATGGGATATCGAAAAAGGAGCCGGAGATTAAGATTCATGTACCGGTCTTTACTTCCTCTGATGAAGTAAAACCGAAAGATTCGGTGAGAGAACTTCATCCGGAGATATACCCCTTCACAGCGGAAGACGGGAAACCGAAAGCCTTCGAGGGAAGACTGGACTTTACGGCATTTTCTTTTAACAGCGGAAAAACACCGGAAGAATTCGAAGAAGAGATGGAGAAGCAGAAAGAAGCTGTTTTTTACGCGCAAAAAGAAGAACAAAAGCAGAAAGAAGGAAGAAAGGGACTGCCGGAAGAAATCATCCCTTCCGAGGCTTATGTTCTGGATAAGAGTGCAGTGGAAGAACATACCGTTGTGGAGAGTCATGAACCGGAGAGCGTGATAGAAGGCAACCTCATAGAAGAAGGTATTATGAATGAGCAGCCCTTCGCGGAATCATTGGCCGGAAGGGCGGTGGATGCAGATGATGCAGCTGGCACCGGAGAGAAGCTTTTTGCAAAAGGGGATGCTGCTTCTTTAAAACATGAAGGTATTCAAGCAGCAGCAGACCGGCGGCAGGTCGTATCTGGTGTTCGGAAAACGCAGGAGGTCGCGAGTGCGGATCCCCAGGCGGCGACGGGGGAGAGTGCCGGGAGGAAGACCAGAAAACCGGGAGGTCATGAAGACTATTTTTTCCCACCGTTAAGCCTTCTGACTTCGGAGTAGCAGCAGCTGGCGCCGGAGTTTGATAATAATCTGAAAGAGACGGGAA
>JAJQDO010000085.1 GCA_021202175.1 Clostridiales bacterium | reverse complement strand
GAGATGAGGGTATCGGCGTAGTGACGCAGGAAGGATTAAAACTTCCGGTGGGAGAACCGGCCATCAATCCGGTGCCCAGACAGATGGTCTGTAAGGCTCTTCGGGAGATCATCGGCGACCATGGCGCCATAGTCACGGTTTCCATTCCAGGCGGACGGGAATTGGCGAAGAAGACATTTAATCCGCGTCTGGGAATCGAAGGTGGCCTTTCTATCCTGGGAACCACTGGAATCGTGCGGCCCATGAGCGAGGAGGCGATGAAGGACTCCCTGATGGTGGAGCTTGACATGTATGCGAAGCAGGGGCACAGATCAATATTGTTCGTTCTCGGAACGACCGGAGAAAATGCGCTGAAAGCGCAGTTTGGAGAGTTTCGATGTGTGCTCCAGGTGAGCAATTACATCGGGTTTATGATAGAAGAAGCGGTGGAACGGGGATTTACCGACATCCTGATTGGTGGTTTCGTGGGAAAGTTGGTCAAGGTCGCTTCGGGCACCATGAATACCCACAGCCATATATCGGATGGGAGAATCGAGACCATCTGCACTCATGCGGCGCTGCACGGTGCTTCCACGGAAGTCATAAGGAAGATATATGCCTGTGTCACGACGAAGGCTGCCATGAAAATCGTGGAGGAGGAAGGCCTGACGGATATCTGGAAAGATATGGCGCAGAAGGCCTCGGATTACTGTAAGAAGACGGCCCATGGCATGGCGGATGTAGGAATCATTTTCCTGGATGGTTCCAATGCGGTGCTGGCAGAAAGTGAGAATGCACGAAAGGTGTTGGAACGGTGCCTGAAATGGGAATGACGCTATTTTATGTCGAAAGTGCAAGAGCTTTCAGTGGGGCGTCGTAATCGAAAGTGCAAAGGCTCCAGTGGGATGGTACAATTAAAAATGGAAATGAAAGCGGATCAGAACCGCAGGGAGAGAAATATGAGTCAGTTGACGATCGTTGGCATCGGACCGGGGAGCGCGGATTATTTTATGCCGGCGGCCCGGAACTGTATGCGGGACGCCCATACGGTGATCGCGGCAAAAAGGATTCTTCCTATGCTCCAGGAAGTGTGCGGCGATACCGATGCAGAATTTTGTCCTATGGGCAAAATACAGGATACATTTATAAAAATAGATACGTTGCTGCGTGAGGATCGGTCGGTGGCACTGGTGGTCAGCGGCGATCCACTGATGTACAGTTTGTATAAAACGATTCTGAATGATGATATCAGTAAAGACTGGGAGATTGCCGTGATTCCGGGAATCGGTTCCATGCAGATGCTGGGGGCGGCTTTTGGGGAGACGATGGAGGATGCCCTGTTGGTCAGCGTCCATGGCAGAAGCCATTCGCCGGGGATGGTGGCTTTGTGGGTGACGGAGCATCCCAAGGTATTCTTTTTATGCAGCAAAGAGCAGGGTCCGGCATGGTTGAGCCAGATCATGCTTGATTATCATCTCGACGACGTGGAAGTTTATGTCGGCGCGAATCTTTCCTATGAAGAACAGGAGCTGACGACCGGAAGCCCGGCGGATATGGTGAGGAAAGAATTTCCTTCTTTGTGCGTGGCCATGATTAAGAATCCTCATCCGAAGCCTGTCATGCGCCCCTGTTTTTTATCGGACGAAGACTTTGAGCGGGGGAAAACTCCCATGACCAAAGAAGAGATTCGGGTGCTGATCCTTCATAAAATGAAGATTCATCCCGATGATATCTTGTGGGATATTGGGGCCGGGACCGGCTCGATTTCCATCGAATGTGCCAGACAGGCGCCTTTCGGGGAAGTATACAGCGTCGAGAGAGAGGATGCCGCTGTGGAATTGATCCGTAAGAACAAGGAGAAATTTGGCGTCGGAAATCTTAAGATTTATCATGGAGATGCAGCGCAACAGGCGAAAAAACTGCCTGTTCCGACCAAAGTATTTATCGGAGGAAGCGGCGGGAAGCTCCGGGAGATTCTTGAAGTTATCGCGGCATTTCATAAAAATATACCGGTGACGGTGACGGCTGTGACGCTGGAAACGATCTCAGAAGCGGGAGAACTGCTTGGCGGGTATGATTCAGATTATGACGTGATTCAGGCCACGATAGGCCGAGGGCGAAAAATCGGCAGTTATCACATCATGGATACCAACAATCCGGTGATGATTTTTACTGCAGTAATATGAATCCGAAATCTAACCTGGCTTCCACGGGTATTTTTCCAACAACTCGGTGATGATCTTACTGCAGTGATATAGTGTGTCATTTTCTGATTTACGATGTGTCATCAGAAAGTGAAATATGGGTATGCTAAGACTTAATGGATAAGGCTATAAAAGTTTTTGATACACATATGTTATCATTAAGCGTAACATGAGCAAGTGAAGGACCGCCGCAATGGTGAGGTATTTGAAACAGAGGAAGGAACATAAATGAGTAAGAAGGCATTGATGATCGTCAGCTTTGGCACCAGTTTTGAGGAAGCTATGCCGGCAATCACAAACATAGAAGAGACATGTAAGAATGCGTTTCCGGAATATGATTTTTACCGTGCATTTACTTCCGGAATGATCATCCGCAAATTAAAAAGAACAAAGGGCGTCACAATCTATAACCCGGAGGAAGTGATGCAGCATCTGGCGGCATCTGGATATGAAGAGGTACTTTGCCAGCCGACGCATATCATCAACGGAATGGAATATGAGAAAATGATACGTATGCTTACACCTTATAAGGATCACATTCCGGTTATCCGTGTGGGAGCGCCATTGTTGACGGAAGAACAGGATTACAAGGAAGCCTGCCAGATCATGATGGAAGAATTTTCGAGACCGCTTGGTTCGGAGGAGGCTTTCGTTTTGATGGGACACGGCACGGAGCATTACGCCAACAGCGCCTATTGTCAGTTTGAAAATATGCTGCGCGATTTAGGTTATGAGAATACTTACGTGGGCACGGTAGAAGGGTTCCCGGCACTCGAATATGTGATTGGCCGGCTGCGGATTCGAGGAATACGGAAGGTGTATCTGATGCCGTTGATGATCGTCGCCGGGGATCATGCCAGAAATGACCTGGCGGGCGCCGAGGCGGAGTCCTGGGATTCCATCCTGAAACGGGAAGGCTTCGAGACGGAAGTCATTTTAAAAGGGATGGGGCAGATAGACGGGATTGCGGAAATGTTCGTGGAGCATCTGAAAAAAGCGAAAGCGATGTAGAAACATGGGATATCATGTGGGGACGCCGGAAAGGATCAAAACTCGAGATGCCACATAAAGTTGTTGAATGAATTAAAACATGAGATATCACATAGCAGTGCAAATATGGATAGAAACATGGGATGGTACATTCCAGCATCGGAAGAAGAAATCAGAGATGAAACATAGCGGAAAGGGCAGAGTATGAAAGGAAAATTATATGGGATCGGCGTGGGTCCGGGCGACCCGGAGCTTCTCACGCTGAAGGCCAGGAGGCTGATTGAGGAGTGCGATATCATCGCAGTCCCCGTAAAGAAAGAAGGAGAAGAAAGCGTAGCGCTGAATATCGCGAGGGGTGCCGTGGACATTCCGGAGGAAAAAGCGCGCAAGGTTCTCTTTACCATGAGCAAGGATGTGAATAAGAGAGAACGCTGCAGACAGGCTGCGGCTGAAGAAATCATGATATATCTGGATGCGGGGCAAAACGTTGCCATGCCGGTCCTGGGTGATGTGGGAATATACAGCACGTATTCTTATGTACACAAACGCCTGATTCGCGCCGGTTACGATGTGGAGATGATTTCCGGTATCCCATCCTTTTGCGCCGGGGCAAGCCGGGCGAATATCTCCATCGTGGAGGGCAATTAAGTCTTTGGTGTGATTCCTTCTCTGAAAGGAATCGACCAGGTAGAGAAGGTACTGGATGTTTTTGATAATCTGGTGATTATGAAAGTGGGAAATCACGTGAAGGAAGTGTATGACCTCCTGAAATCCAGAGGCAAGGAAGAAAATGCACTGATTTTAAGCAATGTAGGGATGGAAGGCGAATATGTGGGTCCTTTGGTTCCAGACAGGGATTATGGGTATTTTACGACCATGATTATCAAGTCGGAAATGTAGGGCCCCTATTGAGCTGCATTCTCAGAAAAGTATCCCGCGCGCGAAGTCTGGTTGTTTTCGAAACGTTATGCCGGACATAAAAGAATATGGCAGAGAGATGATAGACATGAAATATGATGTGATTGTGATTGCCGGGACAACGGAATCCAGGGAAGTGATTCGCAGGCAATCAAAGGAAGGAAAAAAGATTCTGGCCTGTGTCGCCACGGAGCTGGGGGCGCAGATGCTTACAGAATATGAGATTGATATTCACACGGGTCGGCTGGACGAGGAGGGATTTCTTCGACTATTTACAGAAAATCCCTGTACAAAGATTATCGATGCCTCCCATCCCTTCGCCAAAATCGTGACGGAGACGGTTCGTTCTGTGGCCCAAAAATTAGCGATACCTTATGAACACTTCGAAAGAGAACAGCAGGAATATACGTATGAGGGCGTCCACCTGGTGGCGGATGTTTGGGAAGCTGTGAAACGGTTAAATATGACGGATGGCAATATATTGCTGACGACAGGAGTAAATACAGCGACCATTTATGCAGAAAATGTGACAAATGCCAGAGAACGTCTGTATATTCGTGTGTTAGATACACCGTCCTCCTTTGCAGGATGTGCGAAGGCCGGGTATCAAGCCGATCATGTCTTTGGAGAAATGCCGCCGTTTACGGTGGAAGATAACCTGCGTCTGGTGCATACTACCAAGGCTAAAGTAATGGTATCAAAGGACAGCGGAAAGACCGGCGGCGTGGACCGTAAGGTGGAGGCCTGCCGGCAGGCTGGAATTGACATGGTATTGATACGGAGACCAGAATCGGCAGAAGACGAAAATTAGAGGTTGAAAAGGAAAAAATGAAGCGAAAGGTCAGAAATAACAAAAGCTGACGCGGGAGTTGGAAGCGGCGAATAATGAGACCGCAGATTAGAAATGGCTAAAAGCCAATGCGAAGAATCAGAGATGAGAAAGAATAATGTGCGATAAATATGGGTGAAAAGATGGATAATCGAGAAAATATGCCGAGAATCTTGTTGGCGGGCGCTAACAGCGGATGCGGGAAGACCAGCATCACCTGTGGCATCCTGAAGGCATTGACGGACAGAGGGATAAAGATTCAATCGTATAAATGTGGACCGGATTATATTGATCCGATGCTTCACAGTCATATTACGGGGAGAAGCTGCCGGAATCTGGATCCTTTTTTTTCTACGGAAGAAGATTTGCGACATTTGATGGCAAAGAACAGCAGAGAGGCGGAATATTCTGTGGCGGAAGGTGTTATGGGGTATTATGACGGTATTGGCATATCCTGTGAAAAAAGCACCCATACCGTTTCTGTCGCTACAAGTACCCCGACTATCCTGATCATCAACGGGAAAGGGATGTCTCATACGATGATTCCGGTCATCCGGGGGTTGCTTTCTTACAGGGAAAATCCAATACAGGGTGTGATTCTCAATCGATGTTCAAAGACGATGTTTCAGATGTTGAAACCGGAACTGGAGCGAATTCTCGGTATCAAGGCCGTAGGATATTTCCCGGAAAATGAAGGTGTCCATATCGGGAGCCGTCATCTGGGTCTGATGACGGCCGCGGAGATTCAGAATCTGGACGAGGTGATTGAGCGGCTGGGGAAGATGGCGGAAGAATCGATTGATTTGGATCTGTTGCTTCGAATCGGAGAGAAAGCACCGGTTCTTAACCCTGATATGTCCGAAGAATCCGATGATGTATGTGCTATGTCTGAAAAAAAATCTGGTATATTTGATAACATTCACAAATCCAGAGCCAGGATTGCTGTCGCCTGGGATAAGGCCTTCTGTTTCTATTATGCCGAAAACCTGGATATCCTGTGCAGGGAAGGGGCGGAGCTTGTTTATTTCAGTCCGATCAATGACGAGAAGCTGCCTGACGATATCGGCGGCATTTATTTGGGTGGCGGTTATCCGGAAGCTTATGAGAAAGAACTGGCAAATAATCACTCCATGAAGGACGCGATTCGCGGCGCGACTGCGGATGGTATGCCGATTCTCGCGGAATGCGGGGGATTCATGTATACCTGTCGGAACCTGGTGGAGACCGACGGAAGCAGTTATCCCATGCTGGGTCTCGTTCCGACCGATGTACAGATGACGAAACGACTGTCCATGGAGTTTGGATACGTCACCATGACTGCTGTGAAGGATACACCCTATTTTAATGCGGGAACGGAAATCCGCGTTCATGAATTCCATTATTCGAAAGCGGAAATTCCCGGTGAAGTCTGTCGCATGGAGAAATCCACCGGACGCAGCTGGACAGGTGTATATTCACAAAAAAATGTTCTGGCAGGTTATCCGCATCTGTATTTTCACAATTGTCCCCAAGTGGCACGACGTTTTGTGCATATGGCAGCGAAATATGAAGCGATTTTTTCAGGAAATGTGGATATGGCAGCAGAATATGAAGCGGATTTTTCTGGAAATGCAGATAGATAGGTTTTGGTGTCATCAATATCCTGTCCTCATCCGGTGATATAACGTAAAACGTGAATATTTATTGAAGAGGTTGATGAAACAAACAGGAAGCCTAGTGGCTTTAGACGATGGGCAGTTTACAAGGACAACAGTAATTACGGAATGGAAATGACGAAACGGAGAGAAGTATGCAGTTGATAGGTGCGATGATCTTGGGATTTTGTATTGATCTGGTGGTGGGTGATCCCCACGGATGGATTCACCCGGTGCAGATCATCGGTTGGTTTATCGCAAAATTAAAAGAAGGATTGCAGCGGCTGATTTATGGCTGTTCCTGGGAGGAGTCACGGGAACGGGAGATGCCCCGCAAGGAAACGGCGGAACTGTTGGCAGGGTATGTACTCACCTTTGTGATTGTGGTGGGGACATTCCTGGTGGTGACGGGCATTCTGGCTCTCGCCGGATGGATTCATCCCTGGCTGCGTTTCCTGGTGGAGACTTTTTTCATTTACCAGATTCTGGCTACAAAAAGTCTGAAGACGGAATCCATGAAGGTGTATGACCGGCTGAAGGTCGGAGACCTTTCAGGGGCACGCAAGGAAATCTCTTATCTGGTAGGACGGGATACCCAGGAACTCGACGAGAGTGAGGTGGCGAAAGCTGATGTGGAGACCATCGCCGAAAATACGGCGGACGGCGTTATCGCGCCACTTTTTTATATCGCCCTTGGCGGTGCGGCGCTGGGATTTGCCTACAAAGCGGTGAACACCCTGGATTCGATGGTGGCCTATAAAAATGAAGAACTGCTTCATATCGGCCATGCCTCTGCGAAGCTCGATGATATCTGTAATTTTATCCCGGCTCGGCTGGCAGCGGGGATGATGATACTGGCGACAGCATTGTTGCGGCTGGATGTCAAGGGCGCGGTACGGATATTTCGCCGGGATCGGTTCGCCCATTTAAGCCCCAACAGTGCCCAGACCGAAGCGGTGGCGGCTGGTGCTTTGCAGATTCAGCTGGGAGGGACGCATAATTATTTCGGCAAGCCGGTGGTAAAGCCGACCATCGGGGATGATATCCGGCCGGTAGAATATGAGGATATCCGGCGGACGAACCGCCTGTTATATGTCAGCGCATTTCTCACGCTTCTCGTGTGCTGTGGGATTACGTACTTGCTGGTACATTTTCTGGGACATCCGCTGATGTTGGGATGAGAGAAGTGCAAGGGATGCGGGAAATCGAAATGATAAAGATAATAATCGCAAGTAATGAGGAAGAATACCATGAAAAATAATGCGCATGGCGGAAATATTTATAAAAAGGCGAAGGAACTGGGGGTTGAAGAATCCGAGATTTTGGATTACTCCGCCAACATCAGCCCACTGGG
Organism: Clostridiales bacterium; assembly: GCA_021202175.1. Lineage (GTDB taxonomy): Bacteria > Bacillota > Clostridia > Lachnospirales > Lachnospiraceae > Anaerobutyricum. Next base: position 7,091 of record JAJQDO010000085.1, on the reverse strand, counting down.
AATTCCGAAACATATTCGGACAGCGATGATGGAAGCAATCAGTGGGACCATCAATTACCCGGATCCGGATTGCCAGGAACTGCGGGAGGCCATCGGAAGGCAGGATGGAGTGGAACCTGGCTGTATCACCTGTGGAAACGGGGGAGCTGATTTGCTGTATCGGCTGGCTTTCGGTCATAAGGCCCAAACTGTCCTGTTGCCGGTGCCGGCGTTTGTCGAGTATGAAGAGGCATTTACCGCTGCGGGAGCGCAGATGATTTACGAGCCGATGAATGAGGCGCTCCAAATCCGGGAGGATATTATGGAGCGAATCACGGAGGATATTGATCTGGTTATTCTCTGCAATCCCAACAATCCGACCGGCCTTCTGACGGAAAGAAATCTGATTTTAAATATACTGCAAAAGGCAGCGCAGGTGGATTGCAAAGTCCTGATCGATGAATGTTTTCTCGAAATCTGCAGGCAGGAGAGCGAATATACGTTGAAATCTTTTGTGAAGGAGTATTCTAATCTCATGATTTTAAAGTCATTTACCAAGCTTTATGCCATACCGGGCGTTCGGCTGGGGTATCTGCTCTGTAGTGACTCGGCGGTAATCGAACAGGTCAATCGGGCGGGACAGGCCTGGTCTGTCAGCTATATCGCCCAGAGAGCCGGGTTGGCAGCACTTTCTCGACCAGACTATCGGGAATCGGTCATTAGTGTGGTGGAAAAAGAACTGGCATTTATGAAAAAAGAGTTATCTTCACTGCCGATTCGGCTGTTTGATGGACAGGCCAATTATCTGTTCTTTCAGACACCGGGCATGGCAGATTTGGACAGACGGTTGGAAGCCAGGGGCATTATGATAAGAAACTGCAGCAACTATGTGAATCTGGGAACGGATTATTGGCGGGTAGCTGTGCGGGGTCACGAGGATAATCTGCGATTGCTGCGGGAGATGGAAAATATTTTCCAGGAAGATACTTTTAAGGAATCAGAAACAAAAGATGTCGACAAGTTGCAGTTGATATAAAGGCTGAAATTAAAACATAGCGATAGGCTGGACATTGACGATAAAGATGAAATCGAAACGTAGCGATAGGCTGGACATTGATGATAAAAACTGAAATCAAACATATGGATGCCTCGGATATATATAAAAAAGAACAGAGATTCATCATAGAGGAAGAAAGGGGAGGATGGGCAATGGCAAAGGCAATCATGGTGCAGGGAACCATGTCAAATTCAGGGAAAACATTTGTGACCGCCGGCTTATGCCGGGTCTTTAAGCAGGACGGCTACCGGGTGGCGCCTTTTAAATCGCAGAATATGGCGCTGAATTCTTATATTACGAGGGAAGGACTGGAGATCGGGCGGGCGCAGGCCATGCAGGCAGAGGCGGCCATGATTGAGCCGACACATTGGATGAATCCGATCCTTTTAAAACCGACCAGCGATATGGGCTCTCAGGTGATCGTAAACGGAGAGGTGTACGATAACCTGAGCGCGCAGGCGTATTATGAGATAAAAGACCAGCTGGCACCGGAGGTCATGAAGGCATTTGATCATCTGGCGGCAGAAAATGACATCATCGTTATCGAAGGTGCCGGTTCTCCGGCGGAGATTAACCTGGCAGAAAATGATATCGTTAACATGGGGATGGCCAAGATGGCCGACGCGCCGGTCATTCTGATAGCGGATATCGATCGGGGCGGCGTCTTTGCGTCCGCTTACGGGACGGTTAAACTACTTCCACAGGAAGATCAGGACCGTTTCTGCGGAATCGTCATCAACAAATTCCGAGGGGACGTAGAGATTTTACGGCCGGGTCTTACCATGCTGGAAGAACTGACGGGAAAACCGGTACTGGGCGTGATTCCCATGGAAAAAATTGATGTCGACGATGAGGACAGCCTGTCCGACCGATTGAATCAGCGGACATTTACGGAAGGAATCGATGTGGCAGTGATTCGCCTTCCCCATATTTCAAACTTTACAGATTTCAGTGTTTTTGAGCTGATTGATGGGGTATCCCTGCGCTATGTGAGTGATAAACGGGAACTCGGCGAGCCGGACCTGATTTTGATTCCAGGAACGAAAAACACTATGGCGGACATGGAATGGCTGATGGAGAGCGGTCTGGAAGGAAAGCTGATTCGCGCGGCAAAAGACACCAGAATCATCGGCGTCTGCGGCGGTTTTCAGATTCTCGGAAAAGAGCTTCATGACCCGGACCATGTAGAGCACGGTGGAGACATGCGAGGCCTGGGACTTCTGGACATTTCCACGGTCTTCCAGGGAGGGAAGACACGAACAAGGATCTGTGGCGAGATTCGTGAAGGACAGAATCTGTATGGGCTGGATGACCGGAATCTGGAAGGCTATGAGATTCATATGGGCGTGACCACCAACCTGGGTGAGGCGGTACCGATGATCGAGCTGGAGGACGGTCGGGTGGACGCCTATATGACGCCGGACGGACGCATCTGGGGCAGCTACCTGCACGGTATTTTCGACAATGAGAAGCTGGTTTTTGGACTGGTGCATGATATTATGAAAGAAAAGGGAATCAACCCATCGGAAAATCATCTCAGTGTGGCAGAATATAAAGAAGTGCAGTATAATAAACTGGCAGACCTGATTCGCAGGTCGCTGGATATGGATAAGATCTATGAGATTCTGTTTCAGAATGGGGAAGCCACTGATTCAGTGAATGAAATGAAGGTGCCTGGTAAAGATACAGATGAGAAGTTGCCAGTGACAGCCGACGTGCCAGATACAGAGTCTGACAAGAATTTGTCGACGAATATGTCCGATAAGGTAAAAGGAGAGACATTGCTGGAGGAAATGGGGGTTCAGGCAGAAGAAACGATAGTGGTTCAGACAGAAGCGAAAGACGAACTGGGCTGCGGCGGTCGGAAGGATGACACCTCTGGGCGAGGCTGCGTACACATTTACTGTGGCGACGGTAAAGGAAAGACCACCTGCGTGATGGGGCTTGCCACCCGTGCCGCCGGGGCAGGGAAGCAGGTGTTGCTGTTCCAGTATCTGAAAAATAACGATTCCAGTGAAAGAAAGAGTCTGGAAAAGCTTGAGAATATCACGGTGGTTTCTGGAAAAGAAATGGAGAAGTTTACTTTCCAGATGAATGAAGAGGAACTCGCGCAGCTTCACGAATATAACGACCGGATGCTGTCAGAACTCGGACAGATGGCCGCGGATTATGATATGCTTGTTTTGGATGAGAGCGTTTACGCCATATCCATGGGACTTTTAAGTGAAGATAAGGTACTTGATTTTCTGGAAAATAAACCATATAATCTGGAAGTGGTCTTAAGTGGCCGGAATCCGTCGGAGAATCTTGTGCAACGTGCGGATTACGTAGCGGAGATTAAGAAAATAAAACATCCATTCGACCAGGGACTTTCCGCCCGGCAAGGGATAGAGAAATGAGGACAAAGCATCCTTTCGACCAACGTCTTTCCGCTCGGCCGGGGATAGAGAAATGAAGAAATGAGGATAACATGGCCCATTTTCCGTTATTTATTGATATCACACACAAAAAATGTCTCGTGGTCGGCGGGGGCAGGGTGGCGCTGCGAAAGGTGGAGACGCTGCTTCGCTATGAGGCGAAGGTGGAAGTAATCGCAGAGAGCATCTGCCCGGAAATCCGTGAAATGTTGCCGGCCGATCAGATTCGGTATGGAGGAGTAACGGAGACGGATTTCGAAGACGCGGTGCTTGTGGTCGCGGCTACGGCCAGCCGCGAGGTGAATCATCGGGTTTATGAAGCCTGTGCACGCGACAGGATACCGGTAAATGTGGTGGATGCTCCAGAGGAATGTACCTTTCTTTTTCCGGCTGTCGTCAAGAGAGGCGACATCAGCATCGGCATCAATACCGGTGGAAAAAGTCCGCTGGTATCCAGCCATATCCGAAAGCAGATTGAGGAGGCAGTTCCAGATGATTATGGGGAGATTGCCAAACAGCTCGGCCAGCTTCGGGAATATGGGAAAGAACATTTTCCCGACGAAACCGTTCGCCGCGCCATCTTAAAGGCAGCGGCATCGGAAGCCTTTGCGAAAGGCGGCGTCCTGACGCGGGAGGAAATCGACAAAATATTGAAGGAAAAAGGAATCAACAGAACCGAAACAACAGGATTAGAACAATGATACAATTGGTAGAAGATCAACTGGACCTCGACACTTACCTGGAACTGCGGGAGGCAGTGCATTTTCGCAAATTGACCAGAGACCAGGCAAGGCGAGGTCTGGATAACAGCTTATATACCCTGGTGGCTTATAAAGATGGGCGCGCTGTCGGGATGGGGCGAATCGTTGGAGACGGGGCAATTATCTGTTACGTGCAGGATCTGATCATCCGGCCGGAAGTCCAGGGCGAAGGAATCGGGGGACTGATTCTGGAGACATTGAAAAGCTTCGTCATTAATATCGGATTTGAAGGGACAACGATGATGTTCGATCTGATGTGCGCGAGGGGCAGAGAAGAATTTTATCAGAAGCATGGATTTATCGCCCGCCCTACGGAAGATCTGGGGCCGGGCATGATTCAGTTTCTGGAATTATAATAGCATAGAAAATGCATGGCTTTTGATACTTATAATAATTATAATATAAAATATGTTTATATGAAAATGTTGAGAAAAGGGCCGTTTGCCCGGAAAGGGAGGAAACAAATGATTCGTAGAAGACGTTTGCGCGCATCGGAAAACATGCGTGCGTTAGTATGTGAGACATCAATCAGTATATCAGATCTGATCTATCCGCTTTTTGTCATGGAAGGAAATGACATAAAAAATCCGATTGATTCCATGCCGGGAATCTATCAGTATTCGATTGACCGGCTGGATGAGGAACTGAATCGGATTCGTGAGGCAGGCATTAAAGGTGTACTGTTATTCGGCATTCCGGTGCATAAGGATGAATGTGGTTCGGAGGCTTATAACGAGCACGGTATCATTCAGGAAGCGATCCGTTATATCAAGAAGGTATTTCCGGAACTGGTCGTCATCGCGGACATCTGTCTGTGTGAATACACTTCCCACGGACATTGCGGGCTGATCAAGGATGGCATTATCTTAAATGATGAGACCTTGCCACTGCTGGCCAAAACTGCCGTGACCTGTGCCCAGGCCGGAGCAGATATGGTTGCTCCGTCCAATATGATGGATGGACATGTGGCGGCGATTCGTGAGGCGCTCGACGAAGCGGGCCTGTGCCAGACACCAATCATGGCTTACAGTGCCAAAATGGCATCCGGTTATTACGGTCCATTTCGTGACGCAGCCCATTCCGCACCGGGATTTGGCGACAGGAAGACTTATCAGATGGACTTCCACAATCCGCGGGAAGCGATGCGTGACATTCAGGATGATATTGACGAGGGCGCTGATATCATCATCATAAAACCGGCGTTGGCCTATCTGGATATCTTAAAGACTGCATCCATGGAGACCAATATGCCCCTGTGCGCTTATAACGTCAGTGGCGAATATTCCATCGTCAAAGCGGCTGCCGCTAATGGCTGGGTGGATGAGAAAAAGCTTGTCATGGAAAATATGATCGGCATGAAGCGTGCTGGAGCGCAGATGATTATTACCTATCATGCTTTGGATGTGGCTGCATGGCTGAAAGAAGAGCAGTAGTATGGAAAATACATTTTCATCCTTGATTTGTGCCATCAACCGAGGAGAAGTGGGAAGACCATAAAAATGTGATAATAATCACATAATTCTAAATAATGGTGATGCGTTAAACATTCCTTTGTTTATGGCAGATCAGACGGACCGTCTTATGGGAATAGCAATGGAAAGAATGACATGGGAGGAAAGCAGAGAGTCCGATGAGACAGGGAAGATAGATATCGGACACCGATATGATATAAAGATACAAAACATATAGTCAGAAAACCAATCTTGAGCGTCAGATATAATGAATCTGGCGCTTTTTTTGTCTGTGGAAACAAACGGATGGCTGTGGGTAGCGATGTGCTTTGAGGTTATCACGGACAAACATGGGTGACTCTATGAAATGAGGTAATGAATATGGAGATTTATGGCTATGTGCGTGTCAGCACCAGGGAGCAGAATGAAGACAGGCAGATGATTGCCATGCAGGAACAGCAGGTGCCGGAAAAGAATATCCTGCTGGATAAGCAGAGTGGAAAAGACTTCGACCGTCCGATGTATCAGCATATGCTGAGAATAATAAAGCCGGGGGATTTGCTTTACATAAAGAGCATCGACCGGCTGGGGCGTAATTACGAAGAGATTCAGGAGCAGTGGCGCTTGCTCATCAAAGAGAAGGGCATCGATATCTGTGTGATTGACATGCCGCTTTTGGATACGCGGCGCGGCAAAGACCTTGTGGGACCTTCGTCTCGGATCTCGTCCTGCAGGTGCTTTCCTTTGTGGCAGAAAATGAGAGGACGAATATCCGGCAGCGTCAGGCGGAGGGAATTGCCGCTGCCAAGGCCAGGGGCGTGTGGTGCGGGAGAGTCCCTGCCCCACTTCCTGCGAACTTTGATTACTGGTATAGGCAGTGGAAGTCGGGCGAAAGTACCTGTGCAAATGCGGCAAGGAAGTGCGGTATGCCAGTGTCTTCTTTCCGGTATCGCGCTGAAAGGTATGAGACAGTGTAAAGATGAAAGATTGAGATGAGGGAAAACTCGCGATAGCGGTGCAGGAATGTACACAGTTTCAAGGGCATAAAAAACGCCGTTGGAATGGGAAATGAAAAGAGATAAATAATCTGGATTCCCATTTGCAGGAAATTCAATTGCAGAGTAGCTGTGCCTGGCAGAAAAAAGTTGCAAAAAGTGAAAAAGGAGAATGGTATAACAAAAAATAAAAAAAACCTGATTTTACCGTCGGAAAGGTGTACCTTCCCGACGATTTAAAAACTGTAAAATTATAACAAAAAATCCGTCGTTTGTTCAGGATTTTTATTAAATTTGTGATTTAGTAATTGTATTATCGAAAACTTTATGGTAAAAATTAAATATGACTGCATATTTAGAGCGATATGCAAGATGCAGGGGGCTGTCGGGAAATGGATGGTCCTAGACAGGGAAGGCAGTGACCCGGAAGG
>JAJQDO010000042.1 GCA_021202175.1 Clostridiales bacterium | reverse complement strand
TGCGGGACGCAATTTCGGGGATGCACCATTGGCGAAAGGAATTGCTAGAATTCTCTGGTCTGGTCTGCTTGGCATAATGTACATTTCCTTCCTCATCCATAATTACCGTTTTAACTTCCTCATCCTGGCAGGCGGCGCGCAGGAGAAGATTTTCATGGCGTAGCGCATAAAAGTCATCGCTGACAGACAGCGCGCGGTTAAACGCCTGCTGGATACTCTCTGTACCAGATGTAATTAAAAAAGCGTCTAAACCCATTTCTCTGGCAGTTGTATGGCTGATCACATCGCTGATGATCATATGATAACCGCTTTCTTTCAATTGTTTCATTATGTCGGGAATTTCATTTTCCGCTTGAATCGTGATGATATCCAGGTGATATTGCAACAAATCGCACAGGGTATACGCTGCTTTGGTGACCGAAGCAAATCCCACTATAGCATACCGTCTGGAATAGTTTTCCGCCATTTTTATTGCTCTCAAAACATCATAAACTGATATTTGAATGGAGATGACGGGTATCTGCGTTGTTTTGGCAATCATTTCTGCAGTACCACCTCTGGAGATGATGATATCGTATTCTTCGCTTTCCAGATTGTGGACGATTTCTACGCCATTGATCAGGTCTCCGGTATATACATCCATCCGGATCTGTGGATATTCTCTGACTGCCTTTATCATAGCGATGCGAAGACCTTCATAAGGGGCGATACCCAGAATACGTGTGACAGAGCGTTTCATAATAAAATCCCCTCCTTTGATTTGATTTGGCATTACTGTAACATAATTAAACATAATTTTGCAAGTATTTTTGACAAAATGTTTAAATATGAAACATAAAATAATAAAAAAATTATGAATTGTTTCATATATATACAAAAAACTGAGCGAACTTTGTTGTTTTTCATCAATAGTATTTTTATAATCATAATCGTACAGACAAACAGATTACGGATAAGAAAATTGTTATAGTGAACGGTAAAAACTCAGTCATTTCTAGTAATGGTGATGGGTACGATCGTCAAAGGAATGGAGTTTAAGCAGCCTGAAAAGGCGAGATTATGAGAAAACAACCATTATCGTCGGCTGTGATTGGAGTGACATGGCACGATGACAAGCCGTTTGCTATAGATTATTGTCTGATAAAAAATGAAATCGGGGAGGTGTGAAATGATTCAACTTTTGATTATCGCAGATGATTTTACCGGGGCCTTAGATACAAGTGTCCAGTTGGCTGCGGTGGGGGCCAGGACACGAGTGGTTATTGATATGCAGACCAATGCGTCTGCGATCGATTCGGAAGTGGAAGTGCTGGTAGTCGATGCGGAGACACGCCATCTTTCCGCAGAAGATGCTTACAAAGCGATAAAAAATATCGTGATGGAAGCAAAAAGGCTGCGTGTACAACACATTTTCAAAAAGACCGATTCTGCTCTGCGTGGAAATATTGGTGCGGAACTCACAGCCCTGTTAGAAACCTCGGGAGAGACGACGCTGCCTTTTATACCGGCTTTTCCGCAGATTGGACGCATTACCAAAGGAGGCATCCATTATATCAACGATGTTCCAGTGGCCGAAAGCGTGTTTGGATGCGATCCATTTAATCCTGTGCTGCATTCGGACATTTCCGAATTAATTGGGGAACAGAGTGACATAGAGACCTTCCGCGCAACGATGGAGAAGCCGCAAACGAATCAGTATGGTATCAGCATTTTTGATGCCGTTACCCAGGAGGAATTAAAACAGATTGGTAGTGTTTTGCTGGAGAAAAACGGCATGCCGATTATGGCGGGCTGTGCTGGTTTCGGTGCGGTGCTGCCGGAGATTCTGGGATTAAAGCATAGCGAACCGAAAAAGAAGATTCCTTTGTCCGACCGCCTTCTTGTTATTTCCGGGAGTATTAACCCCATTACTATCGCACAGCTTGACAGAGCAGAAGAAAATGGATTTCAGCGATATCGGCTGTCGCTGGAACAGAAACTGGATTATTCCTGGTGGCAAAAGGAAACGCGCGATTCATTTGTTTACGAATTGCAAAAAGAATTGAAGGAGAAGCGATTTGTCATCATTGATTCCAGTGAGAAGAATGGGAAAGAAGAGGTAGCGGATTATGCGTCAGTACACCAAATGAGTCTGGAAGAGGTGAGGGTACGGATTTCGCAGACGATGGGAAAAATCGTAAACCTTTTATTTGAAAATGATTCACAGGAAATGTTGTTTATTATTGGCGGAGATACGCTGATGCAATGTATGGCTGCTATTGGAGTTCATGAAGTGGAACCGGTTTGTGAACCGATTCCCGGAGTAGTGCTCTCATGCTTTTTATATGGCGGATGTAACAGATATGTCTTTTCGAAATCCGGGGGATTCGGAGGAGAAACATTGCTTACGGATCTCGCGAAAATGATATCAAATCACAAAGAGAAAGAGGAGGTATAGGATGCAATATCAGAAATTGCCGGGATTAACTGAAGATGGAACCATCTATTTTAATACGGAAATGGGAACACTGGAGGCTTTTTTACCTACTGGTGGATATAAGACGGCTCACGCCCCAGCGATGCTGGAACTGAAAAATGGCGATTTGCTGTGCTGCTGGTTTGCCGGTACTTACGAGGGAAGCGCGGATATTCGCGTGATCTGTTCTCTATTGCCAAAGGACGCGAGAGCATGGCTGCCGCCAGTGGATATTTCTGGTGATCCGGAACGGAGTGAACAAAATCCTTCTTTATTCTATGGACCGGATGACGCCGTGTGGGCGATGTATACTGCACAGCTGGATCGCCAGGCCGGAAAGGATAACATGCAGTATACCGCTGTGGTCCGTTGCCAGAAAAGTTTTGACGGTGGGAAAACCTGGGGTGCTTATGAGACGGTGTTTCCTGAAGAAGGGACATTTTGTCGCCAGCCGATTCAGGTGCTTTCCAATGGACGCTGGATTTTTGCCAACTGGCTATGTACTGATTCTGTAAATGGTCTTTCCGGTGACCCTACCGCTTTTCAAATCTCCGATAATGAGGGAAAAAGCTGGAGGATGGTCATGATGCCGGAGAGTAATGGTCATGTGCATGCCAATGTTGTGGAGTTGGAAAATGGTCATCTGGTTGCGTTCATGCGCAACAGAGAGGCATGGCGTATCCACCGGAGCGAATCCTTTGATTGGGGAGAAACGTGGAGTAAACCGGAACCCACTCCGCTGCCCAACAATAATTCCAGTATCAGCGCTCTGCGTTTGCAGGGTGGACGTATCGCCATCGCATATAACCCCACCTGTACACCGAATCCGGAACCGGGAAAGGCTGCCTGGCCGGGATTGCGCTGTCCGGTTGCCGTTGCCTTGTCTGAGGATGGCGGATTGACTTTCCCGTTGATTCGTCATATGGAACGGGGAGAAGGGTTTGTCGGCGAGGAAAACAGCACCAATAACAGACAGTATGAATATCCATTTTGGCTGCAGAGCAGCGATGGCTACGTTCATTAGGGTGATGCAGCTTACACACGTGCCGGGATTAAATATATGAGAATTCGATAAGAGGATGTCTGTGGCAGCAAACGGGAAAAGGTTGGCCTGTACAACCCCACTGCTGCACAAAGCCGCTAGAACAAACATCATTTTATAAGGAGTTATCAGGAGGAACAGAAATATGGTTGCAAAATATAGTTTGAGAACGCCGCATGCTGTTTATGCAGGAGAAAATGCTATCGGAAATATTACCGATATTATTCGTACATGCCAGGCAAAGCGAGTGGCAGTATTTACGGATAAGGGGATCGAGGCCTGTGGACTGTTAGCTTTTTCAGAAGAAGCGATTCAGGCGGCGGGAGTTGATTATTATATCCTGAATGAGATTCCTGCGGAACCATCTTATATGGCAGTACAGAAGATTGTCGATCAGTTTAAGGAAGAAAATGCGGACCTCATTGTTGCCTGTGGCGGCGGTTCGGTTATGGATGCCGCCAAGCTGGCAAGCGTTCTGGTTACGGACGAATATGGAGTAAAAGAATTGTTGGATGATCCAGGGATGGCACACAAGTGTGTGCCGGTAGTGATGATTCCTACTACAGCCGGAACGGGCGCTGAAGTAACGCCGAACGCCATCGTGGCAGTGCCGGAAAAGGAATTGAAAGTGGGCATCGTCAATGACGATATCATTGCGGACTATGTTATTTTGGATGCCCGCATGATTGAAAATCTGCCACGCAGCATCGCTGCTGCCACTGGGATTGACGCCATGGCGCATTGTATCGAGTGCTTCACCAGCAATAAAGCGAACCCTTTCAGTAATCTCTATGCCTTAGAGGGATTGAAACTGATTCTTGACAATATCGAGAAAGCTTGTGACAATCCGCGAGCGATGGAAGAGAAAAATTGCATGCAGATGGCGGCTTATTACGGTGGCCTGGCTATTACTGCATCTGGCACAACCGCAGTACATGCGCTGAGTTATCCATTGGGCGGTAAATATCATATTGCCCACGGTGTTTCCAATGCCATCCTGCTGGTGCCAGTGATGCGTTTTAACAGCGAAGACGCAGCGTTCCGATCTAGACTGGCACTTGCTTATGATTACTGCAATAGCGGAAAGATTGGTTTAGCATCTACTGTGGAGGAAAAGAGTGAGTGGATAATCACACGGATGGATGAGATTGTGAAACATTTGAACATTCCGACAAACCTGCAGGAATTTGGCGTTTCCAAAGAAGACGTAAATGATTTGGTGGAAGCCGGGATGCAGGTGCAGCGACTCCTTGTCAACAACATGAGGGAGGTTACGCCGGAGGCAGCGCGTAAATTATATCTGGAAATATTATAGATGCTGTCAGGTAGATTGAAAAGTCGAGTGACCAGATGAGAAGAACAAGTAAAAAGTTGTTTTGCTATGGAGTTTGTGGCAGTTGGATTATGAGAAATCGAATGAACAGAAAAGAGGAAAATTATGAAAAATGTTGAAATTAAAGGAGTTATCCCGCCGATTATCACACCAATGAATGGCGACGAAAGTATTAACGTAACGGAATTGCGTAATCAGGTCAATCGTCAGATTGCCGGAGGTGTCCACGGATTATTCTGTTTTGGGACAAATGGTGAGGGATACGTTTTAAATGCCGAGGAAAAAGAATTAGTGCTTCGTACAGTAGTAGAAGAATGCAATGGCAGAGTACCTGTTTATGCCGGAACCGGCTGCATTTCTACCAAGGAGACTGTGGAGCAGAGCAAAATGGCCATGTCTGTGGGCGCTGATGTTCTTTCTATCATTACTCCGAGCTTTGCGGCTGCCAGCCAGGATGAGATTTATGAACATTACAAGACGGTGGCCCAGACAGTGGATATGCCAATCGTTTTGTACAATATTCCGGCTCGTACCGGAAATGTCATTACACCGAAGACTGTTGCCCGCCTGGCTGAGATTGACAATATTGTCGGAGCCAAAGATTCGTCCGGGAATTTTGCTAATATATTAGGTTATATTGACTCCGGTATATCGATTCTTTCCGGCAATGATCAGCTGATCATCTGGACATTGCTGGCAGGAGGAACCGGTGGTATCGCCGGATGTGCCAATGTGTATCCACATGTGATGGCTTCGATTTATGATTTGTTTATGGAAGGTAAGATTGAAGAAGCCAAACAGGCCAACGCCAGTATCGCGTCATTTCGCGACTGTTTTAAATATGGAAATCCCAATACGATTGTGAAAACTGCAGTTTCACTTCTGGGATTTAACGTTGGGAAATGTCGTGCTCCTTTTAACCAGGTACCGGAAGAAGGGATTACGGCTCTGAAAAAAGTCCTGGCGGAGAATGCCGCTAAGGGGATGTGCTAAGAAAGGAGGAGGAAAAAACATGGAGATGAAACCAGTTGTCGGGATTACGATGGGTGATCCGGCAGGTAATGGCCCTGAGATTACCATCAAGGCCCTGGCACACGAAGAACTCTACAAGCATTGTCGGCCGATTGTAATCGGGGATGCAGAGATTATGAAACAGGCTGTCGGCTTTGTGGGACGTTCGGATATCAATATTCATATTTGTGAAAATGTTTCTGATGCTTATTTTACATTTGGAACGGTAGATGTACTTCATCTGCCTTTGATTAAGGATGTCAATGCATTTCAGATTGGCAGAGTTAGTGTAGAAGGAGGTAATGCGGCATTTCAATGTGTCAGGAAAGTGATTGAACTGGCTCTGACTGGAGAGGTCGACGCGACTTGCACGAATGCCTTGAATAAGGAAGCACTGAATAAGTCTCTGGAATATTACAAGGGAGAAAAATCAGATGGCTATACGCACTTTGATGGACATACCGAGATTTACGCAACCTATACCGGAACGAAAAAATACACTATGATGCTCGCATATCATGATTTTCGGGTCGTGCATGTTTCTACTCACGTTTCTTTAAGAGAAGCCTGTGACCGGGTAAAAAAAGCAAGGGTGCTGGAAGTCATCGAAATCGCACAGGAAGCCTGTCGGGATATGGGAATTGAAAAGCCCAAAATTGCTGTGGCTGGCCTGAACCCGCATTGCGGAGAAAATGGACTGTTTGGTACGGAGGAAATCGAAGAAATCAAACCGGCTATAGAAGAAGCGAGAGCAAAAGGTATCAATGCCATCGGTCCTGTACCGCCAGACAGTGTTTTCTCAGAAGCATTAGGTGGTTGGTATGACATCGTGGTGTGCATGTATCATGATCAGGGTCATATCCCATTGAAGACGGTAGGATTTGTCTATGACAGAGAGCTTCAGAGTTGGAAAGCGGTAGAAGGAGTCAATGTGACATTGGGACTTCCAATTATCCGAACCAGTGTAGATCATGGAACCGGTTTCGCTCTGGCAGGAAAAGGAACGAGTAACGAACTGAGCCTTGTGAATGCCATCGACTATGCGATTCTGATGACCAAAGGAAAAAATAAAAATAATAGAAACTAAAAAACTTTTTGATGAAAAAATATAAAAACATGGAGGAGAAAAACTATGACTATTAATATGATTATTACTCTGGCTGTCGTAATCCTGATGATAGCTGTTATTATGAGCGATAAATTACCTTTTGGAGCGCCAGCGTTAATTGCCTGCGCACTGCTGGTCGTGCTTAATCAGGCTACAGTGGCTGATGCCTTTAGTGGATTTGTAGATAAGAATGTAATTTTGATTTGTGGATTTATGGTCTGTATGGCTGGTTTGCAGAAAACGGCCTTTATCTATAAATTACAGAATGTCCTGGGAAATATGGCCGGTAAGGGTGGTATGAAAAACTACGTCTTATTGTTGGTTGCCATTATGTTTGCAGCAAACTTTATTTCTGGAACTGCATTTTATGTACTTGTTTTGTCGGTTGTGGCAACGATTCCTTACAAAAAAGAATTGCCTAATTCCCGCATCTTGATGCCTGCAGGGATGGCAACATATCATGGCGGATGGCTTCCGGTAAATGTGGCTCTTTATGTTGCCATTATTGGAAGTTTGCTGGAATCTTCCGGGGCAGAGATGACAAGCATCTCTTTAACAAATTATGCAATTTATAAAGCAGTGATCGCGGCAGTTTTCCTGATCTGGTCTTTAATTGGATACCGCTTACTGCCGGATTATGACATTAACGAAGGAAAAGAAGTCAAAGAAGTGAAACAGGATGAATGGAAGGCGATATTGACTCCAGTGCAGGAAAAAATCGTTTATGTGGGATTTATCTTGATGATTATTGGCATGTTAACGCTATCCATGTTGCCTGGGGAGGTGGGGTACTGTATTCCAGCTCTGATTGGTGGACTCTATCTCTGCACAGGTGTCATTAATTTTAAAGAATTGCTTGGACAGTGGTTTTCTCCGGTATGCATCATGATGGCGAGTGTAATTGGCGTGGCGGCAACTATGTCAGCATCTGGTTTAACGACTTTGATTGGGGAAAATGTGGCAAATGCTTTGGGTGCAACTCCGGCCCCGATTGTGATTGTTCTCGTTTTTGCAGTATTGACCTGTGTGAGCTCTGTATTTACAGGGGCAGCCATCGGAAGTGCGTATATCTTTGGACCAATCGGTATTTCGGTTGCCGTGCAGCTTGGATATGATCCCACTGCAGTAGCTTTCGCGTGCGGAACCGTGACCTGGCTTAATTATGTGATGCCGATTGATGGTCTTCCGGCATTAATCATGGGTATGGGAAAATACAAGCTGACAGATTTCTGGAAATTCCAGATTCCGTTGTGGGTAATCAGCATTGTGCTTACCTGTATCATGTCCCTGGTGCTGTATCCGATGTAAAAATTGCGAATTTTGCTACCAGAAAAGGGCAATGAAACGAAAGATTTGAGAAAAAGTTCATCATGATATATATGCCGTGATCATAAATGCGGCGGAATGGGGGATTATATGAATGACAAAATGAATCCGCTGGAGCAGTTTTCACCGTTTGCCGGAGAATTGACAGAGGAATTGGTGCCAGGAGAGACGACGAAAAAAATCGAACATGAGAATGCTGTAATTGCTGCTTCAGGAAGTGACAGGACCATGTATTGTTATGCGCCGAAATCTGGTTGCCCTGCATCCAAACAGACGCAGATATTGATGGTATTAAGAGATGATGCCAGCAGAGATTCTGCTGAAAAGCTGTTAAAAGAGTGGGAATTAGATAAGCTGGCGGAGGAAGAACATTTTCTGCTTTTGTTCCCAAATCCCGTCAAAGGTGGTTGGAATTACGATAATGCAGCGGATCGGGAAAATGATATGGATTTCCTTTTGCGTTGTTTTGGAATTCTCCGAGGAAGCAAGATTCGGGTAAATGGTTTTAATGGGATGCTGTTTTATATCGCAGCTTCCGAAGGGGCTTCCGCTCTTCTGAGTACTATGGCAGCCCTGAAACCAGCCAACGTATCCGCGATGATGACGGGGCCCCTTCCTGCAGATTATGCATTTCCTGCAGAAGCGCTTTCCATCGAGACAGCAGCATGGTGCACCGATGCCAGAAGTATATACTATCTGAAAAAGGCGAATGGTGTGTCAACCGAAGGACAGGATATGCAAGGGAAAGACGTGCGGGGACAGGATATACATGGACTGGACATGCTGGACGCCGTTCTTTTTACAGGCCGGAATCCAGAGGTGCGACTTTTTGCCGGGAAGGAAATGACTTTTACAGCGGGAACGGTACGTGCTGCGTGGGACAAGCTGTTTTGTCTGACACGCCGCTGGCAAAATGATACGCATGGCAGTTATGCGCATCGCACGGCTTTTACGGAAAGAGGTTTTGTTGCTCACGTGGAAGATACCTCTCTGCATTTGGAGGATGGTTATCCCCGCACCTGGTTTGAATATGTTCCAAAGCAATTGAGAGGGTGCACGGAAAAAGTACCATTAGTGCTCTATCTGCATGGCGTGGGATGTGTGCCACTCTATGGTGCGGAGCAGAGCAACTGGCACGATGTTGCGGATAAAGAGGGATTTATTGTGGTATATCCTGCCGCCACAAGAGAAAATTGCTGGAATATTTTCCGTCTTCCTAATCTGGCAGATGACTTTTCATTTATTTTGGCTCTGATTGAACATATGAAGGCGGTGTATCCTATTGATGGGAGACGTATTTACATTTCTGGTTTTTCCATGGGCGGCATGATGACTCATGCGCTGGCAAACACCTATCCGGAAGTGTTCGCTGCCGCTGCACCTTGTAATGCTTTTCATATGTCACGGTATGGAGATCCGGCGGCGGTGCTCAAAGGATTTGTGGCGGGTTATACAGAGGAGGAACTGGGGCATATTTCCTATTCCAAATCAATGGCAGATGTTAAAAACTCTGCGAAAGATTATCTGATGCCGATTTTCCAAAATGCTGGTTATGATGATGGCATTATCGCTATGTGGCCGGTGACGGAAGAAATGGACGATGTAAGGACCGAAACATTGAAATGGTGGAAAAGATATAATCATATTTCGGAAAAATCCTTTACAGATGAAGATACTTGCACAGGCCTGGCAGCGGAAGAGACATTTTACGAAGATACTGAGAAAAGATATGTCCATCAACGCTGGTACGGTGAGGAAGAAGGAAAACCGGCTTTGATGGAACTGGTAGTAGCTAAACGGATGCAACATGCCATTCATCCGATCCAGATTGAATGGGCATGGGATTATATAAAACAGTTCGGTCGGGCAGAGGACGGAACACTCATCGTTTTTTAGAAAGGACAGGCTTTTTTATGAAGGAATCTTTTTATACCTACATCTCTACACGGGCAGATTATGACCCGGCAAAGACGATTTTTCTTTGTGCGCCTTCCGAATGTGCGGGAACGCGCGAGAAAGCGATGAATTTTGCGAAACAATCTGGCTGGCAGACGTTGGCGGAATATGATGGAGCTATCCTGGTAGTGCCTGTTGTTCCTGACGGCTGGCAAGCTGCTGATGCCTCTCTGCCAAAGAAATTATATAATGAACTCTGTGGCGACTGCTTGACACAAAATGGGAAAAGCCTGTTTGGCCGCAACGGAAAATTATGGTGTTGGGAAACATTGATTTACATCGTTGGTTATAATGACGGGGCACGTTTTGCCGGGGAATGCATGGTGGCAGAGCCGAATCTGTTTGCAGCTGCAGCGCTGGTTGACGGAACTCCCGAACATTTTGCCGATGGAGAAAAGGTATCGGATCACTGGCTCGTTCGGAATGTTAGTGAGGACTACCAGACAAGAAATTGCGAGATTCCGGTATGCCTATGGATATTAGGAGCACAGGAAGCAGTTGCGAAAAAGACCATTGATTACTACACTCAGGTAAACGCGATGGATGAATCGGAAGATGTTGTTTTGGAAGAAATTCCAGCGGTAAGATATTTTTGCGCGGAGGATGCGGCGAAACAGATTTTTGTTTCCGAAAATGATCATCCATTCGGTTTGCCATTGGCGCAGGCGATTCTAAATGGGCTCTTTGACCGGGTGATTCGGTGGAAAAACGGGCCGGACGGTACGCTGACAGTACATTCTCCACGAACAGAAATGTATCATAGTGCAAAATTTACCTGGGAAGTTGTATCGGTAGATGAATTGAACTATCCTTGTGCTGTTCATCTGCCAGAAGGAATGAAAAAAGAAGATGCCGCAGGGTTGCCGGTTGTATTTAGCGTTCATGGGCGTGGCGAGCCCGCCTGGCTATTTGCGGAAAAAAATGGCTGGAATAAGTTGGCGGATGAGACGCAGGCCTTTATTCTGGTTGTTCCGGATTCCCCAGGAAATATATGGAGACTGGAAAGAGATGGAGAAGCCTTTGCTAAAATGGTAGAAACGATTTGTGCGGAATATAAAGCAGACAGAACACGCGTTTATCTTACAGGATTTTCCAATGGAGCAACCATTTCTCGCGAGGCAGGAACCGCTTATCCGCAATATTTTGCTGGAATCTCCCCGTGGAATGGCCCGCAAGGGATTCCCGAATTATGCACGCAGGATGTGTTTTCGCCGGACTTTTCTGCTTCTGGCTATGAACTGCCCTACTTTATTTTCATAGGGGATAACGACCCGATTACTGCGGGAATAAATATTAATGATCAATTAGTACCTATGCTTAAAGCAAATCATTGCCCGGCGATGAAAAATGTCAGTAGGGAATACGATAATCCAGCGGTAAAAAGTGATTTTGGAGAAAAGGTTATTCCGGCGGATGAGATAAGGACGAGAGATAATTACTATACGCCGGATTGTGGATATAAGCAGGGAGAACGGTTTAATACCCGAGTGTATTATGATTCCTGTGGTGTGGCAAAGGTTGGCTATACCGTGATGAAAAATATGCCTCACGGTGCTATCATGGAGCAGAGCAGAGCTACATGGGAATTCCTGCGGCACTTTTCCCGCCCTGTTGGAAGCAAACATGTTGAGATAGTGAAGGAGAAAAATTAGAATGGGAAATATTTTTTATAGCTATTGGTGCTGCCAACAAAAAAGGCGGCGGAATGGAGCATTTCTATGCTGAGTAAAGTTTTATTATTTGCAGTAGGACTTATATTACTGATTAAGGGTGGAGACTGGTTTGTGGATGGTGCTACCGGTATAGCCCGCAGATTTCATTTGCCGGAAATATTAATTGGCGCTACCGTGGTTTCCATCGGAACGACGTTACCCGAGGTTATGGTATCAGCCACTTCCGCGCTAAGCGGGCATGGGGAAATCGCTTACGGGAATGCCATCGGTTCGATTATCTGCAATACGGCATTGATTGCGGCCATCACTGTTGCGATACGCCCCGGAAAAGTGGATAAGAGTACCTTAAAAGTTCCTGTATCATTCTTTTTTGTTGCTGCGGTGATTTACGCGGCGGTCGCTTATACGATGGGATATTTCAGTCGCCTTTTTGGCGTGACAATGTTATTGTTATTTGTTATCTATATGATTGTTACCGTAAATCAGATGAAAAAAAATCCCCAGGACTCTGTTGAGGATTCTGTCGAAGAGCCAGTCCAGGAAGCCAGCTTAGGGAAAAATATCCTGTTGCTGGTCATCGGTGCAGCGGTTATTGCGGTAGGCGCAGACCTTCTGGTAGACAATGGCACATTACTTGCACAGGCAATTGGAGTACCGGAATCCGTTATTGCGATTACGCTTGTTGCCCTTGGAACCTCTTTGCCAGAATTAGTTACGGCGATAACCTCTCTGGCGAAAGGACACGGAGCTCTCTCCCTGGGAAATGTAATTGGCGCGAATATATTTAACATGGTTTTGGTCTGTGGAATATCTGTTACATTGGCTCCATTCAGTATTCCTGTCAGTTCAATCATCATGGGAATGAATTCTTCTCTTGTACTTGATGTACCTGTAATGTTTCTGGTTATGCTTTTGCTGACTATACCTGCTTTGCTCCGAGGCAAGCTTTCCAGAGTACAGGGAATCTTGTTGCTTTTAATATATGCTATATTTTGCTGTATTCAGTTTACGTTGTAGAACAAAATCGGAATGGAAAACATATGACAGATTTAATTTTTCTTTCTTCTGTGAAGAAAAAAACTGTCAGATAAAAATTTAAAAGAACTTTACAAGGAATCATTTGGATGAGATTCGATTCTTAAAAAATAGCTTTGATATACAAAAATGGTATATCAGAGCTATTTTTGTGTGCCGAAAAATACAATACCCTCTTGCATTCTTTTGCGTGAAATCCTATAATTAGTTAGGAAACTATCTAATAAATAAAATGAATTTCGAAAAGATAGCAGGATGGAAAGAAACGGCAGAAGTAATGTATGATTTTCAGTAATGCTATTTTCGTACATGATATACATAATTCGAAAAAAGGAGAGAAATAATTGAAATGTTCGAAATCAATTATAACGAGGTGGAAGCCAAATGGTAAGAAGAGACAGAGGAAGGAGAAATAATTGAAATGACGGAAATCGATAAAAACAGAGATATTGATAGAGCAGAGTTATTGGGCGCAAAAGAAACTGAAAGTAAGTTAGAGTCGTTAACGAACAATTTTAAACCCCAAAATGGCCAAAAACCCTTCATGATGGTAATCAGGAATACTTATAAGTTATGGTCAGACTATATGAAGTCCATCGCTATGGAAGCGGGGATACCGGATTCTTACCGCATGGTACTCACTTATCTGTTGCGGCATCCGGGAGCAAATCAAAAGGATATTGCGATTTACCGCGATGTTAAGACAGCGACAATCAGTCAGGCTGTGAAAGAAATGCAGCTACGTGGTTATCTGGAAAAGGAGTCTGATCCCGATGATCAGCGGTATGTGAAGCTTTATCTGACGGAAAAAGGCAGAACCTGCGCGGAGGAACTGCACCAAAGAATTCAGCATGCCGATGCCTGTATCACAGAGTTTCTCACGCCGGAGCGGGAACGGGAGATGATTGGTATCATGCAGGAGCTTTCCGAATTCATTGGAAAGGAATTGCCATCGTGTCCAGGTGGACATTGAAGTAAAAGGATAGAAGAGTCATAAGAGAATCCGAGTGTTCACTGTTATGGATATGTTACAGATTATGGGCATATTACATAATGATGGTATTACACTAATTCAAGTGTCCACTGTTATGGGTATGTTATAAATTAAGAAGAATCCCAGGAGAATGAAAAGGAAAGGTAAACGGAAAGTAAAAGATATGAGTGGAAAGGAACATGCAAAATGTTGAAATATTTAAAAAAATACTGGCTTTTTTGTCTGCTCGCACCTCTTTGTATGTTAGGCGAGCTGATGATGGATTTATGGCAGCCGGACATGATGGCAACGATCGTGGACGAAGGGGTGTTGCAGTCAAATATGCAGATTATTGTGAACGAAGGGATTCGGATGATCCTTCTCGTCGTGTTTGGCGGAACATGCGGTGTGCTTTGTGGTGTATTTGCAAATATTGCTGCCCAACGATTTGGCAATGATGTGCGCAAGGATTTGTTCGCGCATATCATGGATTTTTCTTTTGAACAGACGGACTATTTTACCACCGGATCGCTGGTGACACGAATCACCAACGATGTGACCCAGGTGGAGCAGATGGTCATGATGTCGGTACGGTCCCTGGTGCGTTGCGTGGTCATGTTTGTGGGCGGTATTTTTATGTTGTATCGTCAGTCACCCCGGTTTGCGTTGGTCGCGGCCTGCGGATTGCCGTTTATCACAGTGATCGTAGTGGTATGCCTGAAAAAAGCATCCCCGCTTTACACTGTGATTCAACAGAAGATTGACCGTATTAATAGTATTATGCAGGAAAATATTGCCGGAGCAAGAGTAGTCAAGGCTTACGTGAAAGAGAATGATGAGGTGGCTCATTTTTCCGTGGCAAATGATTCTCTCTGCGATACGAATCTTCAGGCACAGACGATTATCGCTTTTTTAAATCCCAGCGTGAACATCATTCTCAATCTTTGTGTGGTCGGCGTCTTATATGTCGGCGGTTATACAGTGCAAAATAACGGAAATATCACACCAGGGCAGACGATGGCGGCTCTCACTTACCTCTCGCTGATTTTGCTGCGCATTGTTTTTATGGCAAATATTTTTCAGACATTTACCCGGGCGATGGCTTCGTGGAGGAGAATTAAAGAGGTATTAGATACGGAAAATACGCAGATTTCGGGTGACAGGATACCGGAGACGGAAAGAAAGGGTGAGGTAGAATTTCGCCATGTATCTTTTGCCTTTCCTGACGCCCCGGTAAATGTAGTTCTTGTTGACGTTTCCTTTTCTGTGAAGC
>JAJQDO010000344.1 GCA_021202175.1 Clostridiales bacterium | reverse complement strand
TTTTTTATTATTTATTTTTTCTGTTGTGTGCCTCAGTGTCAGTTTTCTTGTGTGCTATGAGATGTGTTTAATGAACCTCTGTTCTTCCTAATTCCTTTCCTTCTTCTCTTCCTTCTTCTCTTCCTTCTTCTCTTCCTTCTTCTCTCCCTTCTTCTCTCCCTTCGTTCTTCAATTTCTCTAGCGCGGTGCACATATTCATTGATTTCACTCCCTTCGTTCTTATGTCATACAAGGATGGCATGTTCGTGATTGACTGGATCGTAGCTGCCGCATCCACGCTAATGTCCTGATCGGCATATTTCTCCCATATGGTATCCAGATTCCCATGAAAAATTTCACGACAAATCTCAAAAACAGCTTTCACATCTTCATTATGAAAAATATACTGTTCGCTATCCCGCACCTCAACAAGATTCATCCTGTAATCGGAAAATACTCTTTCCATCTCCGGTGGCATCTCCTTCATCATATCCCGTAAAGTAACAGGCCCATCCCACGGTTTTTCACTATAGCTAATTACAATGGAAATAATCGGGTGCAATCGGTCGTCCTTCTTGAACTTTGACAGAAATTCATCTTTCTCCAGTCTTCTTCTCTTTCTCTTTGTGTCCTTTTTAATCGTTCTCCCAATAGCTTCCTTTACTTCTTCAGATTCCTCTTTTGTGTCTTTGTCCTCTGTATTCTTATACTTTCTGGAAATATCCCGATACTCCTTCAGATATCCCAATCCGTCGTAGATCATCGTTCGCAACGGCATGCCATAATGAATATCCTTCTGATCCTCTAACGAGAGAATCACGAAATCAACGCCATAAGCAGTCTTTTTCACGACATCCCGTATGCGAGCAATGGATTCTTCATAATCCTTATACTCGACAATTTCTGACACATCTGTGTCCAGTTCATGTAAGGATTCCGGCTTGATAATCGAACTGCCATGGAAAATCACGGCATTCGCTAAATCAGCGAACCGCTCATTATTTCTCCAGAAGTCTTTCAACCTGATATCGGTTGATACAGCATTCTCAGACAAATAACCACCTCTTTCTGAATCTATTCAGTTTTTGATAAAGCTATTATAACAAAAGTATTTACAAATTACAACAGAAATTGCGAATTATTTACATTATTTTTGATAATTTCTAATCAAAACGATTAAAATAGTGTATATAATACATTTTCATCTCTATAAATGCCACCAACTGAAGAACAGTGAAACCATCAGAACTTTTAGAAAGATATTAAATGCGTCAGGTTACAAACTGTGTATTGCAAAACGAGAAAATATATGGTAGGCATAATGTAATATACATGCAAAAGAGAGGCAGCCTCTTTTTAAGGAAACTGCCTCTCTTTTATTATTTAATTACATCTGCCTTTTATCTTTATGAAGCAATATCATATGTTGTAAATATTTATTTCTTCACTTTGATTTTAGCTCCCGCTCCTTTTTTCTTGAAGAGAGTCTTATACGCAGACATTTTCTTCGCAGGAACCTTGAAAGTACAGTTACTCTTAGTGCCGGTGAAAGCTTTTGCTCCAACGTTAGAGTTTTTCAGCTTCGTCGTTTTCAGAGTAACATTCGCAAGCTTCTTATCGCCGTAGAATGCTTTCTTTCCAATCTTCGCAAGTTTGGTGGACTTCGCTACGAATTTCTTCAGTTTCGTACAATTCATGAAAGCAAAGTTCTTAATCTTGGTCAGGTTCTTGGAAGTAATATTTACAACGGTGATAGATTTACAGCCATAGAATGCATAGCTGCCAATCGTCTTCACTTTCGTAAGTTTTACTTTGCCGCTCGTGCTTCCAACCTGCGTTAACTTCTTACAGTTATAGAATGCTCTGTTTCCGATAGAAGTAACCGAAGCACAGCCTTTGACTGTCGTCAAAGCGGTACATCCTTCAAATGCACTCTTACCAATTGTTGCTACAGTTGAAGGAACTGTGACTGTTTTAATCTTGGTATTACCCTTGAATGCACTTGCGCTGATAGCTGTAACCTTGAATGTCATACCATCTACGGTAACTGTGGACGGGATGGTCACGGAAGTTGCTGTAGAACTTGCCTTCGTGTAGGTTACAGTCTTGGTCGTTCCTGTGGATGTTACAGAATACGTTCCTGTGGAATCACTGATGGATGCACCAACTTTACTCTTGGATGAAGTAACTCCACAACGTGTACAAACGCCATTGCTGTTGTAGCTATGGCCAAGGGCAGCTACTGTTTTCGTCTTGGTATTGGTGTAAGTAACGCCATCATAGATTGCAGTTGCAATGTAGGTATAGCTTCCTGCTGTTGTACACGTTTCAACAACTCTTGCGGAAGTATCCTCTTCTACTGTTGCTTCTACAGTTTGCGTATCATCACCACGACTACAGGTAAGTGTAACAGTGGCCTTAGTATAATTATCTGTCCATGCCCAGCTAGTCACATAATCATGTCCAAGTGCCGCAACCTCTACTGGATCAGAATCATTAGTATCTGTAGTGCCGTCAGAGAATGTTGCTGTTGCGTTATAAATTACAGAACCTGCTTCTGTACAAGTCGCACTTACCGGTGTGGTAGTAATCGCGACATCTGCTTCCTCTACTTCACCACATGTATTACAAGTACGAGAGGCCGTAGTCGTATAAGAACCATCATCAGCCTCTGTCCAGTCAGTCCAGACAACATCTTCCCATGTATGTCCGGTAGCTGGTACTATAATCGTAGTTTCATCTTTATATTTGGTGCCGTCAACAGTTATATATGCCTTATATGTGCGACTGCCATCTGTTGTACAAGTTTCATCAACTCTCTTATTCGTAACTTCTCTTGCAGTCACAATTAAGCCATCTTCTGACTCCTCAGCACTATTGTAAGTTAATGTATCACCGCATCGACTACACGTAAGAACTACCGTTGCAACACTATAGTCTTCATTCCATGTCCAGCTATCCTCATAATCATGTCCGAGAGCATCCGTATCTACTGTCGTCGATGTAGTCGATGTAGTCCCGTCAGAGAAGGTTGCCGTTGCAGTGTAAGTAATCGTTCCGCCTGATTCACAAGCCCCATCACTCGTAGATGAAGTCACTTCCACATCACCGGTTTCTACTTCACCACATGAACGACATGTACGAGTTGCCGTGATCGTATAAGAACCATCTGATGCCTGTGTCCAATCTCCCCAGGTAGTACTACCCCAAGTATGACCGGTAGCATCAATAGTAACCGTATTTTTCGCAACTGCAAAACCAATTGTAGTTGTAGTTCCATCCTCATCTGTTTCTGTCGCAGTTACAGTTGCTTTATATACAGTCTTTCCAGTATCCTCGCATGTGGCAGAAGTAGTAGTTGCTGAAGTATCTCCTATTGATATGTTTTCAGTGACAGTTTCTCCACAAACTTTACATGTCATTTTAGCAACCGCCGTTAATTCATAACCACCGCCAGACGTCTGTGTCCATGTGCAATCATCACTTGATATTGCAAAATCATGCAAGCCAGCTGCATATGTGGCTTTTGTAGTAACCGGCGTATTTAATGTACCACCAGGTGCAGTAGACACTGTGTAAGTTACTGTCCTTTCAGCCGAGCAATCTGTACTATCACCTTCGACCTCATATTCCACATCCGTGCATTCCACATCAGTACAGGTTATCGTATCATCCGCCACCAGGCAATCTCTGTTATAACCATAACCATTCGTCATATCACTACAAAGAGAGCATGTTAACGAACCTATCGTAACAGAACTGTAATCATCTTCCCAAGTTGTAGTGCCCGAAACAGTATACGTATGCCCGGCTTTTTCTGCTGCCTCTTCATAGGTATCACCGGTCTCCTCTGTTTCATCCTCATCATCGGATGTAGAAGTATCATCATCGTCCTCTTCCTCTACAGAATAGCCACAGATGGTACATACATAACAATCCCCTGTATTATACTCTCCAGTATCATCATCTGTTGTATAATAAGTTTCCTCAAAATGAACATAATGGTGATCGCATGCTGTTCCTGATGACACAGAACGCGTACCATCGTTGATCAACCCACAATCTAAACAGCGGCTCTCTGTAAATGCATCTCTTCCACAATATGCTTCAACAGAAACCGTCTGATAATTATGGTTGCTTCCGGTCAATGTACTCATGGCAACCGTATCGGTAAAGTTTGCGCTCCACATGAACTCATCATTATCATTCGTTTCATCGCCATAATAGCTCTGCATCAAACTATAATAAGAATCACTTTCATCCATGTTATTCATCATCATAGCCATATAATTGCTGTAATCCGAGTTATAATTGCTCTCCTGGAATTCATAACCATAGCTGGAAGTATCATCAACTGAAGATTTGCCAGAAATGAAACAATAGTTAGTTGCGAGATCAACATAAAGATTGCCATCTTTAATAGTCAGGCCAGCAACTGGAGGATTAGTAATTGACAAATCAGCTTCACTCGAATCACTTGTTACACTAAAAGCCATACCACCAAATTCAACTGATTTATCGCGTACTGCATACACTTCGTTGTACTCTTTTACTCTTACGACCTCACAGGTATCCAAATCATAAGAGAGAACACAGTTAGAAAGATTAAAGTAAAGCTTATTATTATAATATGCCGCTGAAATTTCCACAGACGGATAAATCTCCGTATATTCTTCATACTGGGCAAACAGCTCTGCTATCAACTCATTATCTTCCATCTCACCAGATGCATTCAATACCTGGCCATTATTGAAATCGATGTATACTGTAGTATATTTGTCCGCATCCTCATCTGTAATTACATCTTTATCTGTTTTCGCATAGCTTACCAGCTTGTATTCCGCATCATCCTCATATGAGAAAGCATCAGAACTATATGAATCACTACTGTAACTGGACATATCCATGTCGCCATACTCAGCCATTGTAGTAATTAAATCTGTGGAATCGTAAAGATAATAATAATTTTCATCATCTGTATATACATTGCTGGCTGCATAATACATCCAGGAATCACTCTCATAAGATGTATCTGTAGCAATACCTTCATACAATGTATCTAACGTATCATAATAACCATCATATAAGTCTCGTGCCGTGTCATCACTCATAAGGAAATATGTATGATTCATATTACCATTTGTTTCCACACGTTCTCTGACCATACATTCTACATAGATATCTATATAACACGAATCGATGTAATACCATTCTTTCTCCCCATTATCATTTGTAATCTTCACCGCATTCCAATAATGATCGGAGTTGAAATCTTCATTTGTTTCACCATACATAGTAACATTTGCATCAAAAGTGATGCGTACCCAGTCAACTATATACGAAGAATTATCTACATCGATATTACCATCAGCGTCATACGCAACTAAATCATCTGTAGCCTTCCAGTTATCAGGATCCTCCAGATCATCAGATGTCATCGAAGTGCTTGTACCATATACTTCCGGATACAGCCACTGTACAAGATAAGTATAAGCACTGGTGTAGGACAGGCAAAGGCCCTTGCCTAAACAAAGTGTTCCAAAAAGGTTACCATCCCAATAACCAATAACACCTTCTGTCATAGTGGGAGCTGCCTATGATGCTGCCGCTGCACCTGCCTGATCTCCTGCTTCCTGTCCAGCTAAATCTGCCACATAGTCTGCCATGCTATCAGCATAAGCTGCTGCCGCTTCTTCATCATCTGGCTGGATATCTAATACCCCATCACCATCCGTATCTACACCGTCATCAATTGCCGTATCATAATACTGGGCATAATACAATTCATAGTACTGTGCGTAATACAATTCATAATATTGATTATAATACTCCTTATAATAAGTATCATAAAAATCTTGATATATCGCATCATAGTACACATTCTCTTCCGGCTCTTCGGCACTCATAAGGTCACCACTCTGATTCATGATATAGGCCATATCAAACTCAGCGTTATGTGCCAGCCAATCATTCAAGACAAGCAGTTTCTGTGCTTCCGTCGAAGCTCCTGAATCTTCCACCGCCTGAAGTGCATCATCTTTTGCCTCTAACAAAGTATCGCCATAATAATTAATGCCATAGTAATTACCATAATAGAATATCTGAATCGTTCCCATAAGAGATGTATAATCATAGTTACCATTTCTCACATCATCAACAGTATATCCTGCAATCACCAGCATAGAACCAAGGATACCAAGATCATCCTCATCATCATTTTTCGAAAGAAGATACGGTGCCTGACGTCCAAGATACTGTGGATTCGAATTAATATAAGTCAAATATTGATTATAATAAGCTACAACATTTGCCGTCTCTTCTTCTGTCAATCCAGCTGCCTCAGCTTCTTCTTTCACAGTCTGTAACTGGACATCATCTTCAATAAGTTCATCAATATCTGTATCGTCATCTGCCAACAATACTGGATTCGTCACATCATCAATGACAATAGAGGAAATCTCGTCTTCGACATCCTCTGTATCAACCTCTACACCATCTTCATTGACAGTTTTCTGCGTCACTCCAACGGTGATTTCTTCCTCTTCATCAGCATCTTCGTCCGTGACTTCTTCCAACTCTTCCTCTTCTTCGGCTTCTTCCGTTTCTTCGGTTTCTTCTTCGGAAGCTTCCTCTGTCGTCGCCTCGAGAACCTCGAGTTCCTCTTCTGTGTCTTCTACAGCTGCTGCGCCCGTGGTGGTCGCCCAAGCGGTTGATGGAAACATGCTAAATACCATAGAAAACGTCAGAACCAGAACCAGCAATCTCTTTGCTTTCTCCTTCATAAACCTTTCCTTTCTTTAACAGGGGATCCTTCATACTGTATCTTCTCTTTCAGGATACTTGAATCCTTGTGTACTTTCCATGATGCCTTTCGTATCCTCTCAGATTCCACAATGAAACTGTGACATGAACCGGATGTCATCTGCCATCCCCATCGGCAGACTGAACCGGCTTTATTATAATATATGATGGTCCTCGGACAAATATGTCTGGAAGCGTGTGCGAAAACGTATCATATATCATATCTGTACGGCATGTTCAAATAAACGAATAAAATGTCTCCCTGATACCTCATCGACAGTGTGTTCTTCCGGGCACTGGTGTCGATATGTCACTAAAACATATCTACTACACCCACCGAACAAAGAATGAGATTTCAAACCGGAATCATCTTTTCCGGTTACTCGAAAATGTCGTAAATGGCACAACAAAAAATCATGCGGCACCAATCACATCGAAAAGCACCGCGCTGCGCCTGATCCACACTCTATCATCTTCATGATGTGGCCTATATAGTAGCGTGAATCACCATGTCGTATACAATTTCTTGCGTTTGTTAGATTATACCAAATGCAATATCTAATGTCAAATAAACAAAATGTATTTATCTGTGCATTTTTTGCGCGGAAAATGATTTTTTCTGGTCTATATATATTTCCCTTGCTTTGAAATGTGTATAGAAGCTATTACCGCTACTGTTCGTGGAGTACACGAATAATAAACAAATACCACCAGTCAAACAAACGTTATACTGGTGGTATCTGTATCTCTTGTGCTTTTTTTCTTATAGTATAGTACTCTATAAAACCTTACTCAGGAAACTCTGCGTTCTCTCGTTCTGCGGATGATCCATAACCTCTTCGGGCGTGCCCTGTTCCATGATGATGCCCTGGTCGATGAAGAATACGCGGTCCGCCACGTCGTGGGCGAATCCCATCTCGTGGGTTACCACGACCATCGTCATGCCTTCGGCGGCCAGTTCTTTCATAACATCGAGAACCTCACATACCATTTCCGGGTCGAGGGCGGACGTTGGCTCGTCAAAGAGCATGATGTCCGGTTCCATGGCTAAGGCGCGGGCGATAGCGACACGCTGCTGCTGGCCGCCGGATAATTCCTTGGGCTTCGCGTCCGCCTTTTCCGCCAGGCCGACACGTTTCAGAAGTTCCATGGCCTTCACTTCGGCTTCTGCTTTTGTCTTTAGTTTCAGCTCCACTGGAGCGAGCATGATATTTTCTTTTACCGAATAGTGTGGAAACAGATTAAACTGCTGGAACACCATCCCGATATGTTGACGAATCTTATCAATGTTGCTGTCTTTTGCCGTAATGCTCTCTCCGTCTACCAGAATCTCTCCGCCGGTCGCTTCTTCCAGGCGGTTCAGGCAGCGAAGGAAGGTGGATTTGCCGGAGCCAGAGGGTCCGATCACACAGATTACTTCTCCGGCTGTAATCTCGGCATCGATTCCTTTTAACACCTCGAGGGAGCCGAAGCTTTTCTTCAGTCCTTTTACATGGATTTTCACATCATTTGCCATCAGTCCAGCCTCCTTTCAATCGCCCTCGATATGAAGGACAAAACGGTCACGATCACCAGGAAGAAGACGGCTACCCAGGTGTAGGTCGCGAAGGATTCCATGGTTCTTCCCACGTAGACCTTCGCATGATACATAATCTCTGATAAGCCAATGGCATAGAGGATAGTCGAGTCCTTCAATGTGATGATACATTGGTTTACCAGGGACGGCAGACAGGTGCGCACTGCCTGTGGAAGAATGATCTTCTGCATGGATTTGGAATAGCTTAATCCCAGGCTTCGCGCCGCCTCCATCTGTCCTTTGTTGACAGACTCGATGGATCCACGGAATATCTCGGAGATATAGGCTCCCGCATTCATCGTCAGCGTAACCAGGCGGGCCGTAAAGACGGTGATTCGGAACTGTGAGCCTGTGACAGACTGAATCAGCTGTGGTACGGCAAAGTAAATGTAAAAGGCCTGTACCAGCATTGGCGTGCCTCGAATCAGCCAGATATAAAACTTTGCGATTGCCCGGAGTACCTTATTATTGGATATATTCATCAGACATACGAAGATGCCCAGCACCATGGCAATGATCAAAGATAATATCGTAATTTGGAGAGTGGTCCCCAGACCTTCGAGGAGGGTCGGGTAGACTTCCTGAAAAACATCAAATAATCCCATATTTTTCGCCTCGTTTATCACGAAAGCTGCCTGCATCCTCATGGATTATGCGTAAATGTAGGCAGCTTCGTCTATTTTTTATGGACGGTATCAATTACTTTCTATGGCAAGCCTGGAATCTGGGCTGTGATATCCGCCAGATTATGCCTCGTATGCTGTTTCATTGATGTTTCAGCCCACTAGCCACAAAAAATTATCGATATCTCATCATTTTTATTTTGCGTCAGTACTTCCGCATTTATTCCGCGTCAGTATATTTGGCAACGATCTCGTCATAAGTACCGTTTTCGATGATATTCGCAAGACCGGTGTTGAACATCTCAAGGAGTTCGGTGTTGTTGTCTTTCAATACGGCAAAACCATAAGGAGTGGAGTAATCATCCTGCTCCTCGGTGAGAATCTTCAGGCCGTTACCCTGGGTGATACCATATGCCATAACCGGCTGATCCTCGAAACATGCTGCGGAGTTCCCGGTTATGACGTCCTGATACATCAGAGAAGACTCATCAAAATACTGTACAGTGAAGCCATACTCATCTTTCAGGGATTCCGCGCAGTCAGCGCCCTGGGTTCCTGTCTTCGCGGCAACCGTCAGACCTTCGAGGTCCTCATATCCTGTGATGGTGCTGTCTTCTGCCACTGCCATACATACGTAGGAATCATAGTAAGCATCGGAGAAATCATATTTTTCCTGTCTCTCTTCCGTGATGGACATGCCAGCGATGACGGCATCACTCTGGCCAGACTCAAGGGAAGCAACGGCTGCATCAAAACCAAGGGACTGCAGCTGATAGTCAAATCCCTGATCTTCCGCGACGGCTGCAAGGATGTCGACATCAATTCCCACGAAGTCATTGTTTTCATCGGTAAATTCAAACGGAGCAAATACAGTGTCGGTCGCGATGATGTAGGTTACATCGGAAGTCGATGCGGTCTCCTCGGAACTGCTGGTGTCACTCTCGTCGGTAGAACTGCTGCTACTGCTGCCGCAGGCTGCAAGAGAAATCGCCATTGCTGCTACCATAAACATTGATAAGAATTTTTTCATGTTAAATCCTTCCTTTCTGAAATCACTTCTTAATTCTTATTCTTTTTCCTGTTACTATATTATGATGTGACTGATTTCTTCACGCTTTTATGCTTTCGAAACCAACAAATATATGATATCCGCTCATTTTTTACAAAGGGGCTTTCCTTCATATGTTTTGCAAGAACAAAGATTATCGCCACATCGGCCTGTCGGTCTTCATAAGAAACATCGGCAAGGCATCTTCTGTTCCTCGTATCATTATAATGACTCATCAGGCAAATTGCAATAAACTTTCAAAATTAATTCAATATTATCTTAATATTCGTTATGGTTCGCCATGATTCGCCATTGGGTTCCGGCGGATCAAATGATGCGGAACATGACTGTGTTGGCATACACCACCGGCTTATTGCGCCGGAAGAATACCTTTCCTTTCTTTTCCGCTATAATCTCCCGTCGGACCTCACCGATATACGGGTCGAGAATCTCTGCCAGCAGCTCCCCTTCTTCCACTTCCTGTCCAACCTTTACATACGGGATAAACAACCCTGCCTCATCACATTTTATGGTTGACATATCCTTTTCCCACACGACCTTCGTGTCCACACCTGTAAGATCTGCTGTAGTATCGGTGCTGCCCGGACGAAGGATTCCGCGTGCTTCCATGAACCGGAGTACAGCATTCACACCTTCATCTGCCGATTCCTGATTGATCTGTTCCGTGCCGCTGGTATACACGGAAAAGGCTTCCGTCTCCCAGATCTGCCAGTTGTAGTTCAAGGTGGTCGTGTCGTAAGGCTTCGGCTCCCGGACGATGGTGTACGGCAGACCGAAGTCATCGGCCAGGGAGAGGTCTTCAAAGTTCGTGTGCATCATGCGGACATGGGTTAAAAATGTTCCCGACATATAGAAGCTGCAAAAATGAATGCCATATTTATAATGACGTATGGCGTCAAACACACCGTCAGCAATCCGCTGTGTCGTCTCGCCCAGCCGGTATCCGGGAAACATCCGGTTGATATCCGTGTTGTCCGACGGCCAGAAGCGTCTGCCCACATTGATGGAGTAGGAATTGGCCGTAGGGATGACGAGCACTTCTCTGCCAGGGCAGAACTGTCCGTCTCTCTCCAGCTGTTTTAATCGTTTATTTAACTGGGAACATATGTAAAGCTGCTGAATCTCATTTCCCCGGAGTGCCCCCATGATGCACAGGGTCGGCTCTCCTTTTCCATAAAAATATCCGGTAACCTTCATATCGTCCCGGTACAGGGAATTCAGCTGATATATCGTCTGTTTTCTCATGCCATATCCTCCTGCTTCAGTATTCTCGCAATGAGGGAGCCTTCATTGACCACCGGATATTCCCGGATGGTAAATAAGATCCCATCCGCTTCGGAACGAAGTTCTGACTGGACGCTGCCATCCAGAGGATCGACAATCTTTCCAATGACCTGGCCTTGCTTTACTTTCACCCAGTGGGAAACTTCCGGCAGGAATACGCCAGCCGATGGCGCATTGACAAAGACGATCTCGTCCGGATTACTCGAAATGATCGGCTCCCGGACTTCTTTCGTCTCTCCCAGCCAGATACCCAGCTTTTTCATCAGATTCAGAATACCGTCGATGAGCTGATCTCCATATTTTTTGGTAATGCGCATACCAACGCCCATCTCCACCACCAGGGTCGGCACACCGACGCTGTTTAATGAATGGGCCAGCGTCGCTTCCAGAACGGTGGCTGCCCCGTGCACCCAGATGAAGTCGACATTAATTTCTTTCGCATAGGGTATCAGCATGTCCGCAGTATCCTCGCTGATGCGCACCTGGGGAATCTCCGTCAGGTATATATTGCTGGCATGGATATCCACGCAAAAATCTGACTTGGAGAGCTCTTCCATGATGCCGGAGGCAATATATTCCGCCATGGAGCCGTTGACATCTCCCGGGAAGATCCGGTTCATATCCAGATCAAACATGGGGATACCCCTGGTGATCGTATCCACTCCCAGAGGATTTAATGCCGGGTAAATGTCCACGATCCCTTTTAATTTATCTCTGTTTTGCTGCAGGATCTGATTCAGCCGGTAGCAGACGTACTGGCCTTCCAGTTCATCTCCGTGGGTTCCTGTCACCACGGAAAATATCCTGAACCGCCCCTCCGGATGAAGGGGAATGATCCGATTCTTGCGTATCTCCAGCTTCTCGTCAACGGGAAGCTCTGAGGATACTACATTTTTTATCATGTTCTTTCCTCCACATTACTGTGATATATTTTATTGTGATATATTTTGCTTTTTCCTACAATTTACGAAATCATCAGTCTTTTGTTCCATAATTTCTGATCATAAGCTGGTTCCTTTTCACAATTCCCTGGGTGTTCCGGTTTTCTTTCCCATCTCCCAGAATACCTGGTTCGCTCTTTCACATTTTCTGGGATCCCCTGACTCGCTCTTTTACTTTCCCTCGGATTCCACGGCTCGCTCTTTTACGACCACCGTGATGTCCTGGGTTTCCGTCGCGAATCCCTGATACACGCCTTTATTCATAATGCAATCGCTGGCATCATATCCCCTGGATACATGAATGTATCCGTCGTCTACCCAGCGGTCATTGGTCGGATCGATCTCATACCAGAGGCCATTTCGCCTGTCGCAGACCGTCACCCAGGCATGAGAGGCGCCCTCCCCGATCATGTACCCGGCCACGTAAGCGGCCGGCACACCGCAATAACGACACAACGCGATCATGATGTGGGCATAATCCTGGCAGACGCCTTTTTTCTTTGCAAATGCTTCTGCGGCACTTGTCCGGACATCCGTTGTGCCAGGGCAATACTCCATATGATGATAAACGGATTCCATCAGGGCGAATATGGCATTTTTGAAATCCCAGCCACAATCCTCTCCGGAACCTTCCCTGAAATCAGCCATCCACTGTTCCTTCCAGGGCCGAACAAATGCTTCCATCTCTTCCACACAGGTCGTCAGGATCGTAGGGAAACAATAAATCTTCTGCTTCGTTTCGTCCCAGCGGTATCCTTCCTGGCGGTTCACCTTTCCATACCCTTCTACTTCCACGTCAAAGGATTCATGCGCCGTCCGGCTGTTTCCGTAGATATACGGATTGCCAAAGGCATCTCTGCCCTCAGCCATCCATTCCACCGGCGTGATATTCTCCTTTCGGATCTTGATCTGTTGCACCTCGTCCGATGGCGGGATGCACTTTAATGTAAAAGAATGATCAGTAATATATGTAGAAAAACCAGAATGCATGCGATAATCAAAATACAACTCTTTCATGTGACCTCCTTATTTATCCATACAATGAAATAAAATTAAGATTATCACAAAATTAGCTTCGTTTCAACAAGTGAAATACTCTCTATTCTTACCATTATTAACTATCTGTCCAAATATAGCGCATATTCACGAATACGTTTCCTCTACGACATATTTCGCTGCCGTTCAAAGTGATACGTGAACATGAACCATTTTGTCCTATTTATAGTGCTGTTATTTATAGTAAACGACTTTATGTCGTTTACTATAATTGAACTTTCCTTAATCAGGATGTCAATAATCCGTCAGCGTCTCCAGAACATCAATCAGAGTTTTCCGCAGCGCATCGTCATCCGTCTCTGGATGGTCTTCCTTCTCACACTGGATGAGATAGGAGAAACGCACCAGGGCGATCTCATGATACTCGATGCCGGAGCGGGCGATTCGACCAGTCAGTTTCTGATATTCGGAAAACAGCGTATGCTCGTCCGTGCCCAGGCGCAGATAAAGATCGATACGCTCGATACTTCTGCCAGTCTTGATCAGATTGCGCGGTTCCGGATCGATGATATAATCATCCGCGCAAGCCCAGAAGGCCAGCATCATGTCCAGGACATTCTGCAATGCCATCAGCGGTGCCGTCGCGTTTTTGCTGTTCTCCATGGCGGACAGGCACAGCTGCAGGTAAGACATGGTCTCCGTTCCGATCTCGTCGCGGAGAACGATGGCATTATCATTGGCCCGCATCAGATTCGAAATGACGGAATCGGGATTCTCCTTATCAAATATGTAGCTGCTGATGAAGTCTTCGTTGGACGAATAGATGACAGGAATGTTCAGCTTATGGCAGAACTCCGAATACTCATCGTTCTCACTGTCGATCATTTTATCAAACTGCACGTAAAACATGCGGATCGTCGTGTACACTCTCTCACTGTAGCGCCCCAGCCACAGCAGATTATTTGCCTTTTCTACCGAGATAATACCCATGTGTCTTTAAATCCTCCTCCCTGTGATGAGTTAACGATAAAGGAATCCGGCACTCTGGAAAATCTCGTCAGACCGCTGGCCCATACTTTTGTCTCCTTACCGCTCAGGACAAACGCACGCAGGTCTGCCTTCCGCGGAACGATCTCATTGTTATCCACCACGTCGATATCCAGGAAATCGATAACCTCCTGGGCGATAAAACGCCTTCTCTCCTTGCGAACGGTCTCCTTAAATCTCTCCAGTTCCTCGGGGCTCAGCTTACTGCCGAAAACCACGCCGTAGCCGCCGGCTTCCGCCACATCCTTGATGACAAGCTTGTCAAAATGTTCCATAACATAATTAAAATCATCTTCATAAAATGGCAAATACGTCGGCGCGTTATGTAAGATCGGCGTCTCATGAAGATAATAATCAATCATCTTCGGCACGAAATAATAGATGCCCTTGTCATCCGCGATACCATTGCCCGGCGCATTGATGATAGCCACATTTCCTTTGCGGTAAATATCCATGATATGCGGAACACCGATCAGCGATTCCTCCTTAAAGGTCATCGGATCCAGATAATCATCCGAGATGCGGCGGTATACCGCGCCGACCTTCTGATCTCTGCCATGGAAATCCTTATAATAAAGATAATCTCCCTTCACAACCAGGTCGGAATTCAAGGCCAGCACAGCCCCGGACTTCTCCGCCAGATAGGAATGTTCAAAATAAGCCGCATTATATCTTCCCGGCGTCAAAATGACATTAATTCCTCCCGTATTGGAATAATCCATCGTCTCCTTAAGCAGATCCGCATAATCCCGGTTATCCATAATCTTATGACGGCGGAATATCTCCGGGCCTGCTCTCCGGCATAGATTCCGGGCGATCATCGGGTAAGACGCCCCAGAAGGCACCCGCAGGTTATCCTCCAGGATATACCAGGTGCCGTCCTTCGCCTGAACCAGGTCAATGCCCGAAATATGGCTGTAAATGCCCTTCGACGGCATGATTCCCTCACATTCTCTTAGATATCCCGGTGACGAGAAAATAAAACCCTCCGGAATCACGCCATCTTTCAATATCTGCTTTTCTCCATAAATATCGCGCAAAAAACTATTCAGCGCATCCACTCTCTGCCGAAGTCCGGCTTCCAGCTCATCAAATTCGTCCGCAGTGATGATTCTCGGAATCGGGTCGAAAGGAAACAGCTGTTCCTTAAATACTCCATTTTTATAAATTCCAAACTTGACGCCATATCTGGACATCAACCGGTTTATGGAATCTGCATGGTCTAACAAATCAAACATATATCTGTATCTCTCCTTCCATTAAATTCATTCCTTATCCTTTCTTCATAAATATATAAATAGAGGGCATCTTATCACTTATAAAACG
>JAJQDO010000169.1:11474-15721 GCA_021202175.1 Clostridiales bacterium | reverse complement strand
AACATTTAACTGCCTTAAAAGTAAAAAATAAAAAAGACCCTTACAAAATATCGAAAAAACTGATAAATTATATATAGATATGATTGAATGTGGATTGTTTTTGTA
Source organism: Clostridiales bacterium (assembly GCA_021202175.1). Taxonomy (GTDB): domain Bacteria; phylum Bacillota; class Clostridia; order Lachnospirales; family Lachnospiraceae; genus Anaerobutyricum. The sequence continues at coordinate 15,616 of JAJQDO010000169.1, read as the reverse complement.
AGAAAGAAGGCTGATAAAAATGTTTCAAAAGGGCGAATTCATTATTTATGGTAGTAATGGCGTTTGTGAAGTTCAGGACTATATGAATGTAGAAGGTGAAAAAAATCAGCGGACTTATTATGTTCTGGCACCAGCTCGTTCGAAGGGGAGTACGATATTTTCCCCTATCGACAATAAGAAGGTGTTCATGAGGAAAGTGATGTCAAAGGATGAGGCGAAAGCTTTGATTAAAAAGATTCCTGAGTATGAAGATATTGTCATTCAGGATAACAGAACACAGGAACAGCAGTACAAGCAGATTTTACAGAGCTGTGACTGCAAGGATTCTTTACGACTGGTTAAAGCCCTATACGCCAGAAAGAAGAAGAGAGAAGCAGCAGGTCGGCGGATTACAGCAGTGGACGAGAAGTATCTGTTGCTGGCAAAGGATAATCTGGTAAATGAATTGTCGATTGCCCTTGATATGGATGTCGATGACGTCGATAAGATTCTGGAAGAGAAGATTGGTTAATGTTCACGGCGAATCTGATGTTTGATGTCAGGTTACGCCGTAATAAAATTTAAAGTGCCAGGGTTTGCTCTAAGATGTATCAAATTTGTCTGGACATTTCCGGATAATTATGTTACGATAGCGATGATAATTTTATATGATAATGCAAAGATGAAGAGAAGTAACGTGGATTATCGCTTCCAGTGAGTGGAGGACAGTGAGAACTTCGCAGAGTGAATTGACGTGAATAACACTTTACCAGCAGCAATCTGAACACGGCTTAAGCTGTTAAGCGGTCAGTAGGTGCGCCGTAGCTGTGCGATAAACAGTGGAGTTAGATTTGAGTGACCGTGACGATGGTGTCCGGTAATTCGGGTGGTACCACGGGTATATTCCGTCCTGAACGATATGTTCAGGGCGTTTTTTTTGTCTTTTTTGAAATCTCTTTTTTCAAATAAGATAAAAATCTGCGGTAAAAGCATATTTTATTTTTTCTTTGCAGGAGATAGAGAGGAGATCATCATGAATCAGGGAAATATTTACAGGAATGTTACGTTGGATCAGATCAGTGAACAGGATGTGGGGAGGACGCTCCGGGTCGCGGGCTGGGTAGAGAATATCCGCGATCATGGCGGAGTATCCTTTATCGATCTGAGAGATATGTATGGGGTTCTTCAGGTCGTTATGCGAGATACCTCTTTGTTAGAAGGGATTAATAAAGAAGACTGTATTTCCATTGAAGGTGTTATGGAACACAGAGACGAGGAAACGTATAATCCGAAGATTCCGACAGGAACCATCGAATTGGAAGCGCGTAAAGTGGATATTCTTGGCAAGGTAAATAAACCGCTTCCTTTTGAAATCATGACCTCGAAAGAGATTCACGAGAACACTCGTCTGAAATATCGTTATTTGGATTTGCGGAATAAAAAAGTAAAGGATAATATGATTTTCCGTTCTAAAGTGACGAGTTTTTTGCGGGAAAAAATGACGGAGATGGGATTTTTAGAGATTCAGACGCCGATTTTGTGTGCTTCTTCTCCGGAAGGCGCCAGGGATTATATCGTTCCTTCCCGGAAATACAAAGGAAAATTTTATGCCCTTCCGCAGGCGCCGCAGCAATATAAGCAGCTGCTGATGGTTTCCGGATTTGATAAATATTTTCAGATTGCACCTTGCTTTCGGGATGAGGATGCCAGGGCAGACCGGTCTCCAGGAGAGTTCTACCAGCTGGATTTTGAGATGAGCTTTGCTACGCAGGAGGATGTCTTCCGTGTGGGCGAGGAAGTGCTTACAGAGACCTTCAAAAAGTTCGCGCCAGAAGGATATGCGGTCACGGAAGCACCCTACCCGGTCATCAGCTATGCGCAGACCATGCTGGAGTATGGTACGGACAAGCCGGATCTGCGCAACCCGCTCCGCATTATTGATGTGTCGGAGTTTTTCCAGCGTTGTACTTTTAAACCGTTTCATGGGCAAACGGTGCGTGCCATCAAGGTTTCTGAAAAAATGTCCAAAGGTTTTCATGAGAAGCTTTTGAAGTTCGCTCAGTCCATTGGCATGGGCGGTCTTGGTTATCTGGAAGTGATGGAAGATATGAGTTATAAAGGGCCAATTGATAAATTTATACCGCAGGATATGAAAGCGGAACTGATGGAAATGGCTGGCCTTATTCCAGGAGATACGATTTTCTTTATCGCGGATAAGGAAAAACAGGCTGCATTATATGCCGGGCAGATACGAACACAACTGGGAGAAAAGCTGGGCATTTGCGAGAAAAACGCCTATCGTTTTTGTTATATTAATGATTTTCCGATGTACGAATATGATGAGGAGCAGAGAAAGATTGTCTTTACACATAATCCGTTTTCCATGCCTCAGGGCGGCCTGGAAGCGCTGAATGGCAAGAATCCTCTGGAGGTTCTGGCTTATCAGTACGATATCGTATGCAATGGCGTGGAGCTTTCGTCTGGCGCTGTCAGGAATCATGATCTGGCCATCATGATCAGGGCTTTTGAGATTGCGGGATACACGGAGGAAGATTTGAAAGAGAAATTTGGCGCCTTGTATAATGCGTTCCAGTATGGCGCGCCGCCTCATGCCGGGATGGCTCCGGGGGTTGACCGGATGATCATGTTGCTTCGAAATGAGGAAAATATCCGTGAGGTGATTCCCTTCCCGATGAACGGAAACGCGCAGGACGTGATGTGTGGGGCACCGGGAGAAGTATCGGAAATGCAGCTTCGTGAAGTGCACATAAAAATCAGAAAATAAAATATGATGATTTTTTGGCACAATGAAGAAGGATTACATCTATAAATTAGAAGTCAAAGAAATATATTTTGAATTTTTGATCTTTTTTGCTTTGTTTGAAATGAAAAAGAAACTCAGATAATATAGTTTTATTATTTAAAATGTGATTTTCGTGAAAGAGTCAGCACATTGTTTGTGAGAAATCTTTATGAAAATCACATTTTTTATAATGCAGAATATTTTGCGGGCAATAAAAAACGGCTAAATAATTACATAAAACAAAAAAATATATTTACAAACAAAAGCCAAAACATTATTATTAATAAAAATATTTCGGACAAATGAAAGGAGAAGAAAAATTGATGAATAGTTTGATTTATCTTGCGCCTGTCCTGGGGATTTGCGCATTAATATTCGCATTTTATCTGACGCGAAAAGTGTCGAGGCAAGACGTGGGAACAGACAGGATGAAAGAAATTGCTGCATTTATCCATGAGGGAGCGAGAGCGTTTCTGATGGCGGAATACAAGATTCTGGTTGTATTTGTCGCTATTTTATTTGTTTTGATTGGAATCGGAATCGGCAGTTGGGTGACAGCCGTCGCATTCCTTGTCGGCGCGATTTTTTCGACGGTTGCCGGATATATCGGTATGAATGTGGCGACACAGGCAAATGTGCGCACGGCGGCCGCGGCAAAAGACAGCGGTATGAACAGAGCGTTATCCGTTGCTTTTTCCGGAGGAGCGGTCATGGGAATGTGCGTGGTCGGATTCGGTTTGTTTGGATGTAGTGTGATTTACATGATAACGGGAAATCCGGATGTGCTTTCCGGATTTTCGCTGGGCGCCTCGTCCATCGCGCTTTTTGCCCGCGTGGGCGGCGGTATATATACGAAAGCGGCTGATGTTGGAGCCGATCTGGTCGGGAAGGTGGAAGCCGGTATTCCGGAGGACGATCCGCGAAATCCGGCCGTAATCGCGGATAATGTTGGTGATAATGTCGGAGACGTTGCCGGAATGGGTGCTGACCTTTTTGAATCTTATGTAGGTTCCCTGGTTTCCGCTATCACTCTGGGCGTCGTCAGTTATGAGGCGACCGGGGCTCTCTTCCCGCTTCTTATCGCGGCGATGGGCATACTGGCATCGATCATCGGTTGTTTCTTTGTTCGTGGCGATGAGAATTCCAGCCCACATAAAGCATTGAAATATGGAAGCTATTCCGCCAGTATCATTGTTGCCATCGGCGTTTTGATTTTGAGCTATCTGTTTTTTGGAAGATTTCATGAAGCGATTGCCATCATTTTTGGCTTGGCGGTCGGACTTTTGATTGTTATCTTCACAGATATTTATACTTCCGGTGACTATCATTTTGTGCAAAAGATCGCGCAGCAGTCAGAGAC
>JAJQDO010000169.1:4403-11464 GCA_021202175.1 Clostridiales bacterium | reverse complement strand
GCCTGCGACGACGGTGAGCCGCGGCAGTGCCGTAGGAATGCAGGCTACGGCGATTCCGATTCTGCTGATTTGTGTCGGCATCATTGGCGCGTATGTGTTTGCGGGATTGTACGGGATTGCCCTGGCAGCAGTGGGGATGCTCTCTACGACAGGGATTACAGTTGCGGTAGACGCCTATGGTCCTATCGCGGACAATGCGGGAGGTATCGCGGAAATGTCTCATCTCCCGGCAAGCGTCCGCAGGATTACGGATAAATTAGATGCTGTGGGAAATACGACGGCTGCTATGGGCAAAGGCTTCGCTATCGGCTCCGCGGCGCTCACCGCACTGGCATTGTTCGTCTCTTATGCCCAGGCTGTAAATCTGTTTGAGGCAGGGATTAACGTTTTAGATTATAAAGTGATCGTGGGGTTATTTATCGGCGGCATGCTGCCTTGCCTGTTGTCTTCCCACACCAGGGATGCTGTCTCCACGGCGGCGTATAAGATGATTGAGGACGTGCGCAGACAGTTCCGGACGATACCGGGCATCCTGGAAGGGACTGGCAAGCCGGATTATACATCCTGCGTAGCGATTTCTACACAAGCGGCATTGAAAGAAATGATGGTTCCTGGTATTATGGCAGTAATCGCACCAATTCTGGTCGGCGTTGTTCTGGGGCCGGAAGCTCTCGGCGGACTGCTGGCGGGTGCTTTGGTGACCGGTGTCATGCTTGCGATTTTTATGTCTAACTCCGGCGGAGCATGGGATAATGCCAAAAAATACATAGAAGACGGCAACCATGGCGGCAAAGGCAGTGAAGCGCACCACGCGGCGGTAGTCGGTGATACGGTCGGCGACCCGTTTAAAGATACATCCGGGCCATCCATTAACATTTTGATCAAACTGATGACGGTTGTCTCTCTGGTATTTGCGCCGTTATTCGTGAGTATTGGCGGGCTGTTCTGATATAGCGATTTATAAACAGTTCGACGGATCAATGGTATAAAATGCACATGATAAGCTGCATGTATAGTTGAGTTGACAGGAAAACGTTGTACTGGGACATGGATAGTGGAAAGGAGAAATATATGAGTGAACAGTATGCACATGATTTTGATGCGATCGTCGATCAGGCCAAAGCGCAACCCCGGCCGATGCGGGTCGTTGTTGCGGGAGCTGATGTGGAAAATATTCTTCTGGGCGTCTTTAACGCGCAGAAATCAGGATTTGTCAGCCCGATTTTGGTTGGCAACGAGAAAAAGATTCTGGATATGCTTGCATCTCTTGGACTCCAGGATGAAAATTATGATCTGCAGGCAGTGGCGGATGATGTAAATGTTGTACAGTATTCTATTGAGATGGTTCTTGCCGGGAAAGCGGATATCCTTATGCGTGGCAATACGCAGACCAGAGATTTTCTGATGCCTGTCTTGAACAAGGGCAATCATCTTCTTGATAAAAAACTTATGACCCATGTGGTGATGCTGAAGATTCCGGATTGCGAGAAGATCATGGCGATTTCTGATGTGACGATTCTGGTCGAGCCATCGATTGAGCAGAGGAAAGAAGTCATCAAAAATATGGTGGAAGCCCTGAAACTTCTGGGAGTGGAACATCCCAATATCGCTTTGCTGTCTCTTGTGGAACGCCCGAGTTTTCATATGAGAGATACGGTGGAGGCACAGACCATTGTTCTCCATCAAAAAGAAGAACCTTTTGCGGAGTGTAATCTGGTGGGTCCGATTCCTTTCGATCTGATCGTCAGCAAGGAGGCCGCTCGGTTAAAGAATTATGACTGCCCATATTGTGGTGAGTTTGACGGTATTGTTGTTCCGAATCTGATGTCTGGCAATCTGATGATCAAGACGCTTGAACTGAATGGAAGAGGGAACAGCTGTGGCGTGATCATGGGTGCGAAAATTCCGATTGCCATCACCTCAAGGAGTGATTCCAAAGAACAGGCCTATCTGTCCCTGACAGCTTGTACGGTTATGGCTGTTGCCCGGAAATAATTCCAATCAGGTAATCATTTTCAATCATTATAATAATCGTGTTGCGGTTCATGTTTCATTGTGAGCAGCAACACGATTTGTTTTATCTTATAGGAAACTTCGTTTTTGATCAAAACAAAAAACGTTGTCTTATGGGTACGCAATGGTGTTCTTTTTTAGAGCCTTTTGTTGACAACCGGTATCCTCTTGAGTAGAATGATAGGAAGGTTATGATTAGCGTTTGTTTTTCGTATTTTAAGAAAGGAGTCTCGCGGATGGCATACATATCAGCACGAAAATGTGTGAGGACGTTTCTGGCCGCATTCATGATTATAATGGCAGCTGCCTTTTTGTTTTCCATTGACGGAAAGGCTGCCAAGCAGGGAGATCAGGCTGACAGCTTTCGTTATGGCCTGAGCGCGGAGAGCGACAGCATGAATGGAGTTACTCTGCTGGCAAATAATGCCTGGAAGCGCGTGGGAAATGCCTATTATAACGGCAGCGGTTCAAAGATCAATGGCGCATATGCGAAAGGCATTGACGTCAGCAGTAATAACGGAAGCATTGACTGGGCGGCGGTTAAGGCCGACGGGGTGGAATTTGCCATTATCCGCTGTGGGTATGGCATGAACCAGACGGACCAGGATGACATCCGCTGGGAAGAGAATGTGTCCGGGTGTGAGGCTGTCGGCATGCCATATGGCGTCTATATCTATTCTTATGCGGATTCCGTCAGTAAGGCGGTCAGTGAGGCTAATCATGTTCTTCGCCTGATTAAGGGACATAATCTTTCGCTTCCAGTCTATTTTGATATGGAAGACAGTTCGATTTTTAATAACACGACGGCAAAGCAGAGGGGAAAGATAGCCGCAGCCTTTTGCAAGAAGATAGAGGCAGCCGGATATGATGTGGCGATATATGCCAATTACAATGCTTTTACCAACGAACTGCCGGAAGAGACTTTTGACCAGTGGGGACGCTGGGTCGCCCGCTATAATTCTTCCTGCGGTTACAAGGGAACTTATCAGATGTGGCAGGCCACGAACAAGGGGACAGTGGACGGCATCCAGGGATTCGTCGATATAGATTTTCGGATATCCAGCCAGATTTTTGTGAAGCCGACCATAAAGGTTGCCACATCGGGGAAAAAGAAGGCGAAGATCACCTGGAAACCAAAGAAGAGCGGGACGACCTGCCAGATATATTATTCCAGGAAGAAGAATGGGAAATATAAAGTGTTAAGCGTTAATGGCAAAAAAGGCTCGGCAAAGGTGAAGAAGCTCAAATCCGGCAAAAAGTAATATTTTAAGGTCAGGATCAGCAAAAAGGTGAATGGAGTCACGGTCTATTCGAAGTATTCGAAAATATATGCTTTGAAGATGAAATAAATGTATGGCTTTTGACATTCTGATCAATAAATAGCACCGGGCATATTCGATGTACTAGGATAAGATGGAAGGAACAGGGTTTAAAATAAAGTTATGCGCAAGATTATGTTTATCGGACGCAGTGAAGCGGGAAAGACTACCTTAACACAGGCGATGAAAGGGGATACGATCACCTATCACAAGACACAGTATATCAATCATTTTGATGTGATCATCGATACGCCGGGAGAGTATCTTCAATCTAAGAATCTCATATCTGCCCTGGCTGTTTTTACGGCGGAAGCGGATGTCATCGGTCTTTTGATGGATGCGACGGAACCGTTTTCTCTGTATTCCCCAAACCTGACGCCTGTCTGTAATCGAGAGGTGGTCGGGGTTGTGACGAAGATCGATTACTGGGCGGCAGAGCCGGAACAGGCAGCCGCATGGCTTACCCTGGCAGGATGCAAAAAAATATTTTATACCAGTGCTTTTACGGGCGAAGGTATCGCGGATATTCTTTCTTATCTGAAAGAAGAAAGAGATGTCCTGCCATGGGAGATGGTGAAGGCGGAGTATGACGTCCTCTGTTTTGGAGAAGGATAAGAGGAAAAAGATGAAGCCCGGCGGCGAATCATCTGATTGATTAATCATACAAAATAGTTTATAATACGGATGACTGAGAAACAAATGAACGAAAACAGACGACACACTGGAAAACGACAATAACAGGAGGTAATGAAACATGAGAGGATATGAAGCAGCGCAGATTTTAAAGGAAAAGGGAATCACGATCGAGGACGTGGAAGCGGAGATTGTTTACCGGAAGGAGACGAATGCCTTTAGTAATCAGCCCAAGAATGAGGCATTTATGGATATGACGTTAAATGAAGTGATTCGCGTGAAGGAAATGTGGTATATTTAGAAGAGCAGTTCGGAGAATAATCATCGGAAGCATTTAGTGAAGATTCTTACAGGCAGTCTCGCGCCTGCTGATCGTAAGGAGGACATAACATGGATTTGACATCATCGGAATTTAAGGAGATTGCCAGAGAAGCTCTGAAAGGGAAATGGATTCAGGCGGTTTCGACAATGGTCGTTTCTGCCCTGATGGGAGCTTTCTCCGCATCCATAGTTTTTATGGCTGCTTTTGTTTTTTTTGCAGGCCTCGGTATTCGCCTTTTTGAGGGGGCTCCCCATTATTTCTTTCTTCTTATTGTCATGGGGAGTCTGCTGGCAACCTTTTATTTTTTCGCGGGCGGCGTGGCGCGTTTTGGCTATATCAATTATAATCTGGCTCTGCTGGATCGGAGGAAAACCCGGATATCGATGGCTTTCGGGCGTACTTCCCATTTTTGGCAGGCTATTTATATGCGGATCGCACTGTTTTTTTATGAGCTGTTTTTTACGATACTTCTGATCGTGCCCGGCATTATAAAGTCATACTCCTATGCGATGGTGCCTTACATTCTGGAAGAAAAACCGGGGTTTACTGCCAGACAGGCGATGAAGATTTCAACGAGAATGATGCGTGGGCACAAATGGCAGTTGTTTTGCCTAAGGTTCAGTTTTATCGGATGGTATATCCTGTGTATTCTGACAGCAGGTCTCGGACTGCTTTTTGTGATTCCTTATAAAAATGTGGCGGAGGCAGTTTTTTATAATGAGATTTCCGGGAGGGCGGATGTGCTTTACGGAAGAAATAAAGAATAATTGGTAGTTTACAGAAAGGTTGAGATTTATGGAAATATTAGAAAAAACGCTTTCCGAAAAAACGGAACGGCTTTATAAAGAGATTGAGGAGAGTCTGATTTATCCGGTAACGATTCTTAAGCTGGATCCGGAAAATACGGAGGATTGCAGCCATCCGGTTGCGATGGATACGGGAAAAAAGGAATTTATTGTGAAGGTAGATAACGGGCTGGAGGATACGCTTTTTGAAAATGCCCTGATGCGGGATATGATTTACTGCCAGCAGATGAGTTCTCAGGCTCCGACGCTGACAGCGGTGTCAGAGAATGATCTGGATGCCTGTCAAACGGCCCTGATGATCAGTTCTGTCATTATGGATATTGATGTGGAGAATAAATTAAAGGCGAACGATATGCACTTAGATGATATTGATACCATGCGTCTGAGCGATTTGTTTGCCTTTTTGAAGGCGGGGATGTCTGACTACAACAGGCATTTGTACCACATCCTTGTGGGGATGCAGATTACGCTTTTGCTGTTCACCACCTCAAAGCGGAAGAATGTCGAGGATATTATTGAAACCTTTTATCTGTTTGATAAGGAAGCCATGGAGATGATTGATAAATTTGTTGATATCATCGACCGATATGGCGTGGATGATAATCGATCGATGATGCGCTGTATGAGAAAGATTGCCCTGGCCTGTGGCATGAAAGGGCGCATCAATCTGGAATATGAGGGGAAGATTACGACGATTTGACAGAGATATAGTTATATGGAAAACAATCGAATCAGATTCGCGCATTTATGTCAGGTGAAAATGAGAACGAGATGCGCGAATCTAGGGAAATGTTATTAATTTATGGTTACTTGCGGGAATGGTTTTTATGTCGGAAAGAGGAGAAATGATTGGCCAGCGAATGTAATTTTGGATTGGTTTCATATTTATATACAGGGAAGATAGGATGGAAATACGGGATTATTTAAAAGAACACATTTTACTTACTGACGGCGCGATGGGCACATATTTTGATGAGCTGGCGCCGGAACATTATATATGCTCGGCAGAGGCGAATCTGTTCTGTCCAGAGATGAGTTTGCAGATCCATCGGTCTTATATTGAGGCTGGGGCCAGACTGATTCGAAGCAATACTTTTTCAGCCAACAAAAATACGTTTGCCAAAATCTAGGAGAAGCATGGACAGGCAGCCGGACGGTACAGTTTTGCGCAGTTTGTGCAGGCGGGATATCGGATTGCCCGGCAGGCGGCCGATGAAGCGACGCAAAGAGGCCTTGATGTCTTTCCCGCAGCGGACCTCGGACCGATTTTTGAGGAGAGTGAGCGCTCCGCAGATGATGTGATGGCAGAGTATTATGAGATAACGGACGCGTTCCTGGAACTGGGAGCAGATGTTTTTGTCCTGGAAACATTTCCGGATGAGCAACAGATGCTTGAGGTTGTCCGACGTATCAGAAAGCGCAGGCCAGATGCATTTATCATCGGGCAGTTTTCTTTTGTGCCCACCGGCTACAGCCGTACAGGGTTTCACTTTAAGACAGTGATAAAACGGGCAGTGGAAAGTGGCCTCCTGGATGGAGTGGGATTGAACTGCGGGATAGGGGCAGCTCATATGAAGAAGTTTCTTTCCGCCTATCTTGAAGACTTTGGTTTGCCGGAAGGGACAGTGTTTACCGCACTGCCGAACTGTGGTTACCCACAGATTATCAGAGGTCGGGCCGTGTATTCCGACAGCGTGCCTTATTTTGGGGACAAGGTTTCGGAAATTGCAGAGCTTGGCGTCCGGATTCTCGGCGGCTGTTGCGGAACGACGCCGGAATATATCCGGGAGATTGCCGCACGACTTTCCGCAACGCCGATAATTTCTTCTGTGAGAATCCGTTGGCGGCGAAAAGATGAGGATAAACTGCAGGCAGAGGGTCTGGTATCGGAGCGCGTATCCCAGCCTTCTCCGAAGGGGAAGAATCCCTTTCGAGACAAGTTGTAATGCGGCGCGAAGGTCGGTGCTG
>JAJQDO010000169.1:0-4393 GCA_021202175.1 Clostridiales bacterium | reverse complement strand
GATTTTGACCGGTCTTTTGATTCTTGAAGGGAGAAACTGTTGTAGGGGGCCGGACAGCTGATTGGCAGTCGGGCTGAAATCATTGCTATTGCGGATTCTCCTCTGGCCAGATCCCGGGCGGATTCCCTTTTGACAGCAGTGAAAATACAGAAGGAAACCGGCATCCCGGTGATGCCGCATCTTTCATGCAGGGACCGGAATCGTATCGCTATAAGAAGCGGTGTCCTTGGCGCGCATATCAATGATATTCGGAATATCCTGATCGTGACCGGGGATCCGGTGGGAAGAGAAGAACGGGAATTTACCAAAAGCGTTTTTGATTTTAATTCGATTCGGCTGATGCAGTTTATGAGCAGCTTGAATGAGGAGATTTTTCGGGGAGACGAGATGTATTTTGGCGGCGCTCTGAATCAGAATGGCGCCGCGCCGGAAAAGATTGCCGAGAGAATGAAGAAAAAAATCGATGCCGGCTGTCAGTTCTTTTTGACACAGCCGGTGTATTCGGAAGAAGAGATGGACAGGCTGTGTCATCTTCAGAATAAAACAGGGGCGAAGATACTGATCGGGGTCATGCCGTTGGTCAGCTATCGGAATGCGCTGTTTATAAAAAATGAGATGCCGGGGATTTATGTTCCGGATGATGTGCTATCCCGTTACTCGCCGGAAGGAAACAGAGAGGAGTGGGAAGAGACGGCAGAGGAGATTTCCAGGCAGATGATTTCCCTGGGGAAGGATGTAGGAGCCGGATATTATCTGATGACGCCGTTCCACAGGGTTTCTCTGATAAAGAAGATTCTCGAACATCCTTTACTGCAGGCTGAAAAATGAGAACATGTGAAACTTGGTGTTCTCATATCATAGGGGAACAGCAGTTGCCAACGACAGAACAAAGAAAAAGAAGGTTGTAATTTGCAAGAAGCAGTGGGAACTGCTGCAAAGAGAAGGGTGACCGGAAAACAAGAGGTGAAGACAGTGACAAAAGAAGCATTATATCAGAGGATAGCAGATTATCCCGTGATTCTGGACGGGGCGACCGGGTCGAATCTGCAGAAGGCCGGCATGCCGACCGGTGTATGTCCCGAGAACTGGATACTGGAAAACGAGGACATTCTGGTCGAACTGCAGAAGGCTTTCGTGGAGGCCGGTACGGAGATATTGTATGCCCCTACTTTTTCCAGTAATCGGGTGAAGCTGGCGGAATATGGGCTGGCTGACCGGACCGAAGAGATTAATAAACGCCTGGTGGAGATCAGCAGGAAGGCGGCCGGTGAGCGTGCTCTGGTAGCAGGCGATATGACGATGACCGGCGTGACCCTTGCGCCGATCGGTCCGATGCAGCTGGAAGATCTGATCGATATTTATAAAGAACAGGCGAAATATCTCTATGAAGCTGGTGTGGACCTGTTTGTGGTGGAGACGATGATGAGTCTGGCGGAAACCCGTGCGGCGGTGATCGCCATCAAGGAAACCTGTGATCTGCCGGTGATTGCCTCTATGACATTCCAGGAAGACGGAAGAACTCTTTATGGAACGGATCCTGTGACGGCAGTGGTTGTCCTGCAAAGCATCGGCGCGGACATCATCGGCGTGAACTGTTCCACGGGGCCGGAGCAGATGCTGCCGACGGTACGCCTGATGAAGGAATATGCGGATGTTCCCCTTCTGGTGAAACCCAATGCCGGACTTCCGGTACTGGTCGAGGGAGAAACCATTTACCCGATGGAAGCGGAAGAATTTGCTTCTTTCGGACCGGGCTTTGTGGAAGCGGGAGTAGGATTGCTGCGCGGCGGCAGTGGGACGACGCCGGAACACATCCGCCGGTGGGCGGATTCGGTCCGCGGCCGTTGCACGAGGCAGCCACAGAATGTTCATCCCTCCATGCTTGCCTCGGAGCGGAAAAGCCAGGAGATTACTTTAGATGGGAATTTTCTGATTATTGGTGAACGCATCAATCCAACGGGAAAGAAAAAATTACAGGCAGAACTTCGTGCAGGAAAGCTTCATATTGTGGAAGAGATGGCAGAACAACAAGAAGAGATGGGAGCGCACATTCTGGACATCAATATGGGAACCAATGGCATCGATGAAAAACAGATGATGCTCCGGGCGATCGAAAAGGTCACCATGGTGTCAAGCCTCCCTCTCTGTATCGATACCAGTTATGTGGAGGTCATGGAGGCCGCTCTGCGGGCTTATCCTGGTCGGGCTCTGGTGAATTCCATTTCCATGGAAAAGGAGAAAATCGACCGACTGCTGCCCCTGGTGAAGAAATATGGGGCGATGTTCATTCTCCTTCCTCTTTCGGATAAAGGCCTGCCGGAGAGTCTGGAAGAGAAAAAACAGCTGATTCACGGTGTGCTTGCAAAGGCGGACGCTCTGGGAATCGACCGGAGCCGAATCATCGTGGACGGTCTTGTTACCACGGTGGGTGCCAATAAGACAGCGGCGTTGGAGACGTTGGAAACCATCCGCTATTGTAAAGAAGACTTAGGACTTTGTACGACCATCGGACTGTCAAACATTTCCTTTGGCCTTCCGGAAAGAGCCTATGTCAATGGCGCTTTCGCCGCCATGGCGATACAGAGTGGCCTTACCATGGCCATCGCGAATCCGGCCAATTCCCTTTTGATGGGGATTGCGTTTGCCTCGGATCTGCTGCAAAATAAAAATCAGGCAGATATCCATTACATTGAGCAGGTAAAACGAATCGGACCCGTCTCGCAGTCGGTTCAGCCGAAAACAGAGAACCCTGGAGTAAACGTCCCTGGCTCTTCCGGGAATGGCGTGTCCGGGAATCAGATGACGGATGCCCCGGGGAATACTGTGTCAGGAAAAGGACAGGATAGCCGAATGCCGTCAGAGGGCAAGTCAGGAACCGATTTGACAAAATCCCCGGTTTTTGAAGCCGTTTTAAAAGGAAATACCGATGAGATCGCGGAAAGAGTAAAAGTGACTCTGGATGAAGGGATATCTCCCAAAATGATTCTCGATGGGATTCTGATTCCCGCCATCAATGAGGTGGGCAGATTATTTAATATCCAGGCATATTTTCTGCCGCAGCTGATCGCCAGTGCCAACGCGATGAAGGCGGGTATCGATTACCTGGAGCCTTATTTGCAGGAAGGGAATTCTGAAAAAGAAAAGCCTGTCATCGTGATTGCCACAGTAGAGGGTGATATCCATGATATCGGAAAGAATCTGGTGGCGCTGATGTTTAAAAATTATGGTTACCAGGTTTGCGATCTGGGTAAGGATGTACCTGCATCGATGATTATTGATGCGGCCAGGGAACATGAGGCATCGATTATTTGCCTTTCAGCCCTGATGACGACGACTATGATGAAAATGAAGGAAACGGTTCTTCTTAGAAATGAAGAAAACCTGAAGGCGAAGGTGATCATCGGAGGAGCAGTGACCACGCCGAGTTTTGCTGAGGAGATCGGGGCGGATGGGTATTCGAAGGACGCCTCGGATGCTGTGAAACTGGTACAGCGTTTGCTGGAGGAAAACGAATGAAAGTAGATGTGATAATCCCCACCTATAAACCGGATGATAAATTTGAGAAAAATCTGCGAATGCTGCGAAAACAGACTCTGCAGCCGGACCGCATATTGATTGTGAATACAGAAGAATCCCAGTTTCACAGCAGGGAGTTTGGAAAGCTCTCTCAGGGTGAATTGATTCATATTAAAAAAGAAGAATTCGATCACGGCGGAACGAGAAACCGTGCGGCGGCTCTCTGTGATGGAGATATTATCGTTTTGCTGACACAGGATGCCATTCCGGCGGACACCTTGCTGCTGGAGAAGCTGGTCGAGCCATTTTCTGATGAGAATGTTTGTGCCGCTTACGGACGACAGATGGCAGACCGGAAGGATAATCCGGTGGAAGCCTATACCAGAACATTCAATTATCCAAAAGAAAGCCGGATCAAATCAAAGGAAGATCTTCCCGTTTTAGGGATCAAGACTTTTTTCTGTTCCAATGTCTGCGCGGCTTACCGAAAATCGGTCTACGATGTCATGGGAGGTTTTCCGCTTCACACTATTTTTAATGAAGATATGATTTTTGCCTCCCGTCTGATTGAGGCAGATAAAAAAATCGCCTATGTGGCGGATGCGAGGGTGTGGCACTGGCATAATTACACCGCGGTCGACCAGCTGAAACGTAATTTCGACCTTGCTGTATCGCAAGTCGATTATGGCGGATTGTTCCTGGCCGTGAAATCGGAGTCGGAAGGGATCCGACTGGTGAAAAAAACTCTTTCCTATTTTATTAAAAAACGCAGATTTGATCTGCTGCCTGGTATCATTTTGCAAAACGGAGCAAAATATATCGGCTATAAGCTGGGACAGAATTATCATAAATTACCCAAACGACTGATTCTGAAAAT
>JAJQDO010000018.1:9455-15798 GCA_021202175.1 Clostridiales bacterium | reverse complement strand
GTAATATTGGAATATCGCGACATCGCTTTGATCAGAGAGTGTACCGTTCGCCCAAACTTCAAATCTCCGCACATCCCGATGGTAAGATTATCAAGGCGCCCTTTCTCCTGACGAATCGTCATCAGGTCAGTGAGTGGCTGCGTGGGATGATTATGTCCCCCATCGCCGGCATTGATGATCGGCACATTGACTATCTGCGCTGCTACATAAGGGGCTCCCTCTTTTGGATGACGCATCGCAATGATATCCGCATATCCGGACACAACGCGCACCGTGTCGGCCACACTCTCTCCCTTTGCAGCAGAAGAGGAATTAGCAGAAGAAAAACCAAGTACATTGCCGCCAAGCTCCATCATGGCAGCTTCAAAACTCAAACGCGTTCTTGTACTTGGTTCAAAAAATAATGTAGCGAGTTTTTTATGTTTACACACATCCTGATATTTCTCTTTATTAAGAATAATATCATCTGCAAGGTCAAGGAGCTGATCAATCTCCTCCACAGACAAATCCATCGGATCAATTAAATGTTTCATAAATACCTCCCTTGCGAACGATTCATCATCAAAATGAAGGAATGCGTCCACATTTTTTCAAAGCGAATACTCATTTCCTTTGTCTTATCCACTATACAATTTTCCGCTTCTTATGTCAAGGAACTTATAAAGTGGATGCAGACATTATTTTATTCATTATTACTGTTTACTACTATCCGTGTCATTCGTTTTTATTACCATTCGTGTCATTCCTGATAAAAAGCCACCGCCTTTTCTTCCAGAAACGCCGGATGATAAGACAGCTTGGCCTGCCGCAGTCCCTCGTCTCCTACATCATCTTCCCGGTTCACATATTTGAGGTCCGACGCTTCATGGAGAAGAAACTGCTGATTGATGACAGAATAAGCACCTGGTACGTCAGCAAATGCTTTCTCAATATGGACGCAGAAGGTATCTTCCGTGATTTTTTCTCCCACAGCAAAGGCAACGATCTTTCCGTCCGCTCGAATCGCCCCGCCAACCAGTCCGAGCATCTCCCGATTCTTAAGTGACGATTTTGATACGCAGATCTCCGCATGCTTTTCCAGATCACATGGATCGCAATTCTCTCCCTTCCACTTTTCAAGCATCTCCAGGCATTCCTGAAGATTTTCTTCGGAAACTTTTTCATAAGACCAGTCATACATTCTCATGAACTTGTTGATATGATTTTTTTTGCCGTGATATTTTCTTCCTTTCAGTTCGATCAGATCCTGCGTCTCATAAATATAATCGGCTGCATCACGAATATACTCGACATGGAACTTTCCAGGAAAATATTCGTTCAGATAGGCTTCCATCTCTTTTGATATACTGTGGAACACCAACGGCAAGTCCTGTTCCTTACAGTAAGCGATCAAAGCCTTCACGGCATTTCCGGGATCACCCTCACCCAGGGGTAAAGAAAAACTGACACGTTCTTCATCAGAACGAAAGAAGAGCATCCCCTCACATTCGGCATAAGTAAGATGATAAAAATCTTTCCATAAATAAATGGATGCGAAGGAAAAATCACAGCTTAGCGAAGAAACATGTCTCAATTAATGATTTATGATATCCTTATCTTCCGCTCCCACGGACTTAAATTCCATCATTGCAACTACCTCTTTAACAATACAAAATCACAGACATTACAAAACCACAGCATCATATTATTTCACCACCCTACTGCCTGTTTTCACCAGGCCGCGCATAAGCAACGGCCCTGGCATTCGTAATTCAGGCATGGTAATGAAAACATTTATGATGCCATGGTCAACTTCCGTCCAGATAAATTATCTGATCTTCTTTTCCAGCAAACTGCGGATGGCTTTAATAAAGTCTTCGCTGTTTACCGCATTTATATGCTCTAATTTGCTGATCAGAGCAAGATCCTTCGTCATCGTTCCGCTCTCGATCGTCTCAATGGTCGCTTCTTCCAGCTTACCAGCAAAATCTACAAGTTCATCAATACCGTCCAGCTTGCCTCTCTTGCGCAGGGCTCCTGTCCAGGCAAAAATCGTCGCCACAGAGTTCGTGGAGGTTTCCTCTCCGTTCAGATACTTATAATAGTGTCTCTGCACCGTTCCGTGAGCCGCCTCATATTCTGTCGTTCCATCCGGAGCGACCAGGACGGATGTCATCATCGCCAGCGAACCAAAAGCGGTCGCCACCATATCGCTCATCACGTCCCCATCATAATTTTTGCAGGCCCATATATACCCACCTTCCGACCGGATCACTCTGGCCACCGCATCATCGATCAGCGTATAGAAATACTCGATACCGGCCGCGTCAAATTTCTCTTTATAATCTGCATCAAAGATATCCTGGAAAATATCCTTAAAGGTATGGTCATATTTTTTGGAAATCGTATCCTTGGTAGCGAACCACAGGTCCTGATTCGTTTCCAGTGCGTAATTAAAACAAGATCTCGCGAAACTGTCAATGGAACTCTCCAGGTTATGCATACCCTGCACGATACCCGGACCATCAAACTCATGAATCAATTCACGAAATTCCTGACCGTCTTCTCCCGTGAAGACAATCTCCGCTTTGCCGGCACCCAGAATCTTCATCTCGGAAGCCTTGTAAACATCACCATAAGCATGTCTGGCAATCGTAATCGGCTTCTTCCATGTCTTCACCATCGGCTCAATACCCTTTACCACAATCGGCGCGCGAAAGACCGTTCCATCTAATATAGCACGAATGGTTCCATTCGGACTTTTGTACATCTCTTTCAGATCATACTCATCCATCCGGGCCGCATTCGGCGTGATGGTCGCGCATTTCACAGCCACTCCATACTTCTTAGCCGCATTGGCAGAATCTATGGTCACCTGATCGCCGGTCTCATCCCGGTGTTTCAGTCCCAAATCATAATATTCAGTGTTTAACTCAATGAATGGTAAGAGCAGTTCATCTTTGATCATCTTCCAGAGAATCCTTGTCATCTCATCTCCATCCATCTCAACGAGGGGTGTTGTCATTTTTATTTTATCCATATCCAGGCTCCTTTCCCATCTCCTGATGGAACGTAATCCACCGTGTGCCATTGGTATTATATAGTAAACCTTGCGTAAAATGCAAGTTCTTTGATAGAATAATTCAAATTTCAGTAAATTTCGTTATTATTCATAATTCTGTCACCAGCATTCGCACTGTTAAGCTGTCACTTTTCCCTCTTTACAGTTCCGCACTGTCAAGTACGATGGTGAATGGTCCGTTATTCACTAATTCAACCTGCATTTCTGCGCCAAACTCTCCCTGTTCCACCACAGGTATCCTTTTTTTGCATTCCAGGATAAATGCCTCGTACATTCTCCGGGCCTCCTCAGGCTTTCCCGCTTTTATGAAGCTTGGGCGTCTCCCTTTCCTGCAATCAGCCAGCAATGTGAATTGAGAGACGATAAGTAATTCACCGTCAACCTCTTTCAGAGAAAGATTGGTCTTTCTGTTCTCATCCTGAAATAAGCGGAGGTCTATCATCTTCTTTACCAGCTTTCTCATCACTTCTTCCGAATCACCTTCCGCCACGCCGAGAAGAACCAGATAACCGGAACCGATCGCTCCCGTCACCCTGCCATCAATCGTCACCGAAGCCCGTGAAACTCTCTGAATAACCGCCTTCATAGAATACCTCCTGCAAATATAGTGTCGCAAAACGGTTTTACTATATCATATTATCTCTGCCGGAACAAGCGTAAATGTATACAAAATTCTCATATTCTGCTTTTTACGGGAATATATTTAATTATTTTTTATTATCCTAAATGTATTCACCTTAACTATCATGTAACATGGCTCGACCGGAAAAGGATGATACTTCGGATTGCTACGCATTTCGTCATCCATCACGAATCATTTTCATTATCTTACAATCAATACATCCAGGAAAGGAATCATATATGAACCAAAAGTTAGGTACTGAACTTTCTCTGTCACTCACCCTCTCCGATGAGGAGAGAATGAGAAATCCTGTGTTATACTCCGGGTATGAACCGGAGACCTCTCTATGGAAATTGATTCTCCTCTATCAAGGTTCTCTTGAAGCAATCCGCGAGGAGCTTTCCATAACCATCATCCCGCTTCTGGGCAGCTTTGCCATCATCAAAATACCTGCTGAGCAAATCCCCTTGCTCCTTCAGCATCCTCAGGTGCTTTATCTGGAACTGCCTCGGCCTCTCTATCAGGAAAAAATCACGGGAATCTCCGCCTCCTGTTTTTCTGACTTCCCTTTTTCCACAATGCAATCTGAGGTAAATAACTCCGAGTTAACCGGACGAGGGACTGCAGTGGGTATATTGGATTCCGGCGTTGATTACCGGCATCCCGATTTTCGTCTGGATTCGGGGGATTCAAGGATTCTCATTTATTGGGACCAGTCTCTTTCCTACGATGGTATCAATCCCTACTATCTGGGACGTATTTTTACAAATGAAGCGTTAAATGAACTACTGATATCCTCTCTCGATTCCTCTGCTTCCAAAGATCTGCCCCGGCCTTCGGCGGACGCAAGCGGTCACGGAACCCATGTTGCCGGGAGATGCGCCGGAAACGGGCGTGCCAGTAACGGTAAAAATCAAGGAGCGGCGCCGGAAGCTTCTCTCATCGTTGTCAAGCTGAAAAATGACGCTCATTCAGTTTTTACGGATTATGCCAACCTGATGATGGCAACGGATTTCGCTGTCCGTTTTGCCGCCAATCTGTCGATTCCTCTTTGCATCAACATCAGCTATGGTTCCAATGACGGTCCCCACGACGGGACTGGGCTGATAGAGCGTTTCCTTTCCCAATGTTTATTCTATGGCAAGAACACAATATCCGTTGCAACAGGGAACGAAGGTCTCTCCGGGAGGCACAGCAGTTTTCAGATTACGACCGGAGAAAAGCAGGATATTGCTTTCAGTGTTGCCCCGGGAGAGACCAGCTTGTATCTGCAGCTCTGGAAAAATTATGCCGATCAATTTGACTATAGTTTATCTCTTCCCAATCAAAATAACAAGATTTCTATTCCTGATACACCTGGCATCTTTCATTTTTCCGAAAAACAAAATGATATTCGCGTCGTCATCAGTGAACCGACCCCCTATCAGCAACTGCAGGAAATGTTTCTTGTCCTGTTACCGACATCCGGTGAAACAGCCATCCAGTCAGGAATATGGCATCTTACCGTTAGCTCTAAAAAATCCGTCAATGGTCAGGCGAATCTCTGGCTTCCTGCAAAAGAAGCAACAAATTCTGCCACTGGTTTCCTTGACGCCGCCACAGACCTCTCTCTGACAGTTCCTTCCACTGCAGCCAATGTGATCAGCGTCAGCGGCTATGACAGCATAACGGATACCTTCGCCGCTTTTTCCGGCAGGGGATTTTCCAATCCGCAAAATGCAAAGCCCGATCTTACGGCTCCAGCCGTCAATATTTTGAGCACGGCTCCCGGAGGCGGCTACAGTATCCGAACAGGGACTTCCATGGCAGCGCCCTTCGTCACCGGCGCCGCCGCTCTGCTCATGCAGTATGGTATCGTAGATGGCCATGATCCTTTCCTCTACGGAGAAAAAATAAAGGCCTTACTCCAAAAAGGAGCAAGACCTCTGCCTGCTTTTAAAGAATATCCCAATGCATCGACTGGATGGGGCGCGCTGTGCTTCCAAAGCAGCATCCCCGAATAATGGTTTCTGGTCAATCATATGCTGAAAAATCGGCAATATCAGTATTCTGCCAACTCTTTATCCTGATCCATTCCTGCCCGCCCTATTACTCTGCGCCGTCGATGACGTCGCTCATATCATAAAGACCGGCCGGCTTCCCAGCCAGATATGCCGCCGCCTGAATCGCGCCTTTTCCAAATATCGCTCTGGAATAGGCGGTATGTTTAAATGTAATGACCTCATCCGTGCCTGCAAAAATAATCTCATGCTCGCCGACAATCGTTCCCCCTCGAACTGCCGAGATACCAATCTCGTCTGCCGGACGCTGCATCCGGCGAGAACTGCGATCGTAGGCATACTCATATCTGCCATCACAAGCTTCATTAATGGAATCTGCCAGAGCCAATGCCGTTCCTGATGGCGCGTCAAGCTTCCTCCGGTGATGTTTCTCCACGATATCAATATCAAAACCTGCATCACCGAGAATCTTCGCCGCTGTCTTCACCATCTTGAGCAGCGTATTCACTCCCAATGACATGTTCGCGGAACGAAGAACAGCCACCTTTTCACTGCAAGCCTGCAAATGTGCCAGTTGTTGTTCATTAAGACCTGTCGTACATTCCACCAGTGGAATCTGTTGATCTGCCGCGTAGTCGAGGACAGCATCCACCGCTGCCG
>JAJQDO010000018.1:2124-9445 GCA_021202175.1 Clostridiales bacterium | reverse complement strand
CAATGATAACATCCACCGGTACGTTGACATCCTCAAAAGAAGTAAACACCGGAAAATCTCTGTCTTCACTGACAGTAACATCCATCCCAGCTGCCACTTCCATATCACTCGTGTCTTTTATCAAGTCACAGACGACATGACCCATATGGCCATTACACCCGTACATCATTACTTTAATCATAGATATACTCCCATAAAATCTTCTGATACCATATATTCTGTAGGACATTTCGTCCTTCCTTTAAGGCAATCCCGTTTTCCGAACCTGCCCAGATTATTTCAAAGTGCCGGTATCGATCATAGCCTTTTTCAGGCGTTCCACATGGACATCTTCCATCTCTGTCAAAGGCCTTCTCAAATGAGGTCCGCAAATCCCCATCAGTTCCAGTGCCTTCTTGACCGGAATCGGATTCACCTCACAGAACAGCGCGTGAATCAATTCCAGATATTTGATCTGAAGGTCACGGCTCTTCTCGACATTCCCCGCAAAATATTCCGCACAGATATTATGGGTATCTTCCGGAGCAATATTAGAAAGGACAGAAATCACTCCCTTTGCGCCAAGAGACATCATCGGCACGATCATATCGTCGTTACCAGAATAGATATCGACATCGCCCTGGGTCTCATAAACCAGCTGTGCCGTATACGTAACATCTCCCACGGCATCTTTCATCCCTACGATATTATCAACGTCTTTTGCGAGAGTTGCCATGGTGTCCGCATTCATCTTACAACCGGTTCTCCCTGGAATATTATAAACGATCAATGGCAGATCCGTGTGCTTTGCAATGTAAGTATAATGCTCAATCAAACCCTTCTGTGTGGCCTTATTATAATAAGGGGTTACCAACAGAGCTCCGTCGGCACCGGCCTGCTCTGCCTGCTGTGTCAGCCAGACAGCTGTCTTCGTATCATTCGATCCCGTTCCCGCAATAACCGGAATCCTTTTATTCACACGGTTAATACAATATCGGATCGCCGCAACATGCTCCTCGTGATTTAACGTGGAGGACTCTCCTGTCGTTCCGCAAACGATGATGGCATCCGTCTTGTTCTCAATCTGAAAATCGATCAGCCTGCCAAAACTATCGTAATCAATATTGTAATCTTCATCAAATGGAGTAGCGATCGCAACTCCTGCGCCTGTAAAAATTGCCATGTATCAACCCTTCCTTTCTGTCAACCTTGCTATAGGTGTACAAAATCATATTATCATAACTGATCTGACACTTATATCAATTCGTAGGTTCTGTTAGTATCTTCGCGTTGTTCTCCTTCTCCGTGTGGATGGAGTAGATACAATCCACTCTGTCACGCAATTCCTCGGGGAATATCCTCCCGGTGAGAATCAGGTCCATTGATTCATTTTTCGCATCAAGGAGAGAATTCAACTCCTCCATAGAAATAATGCCGTAATCGACGAGTCCTAAGATCTCATCAAGAATCAACAAATCACACTGTCCCGTATCCAACACCTTCTTCGTATAACCAAGAGCCATCCGGATATTAGAAAGTTGTTCCTGTCTTTCCTCATTATTCATATCTGAGTAAGCACATGCAGCCTTAGCGAAGCGAAAAATCTGCAGATTCGGTTCCAGCTTCTTCAGGAAAGCGAGTGTATCTGAATGTTTGCACTTAAGAAACTGCACCATGATAACCTGTTTTCCAACCCCTGCCGCTCGAATCCCCAAACCCAACGCAGCTGTAGTCTTTCCTCTTCCATCTCCATAATATACCTGTATACTTCCGTCCATGTTTTGACCTTTCATCCTGATTATTCACGTAATCACATCTTTCCGGAATGATACGCTATCTGTCCGGATATCATTGACACTGATCATAAGATCAGCTGTCACCGTGAATTGAAGCCTGCGGGTAATATTTTTATTATGATACCACATCTCCTGTAAAAAATCCATACTGAAATATCTTACATCTTATCCTTCAAAAAAACGTACGTCTTCATCTCGTCCGAGAATCTGGAAGCCGTCATACCCCTGTTCTTCCAGCTTGTTTAAAAACTTTCCAAGCTTCTTCGGCTTTACATACAAAGCAGTGCTGTACTCTCCGCGCAGTTCCTCTGCCCGCATGATCGCTTCTTCGACCTGATTCTCATCATAAAGAACAACTACTTTTTTCGGTTTTTCCATCAAACCGGACTGTCTTTCCATGAGAATACTGAAAATACGTTCAAATCCTATGGAAAAACCAACCGCCGGAACCTGTTCTTTACCAAACTTGCCAATGAGATTATCATATCTTCCACCACCGGCAATCGAACTGTTGAAATCCAGCGATTCGATCTCAAACACCGTCCCTGTATAATATCCCTGGCCACGTACCAGCGTCATATCGTATTCTACGCTATATTTCCCTCCGGCCAGGCGGTTCGAAACGTCAATGATATTCTCCAGAGACTCGATATATTCCTTATTATTACTGATTGTTTTCACGTAATCCAGAGAAAAAGGCGCGTTACCGACCAATTCCATGAAATCCGCGATAACTTTCGCGTCAAATCCTTTCTCTGTCAACTCCCTGGCAACACCCTCCGCCTGTATTTTATTCAGTTTATCAAAGGAAATACATACGCTGTCCAATTCCTCTTCCTTAAATCCGGTCGTCAGCAATATATCTTTCAGCACCCTCTTATCATTAATCTTTATCTTGAAGTTATCAATACCGATGTTAAGAAGGGCTTTTGCCGTAGTAAAAATCAGCTCAATCTCACATACGGAAGACTTCGAACCCAGAATATCAATATCGCACTGCATAAACTCGCGCAGTCTGCCTTTCTGAGGGCGTTCCGCCCGATATACTTTATCAATCTGAATTACTTTAAATGGATTAGGCAGTGAAGCCTTATTATTGGCATAATACCTGCTCAAAGGCAAAGTAAGGTCATAGCGAAGCCCCATATCGGCAATCTGATCCGGCTGTCCTGTCGCTATAGCCTTATTCAGCTTTTCTCCGCGCTTCATCACCTTAAAAATCAGATTCAGATTCTCTCCGCCTTCACTTTTATCAAGGTTTTCAATGTCTTCCAATATCGGCGTAAAAATCCTCTGAAATCCACAGTTTTCATACGTCTCGCAAATCGTTTTCTGCAGATAATCTCTAAGCTCCGCCTGGGCAGGCAGATAATCATTCGTTCCTTTTACTGGTGTAATCTTCATAAGTCTATCCTTTCCTTAATTAATTTGTTCCAATTAATCTGTTCTCCTTAGCGGAGCGTTTTTTATCTTAATAGAAACGAAGTTTTCTATAAGATAAAAATGGACTGCGTTCAATAAGCAGTCCATTTCATTCACTGACCTGTCAGCCTATGGCCACAGATATTATCCTATATTCCCCGAATCTGCCACCTTATGTTCGACGTTCATTCCATCATCGCAGTACTCCATCTTATTGACAGACACTTCATAGGCAATGCGACTGATGACATTATCATCGCCAATCTTTTTCTGATATTCACGGCTCTGAATCCTTCCCCACAGCTGAATCCTGCTGCCAACCGGAAGGCTGCCCGCATATCTCGCGTTTCTCCCCCAACAGATACATGGAATGTAATCGGACTTACTATAGGCGCGATTCACTGCCAACAAAACATCTGCGATTTCTCTTCCGAGAGGCGTTGTCCTGTATACAGGTTCCTTGCAAATATACCCATCGAGAAAAATCATATTTGGCTTGCGGTTGTCAAGAACATCCAACAATTCCAATTCTCTCACAAAAAGAGAGAGAACCAGATGATTTCGATTATTTTCATGCTTGTTATAGGAACGAAACTGTCCTTTTGCCTCCATAAACCGACCAATATACGACTGGCTGACATTAATCAGCCGTTCAGAAACAAGCAACGGAATCGTATCACTTGAATGACTGAGTCTGCTCACTTTCAGTTTTACCATGTAAAATTCTTCTCCGAAAACTTCATGGCTAAATTCAAAATCGGAAATAATCTCTCCAGCGACAACCGCCTGGTTATTTTTTAATATTTTTTCTGTCATGTTTACTCCTCCCTGTATGTAGAACAGCCATCTGTATACATTTATGTGTATTCAGATATCAAAAAAAAATATGAATAAAATCTCACCTTTTTATGTCGTTATGATTCCATTTCTCTTCGTTTTAATTTTATTCCCTTCTCATGATTTTGATGGATTATGAGAGCAATGGGACTACGGGGTTTGAGGGCAATGGGCATAAGACAACCAGTAACTTTACTTTTCATATAATCTGCAAATCTACATACCGGCAGAAATAAATACGTTTTCCTGTTTTATTTTAAAACAGATTCAGTATAATAATTCTATTTTAAAATGTCAACCTTTAAACATAAGCAGATAATATGATTTTTCTCTGAAATCGCTCTCTGAGCAAATTTTTATTGTTTCTTTAAGGACTTTATGCTAGAATGATTTCGCTTATTGAGAAAATCAAAATATATTTTTCCTTTGAAATAACATTCATTGTAACATTACGTTTATTTTCAATTCGCGTCACGCGAAATTAAGAGGTTAAGAAAGAAGGCATACTATGAAAATCGCAAGAGAAGATATCCGCAATGTAGCCATCATTGCCCATGTAGATCATGGCAAAACGACTCTGGTAGATGAGCTTCTCAAACAGAGCGGAACTTTCCGTGAGCACCAGGAAGTCGGTGAACGTATCATGGATTCCAATGATATCGAAAGAGAACGCGGTATCACAATCCTTTCCAAAAATACAGCCATTCATTACGATGGCGTAAAAATCAATATCGTAGACACGCCCGGTCATGCCGATTTTGGCGGGGAGGTGGAACGTGTCCTCAAAATGGTTGACGGTGTAATCCTGGTCGTGGACGCTTTTGAAGGTCCTATGCCGCAAACAAAGTTCGTCTTGAAAAAAGCTCTTGAACTAAACCATCCGGTCATCGTATGCATCAATAAGATTGACCGTCCGGAAGCGAGACCGGAGGAAGTCATGGATGAAGTTCTGGAACTGTTCCTGGAACTGGATGCCGATGACGAACAACTTGACAGTCCTTTTGTCTATGCATCCGCAAAATCCGGAATCGCCATGCTGGAACTGAACGAACACGGCACAGACATGAAACCGTTATTTGAGACAATCATCAAACATATCCCCGCTCCGACCGGCGACCCGGATGCAGATACCCAGGTATTGATCAGTACCATCGACTATAATGAGTATGTCGGCCGCATCGGAATCGGAAAGGTAGAAAACGGTTCGATTAAAGTCAACCAGGAAGTTCTGCTCGTAAATCATCATGATCCCACGGTAAATAAAAAAGTAAAAATCAGCAAGCTTTACGAATTCGATGGTTTAAATAAAGTAGATGTCAACGATGCCAGTGTGGGTTCTATCGTCGCCATTTCCGGTATATCTGACATCCATATCGGCGATACCCTCTGTTCCCCGGAAAACCCGCAGCCGATTCTTTTCCAGAAGATATCGGAACCGACCATCGCCATGCAATTTATCGTCAATGACAGTCCTCTGGCCGGACAGGAAGGGAAATATGTCACCTCCCGCCATATCAGAGATCGACTGTTCCGGGAATTAAACACAGACGTAAGCCTGCGGGTAGAGGAGATGGAAAATACCGATTCCTTCAAGGTATCCGGTCGCGGCGAGCTGCACTTGTCCGTCCTGATTGAAAATATGCGCCGCGAGGGTTATGAGTTTGCCGTCAGCAAAGCAGAGGTTCTCTATCGAACCGATGCAAAGGGCAGAAAAACAGAGCCCATGGAAATCGCAGTTGTCGATATTCCTGACGAATTCTCCGGCACAGTGATAGAAAAATTAAGCCAGAGAAAAGGGGAACTGCAAAATATGAGTATGTCAGGCTCCGGCTATACCCGTCTGGAATTCTCCATCCCATCGAGGGGACTGATCGGGTACCGGGGAGAATTCATGACCGATACAAAGGGAACCGGCATTATGAATACATTATTTGACGGATACGGCCCATATAAAGGAGACATCCAGTATCGCAAGCAGGGGTCTCTGATCGCTTATGAGTCTGGAGAAACCATCACCTACGGGTTATTTAATGCCCAGGAAAGGGGTATCCTGTTCGTAGGTCCCGGTGAAAAGGTATACTCCGGCATGATTATCGGTCAGAACGGAAAAAGCGACGATATTGAAGTCAACGTATGCAAGACCAAAAAGCTGACAAACACGCGCGCCGCCGGTTCTGACGACGCCCTGAAGCTAACCCCGCCCCGTATCCTGAGCCTGGAACAGGCGCTGGAATTCATCGACACCGATGAATTAGTAGAGATTACACCAAAAAGCATCCGCCTTCGCAAAAAGATACTCGACCCAACCGCCAGATATCGCGCGAAACGTAACAGTCAGTCCTGATTCTTTTTAAACCGGGATTTAAAAATCCCGGTTTAAAATCATATCAAACCAATCATCTCGTTCTGCAAAAATCATTTCCCGTCGAATATAATCACGTCATCTTCCACTTTGCCATAATAAACCATACCGTCCTCTCGCATCCGCACCCTTCCTCCGGTACCCTCTGTCAGAAGGCTGCCCAACTTATCCTTATCGTCATCAGGAAATATAACATGCACCGTTACTCTGTCTGTATATTCTGTTTCCTCAGTAACAATATGATTCTGTGCCAGTATATATTGAATCTTCCCCAAATCAGTATATTCCATCTCCAGGACCATTCGAACGCCTGGTATCTTTTCTATGATCACCGCATGTGCTATCCCGGCCTTCGCCGCCTCCGTATAAGCTCTGACCAGTCCTCCGGTTCCCAGCAGTGTCCCGCCAAAATACCTGGTGACAACAATCACTACATTACTGATGCCACTCCCCAGAATCACCTCCAGAATCGGTTTCCCTGCTGTTCCGCCCGGTTCTCCGTCGTCACTGCACCTGGTCAGGGGATGCTCTGTTCCTATAGAAAAAGCAGAACAGTTATGTCTGGCATCCCAATATCGTTTTTTCGTCTCTTCGATAAATTCCTGCGCCTCGTCCACAGACTCCGCAGACTGCACATGGGCGATAAACCTCGATTTCTTCTCGACAATCTCTCCGCTGCCTCCCCGAAAAACGGCCTTATGTCTTGTCATATATTTTCTCCTCGTATGTCAAATGAAATAAACATTCCGTATAATGAATAATATAACATATATCTGTATCTATTGTGATTTCGGAAATATATCGTATCTACATCTCCTGCATTCTAGGGTGAAAAGCCGACTGCCAGTCATCAATCATTTCATATAGATGCACCGGCATCGCAGTAACATCAGGCAACTGTAAAAAATGACGCCTCGCCTCGTCC
>JAJQDO010000018.1:0-2114 GCA_021202175.1 Clostridiales bacterium | reverse complement strand
AACTCCATCCCCCTCATCTTGAGCAAACTGAGACATCAATAATTCATAAGGCAGCTGAAAAACACCCCATGCAGTCGCCACTTCCTGTTCCTGCATCAATATAATTTCCATATCAATACCTCCCTGTCTTCTAAATCCTGTTGCCTCCACCGGTCACAAATCGATGAAAGAAACACGACCTAGATACGCCATAATTATACTTATTCCGACAAAAAAGAAAAAGATAATTATTTGTAAGAGATAGGTAAATTTATTATTATATTTTTTATTATAGTTTTATAAAATACATTAAAATATAATATGAAAACAATTTTATATCTGTACTACAGCATCGCATTCTGTTATTATATATTTTTTGTCATTTATTCTACTTTTTTGTTTTCTTATATCAATATTATGCTTGATAAATGATATATAATTGTTTTTTTATAAGATGTTGGCAAAATAGTGCAAGGTGGCAAAAACCAGGAATCCCTCCCATCATATAAATGTTATATATTATTTCTCGACACTTCATCATAAAAGGCCGCCATTGAAGCATTCGTGTAAGGTGTCACCCAGAGCAGCCCAATCCCCAATGTAATGACCGACAAAAGCAGCCATCCGAGAAAACTCAGCTTCAGGCAGAACAGTCTCCACTTATTTCCGGCCATCATTCGCATGGACACTTCCATCCATTCTATCGCAGATATTTCCTGATTCTCCTCAATGATGAATACGGACATACTGTAAGAAAGAGACTTGATAATCCCCGGTATGATCAATAATAATGACCACAGAAATATAAAGATATTTTGGCGAAGGCGAAGCCAGATCGCCTTTCCGATACTCGACGTTTTGGAAAAAATCTGCCCAACACGAACTTCCTTTCCATCAATCAGATTCAGATTATATTGGGCTAAACCCAGACTGACAAAGCTTCCGATAACATATCTCGCTATCTGTATGATCGCAGCCACAGCCACTAACGCCACTGCGATAAATGACAAAATCATGGCAAAACTCAGCGCCATACCCGAATCGGGAACCATGTAGGACATAGCACTCGAATGATGATTGGAACCATTGTTAAAAAGACTAAATACAATGCTTCCACTACTATCAAAAACGTCTATACTCGCCCCCAGAAGTCCTGCCAGCACAGTGGTACCCACTGCAGAAACCCAGTTTCCTCTCAGGCATTCTCTCGCTGTCCATCTAAAATCCGCTGCCTTTTTCATAATATCTGACGCTCCCTTCGTCCTTTCGTATGTCAATATATATAATAAACCAAAAACAGCATCCTTTTCTGCTTTTACCTGCAGTCAGGGAATGCCGTTTCATTATATCATTTATCTATTGGAAAGAAAATAAAATATTCTTTCGTAATCTTCATGATTTTCTTCAGGTTCTTCAGATCGCGCATGGCTTTCCCGGTTTCCAGAGAATGATTGGCCTCATCTATAATATAAAGAGGATATCCTCTTTTCCTGCATTCTTCCTTTACCAGTTTCGTCTCCACCCATGGATCTTTCGTCCCATGAAATACAATCCCTTCCTGCTCCATGAACTGAAATGTCTCGGCAATCGGCGTGTAATATACATTTCTTGTCTGTAGATCATGTTTTCCCGCATAGGCAGCTGCCACCGCAGTTCCCACACTTTTAGACAGAAATAAAATATCATCGTATTTCGAAAAATCAATCTCTTTCAGTATATCTTCTGACTGGTCAAGGGCACTGTAAAATGCGGCTTCCATCTTCTGTCTGGAACCCTTCACATCGGACGGAAAATTCCCATAAGGCACGTCCACAATCTCATACCCCTGCTCTCTGGCAATCTTTTTGCTGTGATACAATAACGGTTTATCGACATGATAACCGATTCCCGGAAATGCTACTGCTATATTCATAAATATACCTCCCAAAATCGTCCGACAATCAAGCTGATTTTATAAAAAATCTAAAATTAACGTTTCCACGCAGTCTAAATAGTCCAATCTTTTAAAAATTATTGTAAAGCGCGCTAAATAATATTCCACCAGTACAATTTGCCCTTCTTAAATATTTTAGAAAAGTTGTTATCTAACATCTTAATTCCTGTTTTAATTTTATATTTTGTTATTTTATCATAAA
>JAJQDO010000128.1 GCA_021202175.1 Clostridiales bacterium | reverse complement strand
AACAGAAAAATTACAAAAAAAGTCCGTACAGAAGAAATGAGATGATAACATTCACTCATCAATATCCCGTGTATAGTAACAAGTAACATAAAAAATGTGAAAATATTTACAAAGAGTTGTTGACAACTTATTCAGATTAGTGTATGCTAACGCTGTAATGAGATAACTTTTCATTTAGATTTCATTTATGGATACTTACGGTAAGTTTATAGCAATTTGATTCAAGACATGGACGGTCGTTGGTCATAAGATTCTTACAGCAGGCATTCAGAAGTGAGTGAGGAGGGAGAAAGATGCCACTTAGTATGGCGGGTACCGGTGAAGCGTGTACGATTAAGCGCGTAGGCGGCAAGGAAGAAACTCGTCTTTTCCTTGAGAAGCTGGGATTTGTTGTAGGAGCAGTCGTGACAGTGATTTCCGAGACAGGGGGGAACCTGATTGTGAATATCAAGGATTCCAGAGTAGCCATCGGTAAGGATATGGCGAACAAGATTATGGTTTGATATACCCACCTGAAGACATGTATGCCGGAGGGCTCGGCTGGGTTATGCAGTCTGAGCGTAGTTTGGGTATATTCTGTCTTCAGAGATGATATATATTTGTAATGGATGTCAGTATCATGTGGCATTCATTACAGACAGAATGCGTGCGACCTGTGTGGAATATTATGTCGACGCGAGGGGCGGCGTGAAGAAAACGGCAGTAAGCCGTTTGGACACAAAATTTATGATAGGAGAGTAGGTATATGAGTACAGGAAGGACTTTGAGAGATGCCAAGGTTGGCGAGACCGTCACTGTCACGAAACTGACAGGAAGCGGTTCAATCAAGAGAAGGATCATGGATATGGGTATCACGAAGGGCGTCGATATCTATATCAGAAAGGTTGCGCCTCTCGGCGATCCGGTGGAAGTGACGGTTCGTGGATACGAGTTATCGTTGCGGAAGGCGGACGCGGAGATGATCCAGATTTAGGGATATTTTTTTTGACCTAAGGATTAGATACAGCTAATTTAGAATAGTCATGCAGAATGCATGATCGCGTTTTCGAACTTTTGTAAGTGATAGGATACTGTTTCAAAGGTTTGAGATTTTTAAGAGAAAAGGAGTATAACATGGCAGTAAAAATTGCGCTGGCAGGTAACCCTAACTGCGGAAAGACGACCCTGTTTAATGCACTGACCGGTTCCAATCAGTATGTTGGTAACTGGCCGGGCGTAACAGTGGAGAAAAAAGAGGGTAAATTAAAGGGGCATAAGGACGTAGCCATCATGGACCTTCCGGGAATCTATTCTCTTTCCCCTTATACATTGGAAGAAGTCGTAGCGAGAAATTATCTGATTGATGAGAAGCCGGATGCCATCATCAACATCATCGATGGAACGAACATTGAGCGTAACCTGTACCTTTCCACACAGGTCATTGAGCTGGGCATCCCGGTCATCATGGCAGTGAATATGATGGACCTGGTAGAGAAAAATGGCGATACAATCGATACGAAGGTTCTGGCTAAGAGCCTCGGCTGCGAAGTGGTAGAGATTTCCGCGCTGAAGGGTACCGGCATTGACGAGGTGTCGAAGAAAGCAGTGGCGGCGGCGAATTCCAAAAAAGCAGTAAAACGTGTACATAGCTTCGCGAAAGAAGTGGAAGATGCCATTACATCGGTAGAAAATAAACTGACTGGCATCGATGAAGCACAGAAACGTTTCTTTGCCATTAAGATGCTGGAGAAGGATTCCAAGATCAAAGAGAAGATGAGCAGTGTGCCGGATGTTTCCGCGGAGATTGCAACTCTGGAAAAATCTTACGATGACGATACTGAGAGTATCATCACCAGTGAGCGTTATGAATACATTTCTTCAATCATCGATAAATGTGTGAAAAAGGTTGTTGCTAAGGATAAGCTGACGGTTTCCGATAAGATTGACCGCGTCGTGACGAACCGTATCCTGGCGTTACCGATTTTCGCTCTGGTTATGTTTCTTGTTTATTATATCGCCATGTCCACCATCGGCGCGGCAGCGACTGACTGGACGAACGATAATCTGTTTGGTGACGGTTTCCATCTCTTTGGCATGGGTACCGCCGCTTACGAAGAGGTTTCGGAAGAATATGGCGATGCGGCAACGATCGTTGGCGGATTTGCTTCCGATGCTGGCGTTGACGAGATTACAGATGCTCTCGATGAAGAAGCAAATGAATATGATGCGGAAGCAGCATCTGCGGCAGTGGCTGAGCTTGTTGCCATGTATGACGCAGGAGCGGAAGTCACTTATGAAGTTGAGGATGAGGAAACGCTTGAGGTTTCCGAAGAGACCGCATCCTATGAAGACCTGACCGCAGCGGTTGCAGTGATGGAATCTTATGGATACGAAAGCCCGGATCCCGCTGATTACGGTACATTTATTCCTAGTATTCCGGACGCGATCGGTGGTGCTTTGGAGGCAGTGAACTGTGCAGACTGGCTTTCCGGACTGATCCTTGATGGTATTGTTGCCGGACTTGGCGCGGTCATCGGTTTTGTTCCGCAAATGCTTGTGTTATTCTTCCTGCTGGCTATATTGGAATATTGTGGATATATGGCACGTATCGCCTTCATCCTTGACCGTATCTTCCGTCGTTTTGGTCTTTCCGGCAAGTCCTTCATCCCGATGCTTGTCAGCATGGGTTGTGGTGTTCCCGGAATTATGGCCAGCCGTACGATTGAAAATGAAAAAGACCGCCGTATGACGATTATGACGACAACCTTTATCCCTTGTGGAGCGAAAGTTCCATTTATCGCCATGATTACCGGCGCTCTTCTGGGAGGAAATCCAGTTGTAGCAACCGGCGCTTATTTCATGGGCGTGATTGCCGTGATCTGCTCCGGCGTTATTCTGAAAAAGACGAGAATCTTTGCCGGCGACCCTGCTCCGTTCGTTATGGAGCTTCCGGCTTACCATATGCCGACGATCGGATCTGTGCTCCGCAGTACGTGGGAGCGTGGCTGGTCCTTCATCAAGAAGGCTGGTACGATCATCACATTGTCCACCATCGTTATCTGGTTTACCACATACTTCGGTTTTGTAGATGGTACTTTCCGTATGCTGGCAGAAGAAGAGATCAACTATAGTATCCTGGCAACCATCGGCAATGCCATCGCATGGATTTTCATCCCGCAGGGCTGGGGCAACTGGCAGGCAGCTGTGGCTTCCATCACCGGCCTTGTGGCTAAAGAAAATATCGTTGGTACCCTGGGTATCCTCTATGCGAATGGAGACGGAACCGTATGGCAGAATATGGCCAGTGCTTTTGGCAGTGCAGGAGGTTCTACTACTGCTGTCGGTTATTCCTTCCTGCTGTTCAACCTGCTTTGCGCGCCGTGCTTTGCAGCGATGGGTGCCATCAAGCGTGAGATGAATAATACGAAATGGTTCTGGATTGCAATCGGTTATCAGTGCGGTCTGGCATACCTTGTATCACTTGTAGTATATAGAATCGTTGGCCTGTTTACCGGTGAGTGCGGATTTGGTATCTTTACCATTATCGCTATCGCGATTATCGTAGGATTCCTGTATCTGCTGTTCAGACCTTACAAACAAGGGCAGACAGCCAGCGCTGCGGCGAAGGCAACGAATTAATCATTTGGAAAAGGCTGTCCGAGCTCGTCTCGGCCAGCCGGATTCCACTGTGGAGGGCTTAATATGGGAACTGTTTTGGTAGGCGGCATCCTTTTGGTGATTGTAGGGCTTATCATCAGAAGTATGGTCCGGGATAAAAAAAGTGGAAAATCTTTGCAGTGCGGAGGCAACTGCAGTCAGTGCCATCATCACTGTGAGTGAACGGACTTATGGTAGTGTATGACATTGATTAATAAAGCTCGTATGGCGATGGAGGTGGAAGAAAGGGTGGAAGAACGGGAGAAGATCAGCGATCAGGATTCCAAAAGCTATCAGGTTACGCAGATGCAAAAGGAGATCATTATCCAGAAGCTTCGGGATAGGGGCTGCCGCATCACGAAGCAGAGAAAGCTGATTCTGGATATCATCCTGAACGAAGATTGCTCCTGCTGTAAAGAGATTTATTACAAAGTGCTGGAGGCGGACGAAAAGATTGGTTCCGCCACGGTTTACCGCATGATAAATACCCTTGAGGAGATTAGAGCGATCAGCAGAAGAAATATGTATCGCGTCTCCTGCGACACGCCATGTGCAACAGAAGACAAATGCCTGATAGAATTAGATGATGATGAAACCTGTCATTTGTCTGATGAGAATTGGCAGGATGTAATGCAGGCAGGCTTAAAAGCCTGCGGTTATATCAAAGACCAGAAAATCAAAAATATCTATGTGCGTTCCTGTGAAAAACTGGAATGTGTGTAAAAAAAGATGATATGCCCCACGGTGTTTGCCGTGGGGCTTGTTTGCTTTATGGAGAGACTTTGTTTCGATAAAAATAAAAAAGTTTCACTATAGATTTGCTAAAGCGTATTCTTAATAAAAGAAATTATTGACTTATATAGCATGTTTTTTTCGACAACCATGTAAAACAATGATATAATGCAAATGGCAGGATACTATAATTTACAGAAAGAGAAGTGAAGACGATGGGATTAAATGATACGCCTTCTGGTGAGAGAGTTCATATCGGTTTTTTTGGAAAAAGAAATGCTGGCAAGTCCAGTGTGGTAAATGCGGTGACGGGACAGGATCTCGCTGTCGTTTCGGAGACGAAGGGGACGACGACGGATCCGGTGAAAAAAGCGATGGAGCTTCTTCCCATCGGTCCAGTGATGATCATTGACACACCCGGATTTGACGATACAGGCTCTCTAGGAGAAAAAAGAGTGCGGAAAACCAGGCAGATTCTGAACCGCACTGATGTAGCGCTTCTGGTAGTGGACGCCACAGAAGGCCTGACGGGATGTGATCAGGAACTGATTCGCCTTTTCGAGGAAAAGGAGATTCCCTATCTGATTGTATATAATAAGGCAGATCTGTTGGATGAGTTTCCAGGAAGTGATGATGCTTTCGATGCGACGAGCCGATGTACAGGTGATCAGAGTATGGATGATTCGTCAAAAAAAGCTTTGACCATGAAGGTGAATCGAGAAGCTGATAGTATTTCAGAAAATGATCAGATTATGAAGGCGAATCGAGATGCCGACGATGTGTCGGAAAAAGCTTTGGCCATTGAAGTGAATCAGGATAATACCATTTATGTCAGCGCCTTGAAACAGATTAATATTTATGAATTGAAGGAAAAGATCGCACAGATTGGAAACAGCTCCGGACCGGAAAGACATCTGGTGGCGGACCTGGTCTCTCCTATGGATTTGGTGGTTCTGGTCGTTCCCATTGACAGCGCAGCGCCAAAAGGCAGGCTGATTCTCCCACAGCAACAGGTGATTCGAGATCTCCTGGAAGCGGGAGCAGCTCCCGTTTGCGTGCGTGAGACGGAATTAGACGGGTTGTTGCGAAAGCTTGGACAAAAGCCTGCTATGGTCATCACTGACAGTCAGGCCTTTGGCAAGGTTTCCGCGGTTGTGCCGGAAGATGTACTGTTGACATCATTTTCCATTTTGATGGCGCGCTATAAGGGCTTTTTGGATGAAGCTGTGCAGGGAGTGACAGCCATTGACCGCCTGCAGGATGGCGACAGGGTGCTGATCGCAGAAGGGTGCACTCATCACAGACAATGCGACGACATCGGCACGGTGAAGCTTCCTCGCTGGCTGAAAAATCATACGGGGAAAGAGTTAAATATTGAGACCTGCTCTGGCCTGAGTTTTCCCGAGGATCTGTCATCCTATGCCCTGGTCATCCATTGTGGCGGCTGTATGCTGAATGAGCGG
This sequence comes from Clostridiales bacterium, assembly GCA_021202175.1. Classification (GTDB taxonomy): domain Bacteria; phylum Bacillota; class Clostridia; order Lachnospirales; family Lachnospiraceae; genus Anaerobutyricum. Next base: position 9,987 of record JAJQDO010000128.1, on the reverse strand, counting down.
GAGATGCGCTACCGTATGAAATGTACCGGAGATCAGGGGATACCGTTTACCAATTATGGTACGGCCATCGCCTACATGCATGGCATCTTGAAAAGAAGCGTGGAGATATTCCCACATCTGACGGCGATGCTGGATTAGGAACGATTATGCGATATCAGATTAACAAAGGAACGGTCTCTCTGCAAGGAGAGACCATTTTAAATCACATAGATTTTGAGATTCGGGGCAATGATAAGATTGGTCTTGTAGGAAAGAATGGCGCGGGCAAGACGACTCTTCTTCGCCTGATCGCCGGGGAATTGTCCTTAGACCGAGACGATAAGCGGTTCACATCCGGGATATACCTGGCGAGGAATACGACCATCGGCATGCTTCACCAGAATGCAGTATCTGGCAAGGACATGACGGTGCAGGATAAAATCCTGGAACTGTGCCCAAGCAAAGATATCTATTCTGTGGAGCGCTATGAATTCGAAAAGGAATATGACCGGATTTTTACCGGATTTGGGTTTTCGAAAAAGGAGAAATACCGCAAGATAGGTACCTTTTCCGGAGGTGAACAGACGAAGATTGCCATGATGGAATTGCTTTTGTCTAAGCCGGATATCCTTCTCTTAGATGAGCCGACCAATCATCTGGATGTGCAGGCGGTGGAATGGATGGAGGATTATATCCGCTCTTATGATAAGGCTGTGGTCATTGTGTCTCATGATCGTTTTTTCCTCGACCGCACGGTGGAGATCGTCTATGATCTGACGGACGGCAAATTGACGAGATATGTTGGTAATTACAGTGACTACAGGAAACAAAGAGATAAAAACCATCAGATTCAGATAAAAAATTATCGGGCACAGCAAAAGGAAATCGAACGGCTGACAGAACTCATCGAAACGATTAAGCATAAGCCGAAAAAAGCATCCATGGCCCGCTCCAAGAAAAAGGTGCTGGAAAGGATGCAGAAGATAGAACGGCCGCCGGAGGATATGGCCCATGTCTTTGCAGAAAAGATGGAACCATTGATATTGGGCAGCAAATGGGTGTTTGATGCGGATAAACTATTTATTGGATACGATAAAACATTACAGGAGATTACTTTGCGTATCCGCCGGGGACAAAAAACCGGTATCATCGGAGCCAACGGGACAGGTAAGACGACATTTCTGAAAACGATCACACAGCAGATAGCGCCTCTGTCCGGGAGATGCCAGCTGGGTAATCGGATAGAAATCGGTTATTATGATCAACATACCGGAGAAGTAGAATCCGAGAAAAGAGTCTTTGAGCATTTCTCCGAGGCACATCCGGATCTGACGATCAAAGAGGTGAAAACGATACTTGCCCGTTATCTTTTCCGAGGGGAAGAAACCGGCAAAAAGATCTCGGATTTATCTGGCGGGGAGAAAAGTCGTCTGGTACTGGCGGAGATTTTGGAAAGCCGTCCAAATTTTCTCGTTCTGGATGAACCGACCAACCACATGGACATCCCGGCAAAAGAAACGCTGGAATCTGCATTTTCTGCTTATACGGGAACCATACTGTTCATATCTCATGACCGATATTTTATAAATGAGATTGCGGATGCCCTGCTGATATTTGAGAAGGATCATGTATCTTACTATCCTTTTGGATATGAACATTATCTGGAGCATCTCAGAAAAAAAGAAGAGCTGGGTTGGGCCGGGGCGGAAGCGACGGCAGTCGAAAACACCAGGCTGGTGCAGGGTCTGGACGAGGTGCCGAGAAAAACCCGGATGCAGAGTGCCGGATATTCCACGGAACAGTCCTACACCGACTGGCAGCTGGAACTGGCTGTTCGGCAGTTGCAGCAGGCGGGAGAAGCCTGGGAGCGGTTCTTGCTTTTGCCTTTGGAAGATGAAATTAACATCAGCGGAATGGAAGTGAAGCATTCTGGAGATAGTCGAATCGGGCAGGATGTCATTATTTGGATGCAATGGGATTCGATATGCGCCCAACGAAAAGAAGAAGGCAAAAGACTGGAAGATGCCTACACGAAGGCTTGTTTGGAATGGTATGAAAAATGGCAGGATTATGAAGATGCGTTCCGAACGTATCGGGATAAATAAGATGCCTTAAATTGACATGTAAAACTTTCTCGCTCGTGTCTACGATTATAGTAACATTATAATTGTTAAGGGCTGTTTTCGCCCTTACATGAGCTAGTCCCACCTCGTGAAAAGTAACGATTTACATGAATAACACATATTTTTTATAATAACGTGCTTGTGCAATCTTTTTGTGTTTGCTATGATGAATCTGTATGATTTTGTGGTTCTTCCGTGAATTTTCGTAGGTATAAAGGCCTGCAGCCAAATGATCTGATATATCAGGCGACATTACGGGAGTTTAAGGAAAAGCCGAATTTATTAGGAGGTTAACGATATGGAACGATTACGTAATAAAGATGGATTTATCTGTGATATGGACGGTGTGATTTATCACGGGAACCGTATATTGCCGGGAGTGAAAGAATTCGTCGAATGGCTGGTGGATAAGAAGAAGAACTTCCTCTTTCTGACCAATTCCAGCCAGTATACACCGCCGGAACTGAAAAATAAGCTGGCCCGCATGGGCCTTACCGTGGATGAATCTCATTTTTATACGAGTGCTTTGGCAACTGCCTATTTTCTTGACAGCCAGTCGCCTGGATGCAGTGCTTACGTGGTGGGTGAGCACGGTATCTTAAACGCGCTGTATGATAAAGGTATCATGTACAATGATGTGGATCCCGACTACGTTGTCGTAGGGGAATCCGCCAGCTATAATATGGAACAGATTACCAAAGCCATCCGTCTGGTGAACGTGGGAGCGAAGTTGATCGGGACGAACTCCGATCTTACCGGACCGACGGAGAGTGGCATCGCGCCGGCCTGCAGGGCGCTGATCGCGCCTATCGAGCTGGCTACCGGCAAGCAGGCGTATTTCGTCGGCAAACCGAATCCTTTGATGATGCGTACCGGCCTGCGTCTGCTGGGTGTTCATTCTGATAACGCGGCCATCATCGGTGACAGAATGGATACGGATATCATCGCCGGTATCGAGACTGGTCTGGATACGGCACTGGTTCTTTCCGGCGTGACCACCAGAGAGAGCTGTGAACAGTATCCGTACCGCCCGCGTCTCATTTTAAATGGTGTCGGAGATATTCCGGAGAAAAAGGTGGCTTCGAAGAAAAAAACAACGAAGACCGCGGAATAAGAAATAAGATAAGTAATCTCGTCTTCCATCTTCCGGAAGACGAGATTTTGTTAACCTGCCAGGAGTAGCTATGCCAATTTATACTTCAGCCTTTCCAAAAGGCCACGCTGTGTGGCGGTAACTCTCGCCCGCCCTCGAAGGTGACGGTCTCGCCGGTAAGGAGATCTTCGCCTTTCTCGGCCTGTGGGTCGAATGGCGCAAAATACGGCTCATCGTCTATGTTTATGGCGACAAGAATCCGTTCTTTTTGACAGGCACGCTCAAATACCAGCTCTTTGCTCCAAACATGCAGATTACGGTAACCGCCATAGCAAAGAGCCGGATGACTGGTGTGCAGTTCGGCATAGGATGCGATGGCATCGGTAAGCTCGTTCCATTCCGGAAGAGCAATGGCCGGGCGCAGCGTCTCGTCGCCGTCCTGTTTGCGGCCTTCCAGGCCCCACTCGCTGCCATAATAGATGGAAGGAACTCCAGGCATGCCAAAAAGAAGACCAGATCTCGCCGGAAGATTGGGCTTATCTTCCAGGACGCTGGCAATCCGTCCCACGTCATGATTATCCAGGAAACACAGCAGATGCTTCTTCCGGTAAATGCACCAGTTTTCATAACCGAACTGGCGGTTGAGACTGAAACTGATCTCATGCATATTGTCACTGTTGAAACTGGAATACAGGCCCTTGTAACATTCATAATTGGTAACGGAGTGACATTTTTCCTCGCTCATCCATAGATTATAATCGCCATGCAGAGTCTCGCCCAGCAGGACAAAATCCGGTTTCACCTGGTTGGCGAAACTTCGCAGATCTCTAAGGTAAGATTCGCTGAGACAGTAAGCCACATCCAGGCGGAGACCATCGATATCATAAAGCCGGATCCACTCTCGGATGGCATCATATTGGTGCTCACGCACATCAGGATTATCCAGATTCAACTTTACCAGTTCATGATGGCCTTCCCAGCCCTCGTACCAGAAACCGTCGTTATAGCCGGTATTTCCATCGAAATTGATGTGGAACCAGCTGCAGTACGGGCTGTCCCATTTCTTCTCCAAAACATCTTGAAAAGCCCAGAAACCACGTCCTACATGATTAAAGACACCGTCAAACAGAATCTTCAGGCCGGCATCATGAATAGCCTGACATACTCTTGACACATCCTCCTTTGTTCCGAGACGATGATCCGGTTTCCGGTAATCAATCGTATCGTATCCGTGATAATCACTTTCCATAAGCGGATTAAAAAGGACGCAGGTCGCTCCGGTTTTATTGATATGATCTACCCAGTCGAGAACACGCAGGATACGGTGATCGGAATCGGATTTCCCGAGCGCATCACAAAGTCCCAACGGATAAATCTGATAAATAACTGCTTCGTCAAACCACATAAAGTTGCCCTCCTAAGATGTTTTGTATTCGCTTTATTTTGACTTTAAAATAATTAGAAAGTCAAAAAAGTTTCCTGAAAACAGGAAAAATGCCTGATTATGGAACCAAAGGCACGAACATAATATAGCATATTTCACAGAAGGATTCAATATCATATGGAAAATTCTAAAAAATCCGCCTTATAAGAAGTTTTTCAAGAATATAACAGGGCTCAAAATTCAGTATTTACTTGACTCTTTTATGGATGAGCGTTATAAATTATAGTGGATGGAAGAAACAATTTTCCGTTCTCTTGCTGATTTTGCCTATGCCGGCATTGGGTTCGGTGGAGTTGGACACAGCATTCACATTCGAAAAATACGATATTCATTTCCATGGTTTGATAAGAATTATCTTTGCATATGACATGAAATAACGATATCGTTTCAGATACACCTGAAAATATGACGTCTGAAGGGAACATTTTTTATGTGATCGGACCCGAATGGACTGTGTTCTGTATAGAGTTTCATCTGTTCGCGGGTTTTGATTCCGTGAGATCTGTTTATGGGGCGCCATTGTTTTTTTGCACACGTATTAGGAATAATGGGGGTTTATTATGAGTTACGCAGATAAGCTGTTTATAGACATGTGCAGCGATATCCTGGAAAATGGTTATAGCACGGAAGGGGAAAAGGTTCGTCCGAAGTGGGCGGATGGTTCCTATGCTTACACGATCAAACGATTTGGTATCGTCAACCGGTATGATCTGTCCAGAGAATTTCCGGCCATCACCCTGCGCAAAACTTATATCCGTTCGGCTATTGACGAGGTTTTGTGGATCTGGCAGAAAAAGTCGAATAATGTTCACGATTTGAACAGTCATATCTGGGATGAGTGGGCTGATGAGGATGGTTCCATCGGTAAGGCCTACGGCTATCAGATGAGTGTAAAGCACCAATATAAAGAGGGCGAGATGGATCAGGTGGACCGGGTGCTGTTTGATCTGAAAAATAACCCGTTCAGCCGAAGAATCATGACGAATATCTATGTGCATCAGGATCTGCACGAGATGAATCTTTACCCCTGTGCTTACAGCATGACATTTAATGTCACGGGAAACAAACTGAATGCCATATTGAACCAGCGCTCGCAGGATGTGCTCACGGCGAACAACTGGAATGTGGTACAGTATGCCGCCCTGTTGATGATGATCAGCCAGGTCAGCGGATTCGAGGCGGGTGAGTTAGTTCATGTGATCGCCGATGCGCATATTTATGACCGGCATATCCCGATTATAAAAGAGTTGATCCGTCGGCCGACCTATGCCGCGCCGACCGTGAGATTGAATCCGGATATTCATGACTTCTATCAATTTACTGCCGATGATTTTACCATAGAAAACTACGTGACAGGACCACAGATTAAAAATATACCGGTCGCCATTTGAAATAAGTCGACCGCAATCCATTGGCTTTAGACGATGGGCAGTTTATATTCGAATCAGAGCCGGCGTCGGTTGAGGAAGATGTCAGATGTCATGAAAGTCTGAATCAGATGCCGACGGCATTGGAAAGATAAAGGAAAGCCGCTGTGCTTTCGGTTTGCGATTTTAAAAAAAGGGGATAAATCATGGATTTGATTGTTGCAGCAGATAACAACTGGGCTATAGGGAGAGAAAATGAACTGTTGATCCGTATTCCAGAAGATATGAAATATTTTCGCCGACTGACGGAGAAGAATGTTGTTGTCATGGGAAGAAAAACATTGGAGAGCTTTCCTGGAGGGAAAGCATTACCGAATCGCGTCAATATCGTTTTGACCAGGCAATCAGGCTACGATGGAAAAGGAGCAGTTGTCGTCCATAATGAGGAGGAACTTCGAACTGAACTGGAGAACTACAGGGAGAAGCAGATTTTCATCATTGGCGGTGAATCGATATATCGTTTGCTGTTGCCTTTCTGCGAGAAAGCTTATGTCACCTGCCTGGACTATATGTATGAGGCGGACACATGGATGCCTGACCTCGACAAGGCTGAAGGGTGGGTTCTGGAGGAAGTGGGGGAGGAACAAACCTGTTTCGACCTGATATATCATTTTAATATCTACAGGAATACGTCCCCCTTGCCATTTTAAAGTACAAGTACACTTGCCCCTGTTATTTTAAGATACAGGAATACATCGCTTTTACTATTAAAAAATACATAAAAAAGACGCAAAAAAAAGGAGCGACAGCAATGAGCGGCAGATCAAGAGAGGAACTTGGCGGCGTTACCCTTCTAGGGAATCAGGGCACAAGATATCCGCAGGATTATTCTCCAGAATTATTGGAAACCTTTGTAAATAAACATCAGGATCATGATTACTTTGTCAAATTTAATTGCCCGGAGTTTACGAGCCTGTGTCCGATGACCGGACAGCCGGATTTCGCCTGCATATACATTTCTTATGTGCCCGATGTCCGTATGGTGGAGAGTAAATCTCTGAAATTATATTTATTTAGTTTTCGTAATCACGGAGATTTTCATGAAGACTGCGTCAATATTATCATGAAAGATTTGATTCGGGTCATGGATCCCAAGTATATCGAGGTGTGGGGGAAATTCACACCGCGAGGAGGCATTTCCATCGACCCTTATACCAATTATGGGAAACCGGGCACTTTATGGGAAAAGGTAGCCTTCGAACGATTGACCCATCACGACCTGTATCCGGAAAAGATAGACAACAGATAAGCAAGATATGTGGCAGCCCTTTCACCCACTGTCGGGCTGCGCCTTAATATACCTCCTGATAAATAGTGATAAATTACGATAAAAATCGAACATATTTTCGAGAACACTTGTTTTGTTTTGGAAAATGTGATAAGATAAAAGAAATTGAAGCCATTTTTAATAGAAAAGTAAGCGTATTCCGATTGTTTAAAGATTTCGAGAATGCGAACTGTGGAGAAATCTGTAGTGTCATACTTTTGACATTCAAATCAATCATAATATTTAGAAAGGATAGGGAGAACGAGGAGTATTCTCGTTCGTCCCATGAGATTATCCGGTTCCTCATTGTGTGGGAAACGGCACGCCTTATATGTAGACCAGATGATATATTTGTTCGTCATTTAGAAGTCACCTGGAAGTTTCAGAGGGTAGATGAGTGATCGCGGTATAATTTTGTGGGTCAGGGTATAGAACATGAATAAAAAAGAAAAAGAAGATAAGATGGTTGCGTTGAATAACGCTGTTTCGACGATTGAGAAGAATTTTGGAAAGGGTTCGATCATGAAGCTCGAGGATGCTTCCGCTCATATTAATGTGGAAACCATTCCTACGGGTTCCATCAGTCTGGATGTGGCACTGGGCGTTGGCGGCGTGCCGAAAGGGAGGATTATCGAGATTTATGGACCGGAATCCAGCGGAAAGACGACCGTTGCCCTGCATATGATCGCGGAGGCCCAGAAGAGGGACGGTATCGCTGGTTTTATTGATGCGGAACATGCGCTGGATCCGCAGTATGCCAAGAGGATTGGCGTCGATATTGATAACCTGTATATCTCCCAGCCGGATCACGGAGAACAGGCGCTGGAGATCGCAGAGACGATGATTCGTTCAGGTGCTCTGGATATTGTGATTATCGACTCAGTAGCGGCTCTGGTGCCAAAGGCGGAGATTGACGGCGATATGGATGATCAGCAGGTTGGCCTCCATGCCCGTCTGATGTCGAAGGCGATGAGGAAGCTCACGGGAGTGATCGACCGGTCGAACTGTGTCGTAGTATTTATCAATCAGCTTCGTGAGAAGGTGGGCGTTATGTTTGGTAATCCGGAGACGACGACCGGCGGACGTGCGTTGAAGTTTTATTCTTCTGTTCGTCTGGATGTCCGTCGCGTGGAAGCCATCAAGCAGGGCGGTGAGGTCATCGGCAACCATACCCGTGTTAAGGTGGTGAAGAACAAGGTCGCACCGCCGTTTCGTGAGGCGGAATTTGACATTATGTTTGGACAGGGCATTTCAAGAGAGGGAGATATCCTTGATCTCGGTGTGAAGGCGGGGGCTGTCGGCAAGAGTGGCGCCTGGTATTCCTATCAAGGGGAGAAGATTGGCCAGGGACGGGAGAACGCCAAGATATATTTGAAAGAACACCCGGATGTGATGAGAGAGATCGAGAATAAAGTGCGTGTATTCTATGATATCCCGGCGGATACTCTTCCGGGAGAGGAGAATAGCAGCACGGATGCCAAACCTGCGGATGCCGGAACCGCAGGTACCAGAGCAGTGAACGCCAAACCTGCGAACGCCAGAACAGCGGACGCCAAGATCGCAGGCGCGAGAAACACTGACGCCGGAACCGCAGGCACTAAAGCTATGAACGCAGGCACCACTTCTGCATCCACAGATTCCACCTCAGCCGATGCGTAGCCGTAGCCGGCCAATAGGGAAAGAACAGCGCAGATGGAGCATAAGAACAGATGGAGTATAGGATTTGTATCCAGCGGACCAGCGGGAAGAAACTTTATGTGAGCACGGAGTATGGGGAAGGCATTTACCTTTATCCGGCAGAGATTAAGAAGCAGAGATTGGAAGAAGGAACTTTTCTGACAGAAGAAGAATTCGAACAGCTCCGCAAAGAATACGCGATTCCGAGGGCTAGAAAAAGGGCTCTCGGAATTCTTGCCAAAAGAGATTGTACTGAAAAGGAACTGCGGGATAAGCTGCAGCAGTCCATGAATGACGCCATATCCATCGACCGGGCTGTTGATTATATGAAGGCTAATCGGTATGTGGATGATGAGAATTATGTGAGAGATTACATTTACTTCAAAAAGGAGAAGAAGAGTTATCGACAGATTCGCATGGAGCTGGAGAAAAAAGGAGTAGCGGATTGGATATTGGACCGGATCTTTGAGGAGATCGGCGAACAGGATGCGGAAGACCTCCGCCCGTTGCTTATGAAGTACATCAGGAAGTTCCCCGAGATGGACAGTCTGGCGAGGAAAAAAACAGGTGCATATTTTTACAGAAAAGGATATTCACTGGAATTGATTCGTAAAATACTCGATGAGATGGAAGAAGAATGAAGTGTTTTATCAATTTTTGTCATTACTTGCCATGAATGGAATTTAATTTTGTTGATTTATGTGCAAGATGAATAAAAAAAATTAGGAGACAGTTTATATTTATCTTGACTTTTCCTCTGAAAAAGCTTAGAATCTAAGTGTTGTACTTTGGTATGATAAAAACTAAATAAGGAGGTGCTCCTGTAGATATGGGTCCTATCACCGTGGTTGCTGTTCTCATTTTGATCGTTGTTGCGGCTTTGGTATCTGCTGTTGTTGCCACGAATCATCAGAAGAAGGTTTATGAGACGACAGTCGGCAGTGCGGAAGAGAAGGCCAGAGGGATTCTTGATGCGG
>JAJQDO010000209.1:6755-15876 GCA_021202175.1 Clostridiales bacterium | reverse complement strand
CCCAAGCCCGGAGCGCAGCCTCGGCTTCAGCCATGAACAGATCTTCTAACATCTCTATATCATCAGGATCGACAACTTCCTCGGCAATCTTGACAGCGACAACTTCCTTTTTGCCGGATACGGTGACGGAAACTACGCCGCCGCCCGCAGTCGCTTCATAGGTTTTCGCTTCCAGAGCCTTTTGGGGTTCTTCCATATGTTTTTGCATTTTCTGCGCCTGCTTCATCAGGTTATTCATGTTTCCGGGCATGCCGCCTGAAAATCCGCCTCTTTTTGCCATAATGTTACCTCCTCATATTGTCAAGCGTTTTTTCGCCTGAATTCAAGAACTACTCAAAAATGATTGTTTGATGAATTTTGCTTAAATCGATATAATTAGATTCATTTTGTGTGGTGCGCGTATCGGACATACATTCAACTTTTTCCTGTTTTCCGGTATGCTTAGCCACGATATCGGATAAAATCTGGAGATGATGCTGATGATCCTTCTCAAAATAATCTTTTCCCAGAGTGCTCTCCTTATCCTGTGCAAAGATTAGTTTGATAACTGAGCTGTCTTCAGAAACAGCAATCCGTGCCGGCTGTAGAAATTTGCGCATGGGCATGTCGGTTTGTGCGACGATGGTCTTCCAGTTGGAGGCAATCTCTTCTAAGTCTGAAACCTCCGCGGGACTAAATCTCTGTGCCAGGGTCTGAACGGGATCAGAGGATGCGGGAGCTTTGCCGGAACCATTTGGAGCGGTCTGTACGGAGGCTCCATTCGAACCGGAGAAAGCATCGTTGGCATTGCCGGTATTGTCGGGCAATGAAGACATTTGGACAGGAATGCCTTCCGCTATCTTGTTTTCCAGTATTCGCAGCCGTTCTAAGAGACTGCCGGAGTCCGTCTCCATCTGGGGCGTGCACAATCGGATAAAACCAACTTCCAGAAGAACGCGTTTCTGCGTGGCATTCCGCAACTGGCCGGACAGGTCAGACAATACGCGGATAAAACGCAAAAGCGTACTGGTATCCACCATTGCGGCTTCTTCTTTTAAAGCAAGGATCGATTCGGTGGATAAATCCAGGCTGCCTTCATCGCCATTTTGATCCTTCAATATGAGAAGATTACGCAGATACCACAGAAAATCTGTCAGAAATTGGGTCAGTTCACGTCCTTCCGTAATCATATCATCAATGATGTTTAAAACGGAAATGGTATCCTGCTTCAGAATGTTTTGGAGCAGGCTGCTAAATAGGGCGGTATCCACAGTCCCGAGAATCTCCAGGACATCATCATAGGTAAGAGCCTGATTGAGATAAAAGGCGATGCACTGGTCTAACAGGCTTAATGCATCACGCATGGAGCCGTCTGCCGCCCGGGCGATATAACGGAGCGCTTTATCTTCAACAGAGATGCCCTCTTCATCCATGAGATGTGCCAGATGGCCGGCAATCGTATCTACCGAAATCCGCTTAAAATCAAACTTCTGACAGCGGGAGAGAATCGTTACCGGAATCTTATGCTTTTCTGTTGTGGCAAGAATAAATATCACGTAGGAAGGCGGTTCTTCCAGCGTTTTTAAAAGTGCGTTAAATGCACCGGAAGAAAGCATGTGAACCTCATCGATGATATATACTTTATATTTGCCGCTTACGGGAGAATACTGTACCTGTTCTCTGATTTCGCGGATGTTATCCACACTGTTGTTGGAAGCCGCGTCAATTTCAAGAACATCCAGGGAACTCTGGTCGTTGATGGACTGGCAGGACGGACAGGCATTACAGGGATTACCGTTTATGGGGTGTTCGCAGTTGACCGCTTTTGCAAAGAGCTTTGCGACAGATGTCTTGCCGGTGCCCCTTGTTCCACAAAACAGATAAGCATGACCAATGCGGTCATAGATAATCTGATTACGCAAAGTCTGAACGATCGCGTCCTGTCCCTGGACCTTATCAAAATCATTCGGACGCCATTTCCTGTATAAAGCCATGTAGGCCATGAGAATCATCTCCCTCTAAATCGTTGGGATGCAACGTGAAAAATTACATTGCCATTTTAGCACAATTATATAAGAAACACAATTTTCATTTTAATAAATAATGGGAGATTTTCATTTTAATCAAAAAATAAGAGAAGTTTTATGTTCATTTTATTTTAACAGGTGGTGTGAAAAAGAGTTAAGGAAATATGTTCTTTCTTCGTTCTGTTCAGGAATTTTTCGGAGTTTTTCTTCCATTTTCGGGGGAATCCAGGTTTTTCGCCGATTATAATATTGGTTGGATACTTTCCAGAATTTTTCCGGGTACAAAAAAAGAAGATAGAGGAACTGAAAGTCGTGTCTGTCCAAAGGAAGATATTCGGAATATCCTGAAATTCCTATCTCAAATAGTTGACAACTATAATGATTTTTTTCCAGGGTTTTGCGCAAAAAAAGATAGAGATCCATCAGATAGGGTTGATAACAGATCGATTCAAAACCAACGGTAGCTACAGAATCATCCGGAAGGATTAAAATATTATGATGATGATAGGCGCCGTGGCAAACACCACAGGCGAGTTTGACGCCGGATATTTCCATCTTTTTTAATTCCTCGAGAGCATGAACTGCCTCTTCGTAATAATGAGAGAAATACTTTGTATACAGGAGTTCAAAAGGTTTTTTCTGGTTGGTTTTGCTGATATATTTTCTTATGGTACGCAACTCCCGATTCCGCCGTATAAATAAGTGTTCTATCGATTCCGTATGCGGGTCTTCAAAAGGGATATCGGTGATGCTCTTCGAAGTTTTGTGCAGAAAGGCAAGATTTCTGCATGCGTTATATATATCCTGACTGCTGGCCAGGCTGCATTCTCGGCCATGGAAATAATGTTTCAGGACAAAAGGGGTGTGATAGCGGTCATAGACGACCAGACTTTGATTTTTGGAAATAAAATATTGATCGGTCTGATCGAAGCCGGCGTTTGCCAGTTTTTCTTTCCACTCGTATTCCATGGCGAGTTTTCGCATGGAACAGTGGTATTCTTTTAGCAGGCCGAGCCCCTGGTCTGTCTCGCACTGGAAGGTTCCCCGGCTTCGAAAGGTGGAAATGACAGTTACTTCATATTGTTCTAATAGTTCACAGTATTTGTCGTTCACAACGTTCCCTCCACTTTAAGTATGCCTCACGACTGTTTGGCAGAGTATTTACAGTAAATCTGCTCTATCCTATGTCAGGAAATGTTGTGATATGATAGAAAAACTTCGCTGAAATGCGAAAGGTGTCTTCTATTTTGGCCATAGAAGAGTCGATTGCGTTCTCTTAATTCTGTCCTTGGAGTTGATGATATATTCTCACTGCGAGTTCCTTCAGGCAGGTATAATCATTCAGTTCAGGATGTTCTAAAACGATGGAAAGCAAGGTGTTCAGGACTCTGCCGATCATCTCACCTTCCCGGATTCCCAGAGATTTCAACTGGTTGCCGTTGATCTTCAGGTCTTTTAGTGACAGGCAGTCTTCTGCTTCAAGAATCTCCTGGCAGGTTTCCTCTGTTTCCCTTAAGGCGGCGAGTTTTTCCGCCTGATAAAAGCCACTCTGGGAACGAACATCTGCCTCCATCACCTTTAAGAGATAAGGGAATAAGGCCGGGCCAACGGAATGCATGACCTTGCGGACATGTTTGCGCCCCTTGGTTTTAGAGTCTTTGAAGCGAATGTCATGGTGGGAGATCAGGGTATAAACCATCTGGATCGTCTTATTGTCAAATTTGAGACGCTTTAAAATATCTCTGCTCATCTCTGCACCGACCTTGTTGTGGTTATAAAAATGGTCGATGCCTTTGGTGTCGGTTGTTTTTGTCGCGGGCTTGCCCACGTCATGAAGAAGCATGGTCAGGCGAAGTACCGGATTTGGTTCGATCTGGCAGATAGCGTGCAGTGTGTGCTCACCGACGCTGTAGCAGTGATGGGGATTATTCTGTTCCGTTTTCATCATATGGTCAAACTCCGGAAGAAATATACCGGTTAAGCCTGTGACATAAGCCTCCCTCAAAACCTCAGGATGATCGGAGATTAAGAGTTTTAGAAGTTCCATCTGGATACGTTCGGCGCTGACATCACGAAGATTGTCCTTGCTAGAAAGGATCGCCTGCTTTGTTTTCTCTTCGATTTGGAAATCAAGTTGTCCGGCAAAACGGATAGCGCGGAGCATGCGAAGGGCATCTTCACCAAAACGGTCTTCTGACTGACCTACACAGCGGATGATCTTTCGGCTTAGATCGTCCATTCCGCCAAAAAGGTCGACCAGCCCCTCTTCCTCGTTATAAGCCATGGCATTGATCGTAAAGTCCCGGCGCATGAGGTCCTCCCGCAAACTTTTAGTAAAAGTGACTTCGTTCGGCCGACGATGGTCCTCGTAATCTCCATCTATGCGGTACGTGGTGACTTCATAGCCATCCTTTCCGATCATGACTGTGACGGTTCCGTGTTTGATACCGGTGTCGATGGTTTTTTGGAAAAGCGCCTTGACCTGTTCCGGCCTGGCCGAGGTGGTGATATCCCAGTCGCAGGGCGACTTGCCAAGAATAGAGTCGCGCACACATCCACCAACGACGTAGGCTTCGTAGCCATGGTTGGAAAGGGTCTGTATGATATGAGATGCCTGTTTTGGAATAGATAGTTTCATGAAAGATGTCTCCTTGTTTCTAATTTGATATAGTTTATCATACCATATTTTATCCTGTTTGCTAAGAGAGTTTTGTTATCATTTATCGGTTGATCCGGACAGCAGATCCGCAAATGAATGGTTCGTTTTTCTATGGGATAAATTTGCGGTATGAATATTTCGTGAAGAGCATATATATGTGGAATGTAAACTTAAGTTGCTGTGCATAGTCAGGCGTAACCGGACAGAGAGCATCTGCTTTGCTGTGAATAATAATGTAAACTCTTTTTTGCGAAGGATTTCCGTAATGATAGTGATAGATAAAAATAGAATCCTGCTTCTTTGTGTATTTCTCCCTTTGAGCATCCTGCTATGCGGTTGTCTGACAAATCTTGACTCGGAAGCGGACAAAGAACCTGTGGAATATGTAATCTGTAAGGACAGCAATTGCCCCGGTCAGCTGCAGGATTTGTTGGAAGAAAAAAAGAAAACGGCAGGGACATTTATTTATAAAAACTCCATGTATATGTATCTGGTCGTGTGTTATGGCTCCAAGCCATACAGCGGTTACAGCATTAGAGTCGAAGAATGCAGTCGTTCGGAAGATACGTTATATTTGCGGACACAGCTTCTGGGTCCGGAGCTCGGGGAAAAGGTGGTGGAAACGGAAACATTTCCTTGCATTGTTATTCGATGCGAAAAAATGGATGTTCTCTGTAAGATGGACTCATAAAGTGAAAATTAGCGCATATACTGGAAACAAATGAAAAAATGCCATCCGGCGAAAAGGGATAAGGGATGGTGGGAATGGGGGTTTTTATGAAAATAGAAAAAAGGACGGTACAGTCCAGTGTGTTAAAGATGGAAAAGAATGTGCAGATTACCATCGACCAGGACATGAATGTGCCGGATACCAAACCGGATGTGGAAAAAATCGTGGAAAGCCGGGGAGAAGTTCATATCGATGAAATTGAAATCATGACGGACCGTCTTCGAATCCGGGGAGCATTTCTCGTGCAGATTTTATACATCAGTACAGAAAATGACCAGAAGATCGCCCACATGGAACATGAATTCTCTCTGGAGGAGTTTATGAATGTAGAGGGGGCAGAAGCGACCGATACGGCCAAGGTCACTGCCGATCTGGAAGATCTGACGGTATCTGTCATCAATTCTAGAAAGTGTGGCATTCGCTCCGTATTGTTCTTTCACATACATATTTCAGAGACTACATTTGTAGAATGTACCATCGGTGTGGAAAAAGCGGTCGGGAAAAAGGACCTGGTCCAGTGCCTTTATGAGCCGACGTCAATGACCGAGGTCGTGATGTATAAAAAAGATATCCAACGTATTCGGACGGACGTCAGTCTTCCGGCAGGCAAACCGAATATCCGGGAAATCCTCTGGAATTCGATGGAGCTTCGCGATGTGGATGTTCGGATGATGGAGGGAAAATTACAGATTCGAGGAGAACTGTTCCTTTTTATTCTGTACTGCAGCGAAGATGATTCGGATCCGGTGCAATATTATGACTGGGAAGTTCCTTTTAACAATGAACTGGAATGCAGTGACAGCCAGGAGAATCTGATTGGAAATATCTCAGTGACGCTGGGGAATCGACAGGCGTCCATTAAGGCCGATGAGGATGGAGAACCGAGAAATGTAGAAGTGGATGCCGTCATGGAATTGGATCTGAAGGCTTACCGCGAGTTTCAGATGCCTCTCTTGAAGGATATGTATGCCAATCATCGTAAACTGCAGCTGAAGACCAGACCGATCAAGTTCGAGAATCTGATGTTTCAGAATAAGGCAAAAACAAAGATAAATCATAGAATCGCTTCGGGAAGCGATCCGCACCGGTTTTTGCAGGTGCTGAATGTGGAAGGAAATGTAAGAATTGAAGATTTTGGATATAAAGACGAAGGGATTGCTGTGGAGGGGCTGATCTTTTGCAAAGTCATGTATATTGCGGGAGATGACGGCGCGCCGGTTCAGTCTAAAGAAGTGGTGATTCCCTTTGAGTATGTCGTGGAAACCCAGCCGGTGGACACTTCCAATCGCTGTGAGATCCGGGGTGTGTTGGAACAGATCAGTGGATATGTGGTCGATGGAAATGAGATGGAGATTCGTGCGGTGACCGGTATATATGTGATTGGATTCGCCCGCATGGAAATGGAAATGATCGATGAAGTGGAAGAAGGTCCTCTTGATGAGGAAGAAATGGCGCGGATTCCTTCCATAACAGGATATATCGTGAAGAAAGGCGACACTCTGTGGACCATCGCCAAACAGTACGGAACAACAATCCAGAAGATAAAACAATACAATGAGGCAGTGGAGGAGCCGCCTGCTTTGGGGAGAAAGCTGTTCTTGATGAAGGAGATGGAGGGGATTATGGAGGAGTAGATGGGAAGGACTGCTTCCCCTTTCAGGTCTGCAGTCCGTTTGCCTGATTTTCAAATCGAATGATTTACACGAATCGCCCATGCCGCCACCCTTTGGTTGGCGGCATAAATAGCCATGGAAAAATATTTTCCACACTACATCATTCACGAATCGCCGCCATGACCGCTTCCTGCTGGTTCTGCAGGTGAGTCCGCATGATCTGCTTTGCCGTCACGGCGTCGTTGTTAAAAATGGCGTGCAGCAGCTGTTCATGTTCGGTGACCAGGGTGGAATGCTGTTCGATATCCTTGACATATTCCATGCGGTAGCGATAAAATTGCTCCCGCAGATTGTTGATGATGTTGATGAGTCGGTCGTTGTTGGTGGCCTTGAAAATAGCGTCGTGAAATTGCTCGTCCTTGTCAGCAATATCGAGAAGGTCATCGCCATTTGCGGCTTCCACAAAATGATGATGTGCCTCTTCCAGTTCTTTTTTTCCGTCCTCGTCGATTCGCTCGCAGGCGAGAGTGACCGCAAATTCTTCCAGAACCATGCGGACTTCAATCACATCGTTCAGACTTTTTTCTGTAATCTTTGCTACTTGGGCGCCCTTTCGGGGGATCATGATGACAAGACCTTCCAGCTCCAATTTGCGGATGGCCTCCCGGACCGGTGTGCGGCTGACGCCCATCTGATTGGCAAGAGAGATTTCCATTAAGCGCTCTCCGGGAGCGAATTCGCCGGTAATGATGGCCTGACGCAGTGTGGTGAACACCACATCTCGAAGGGGCAGATATTCATTCATTGTATCTTTTAAATGGTCATGATTCATAGTAATCCTCCATTCTACCGCTTATTCCATTTCTTTTTTATTGCTCTATGTTGCTCTTGTGTCAGCTCAATCATTTTTTAAGTTATCATTGAGACGACACCCTGGGCAGGGACTTATTAAAAGGCCGCACGACCGCAGTCTGTCGCACCTGTGGGTGACGGCGGCAGGCCTGTGAAGCTCGCTCGGCTTTTTCTTTGGAAGTAAAGATGCCGAAAACAGTGGAGCCGCTGCCACTCATCAGGGCATTTAGGGCGCCGTTTCGTTTCATGATTTCTTTTAATTCGTCAATGGCAGGAAAATGCTGTTCCGTTACCTGCTCCAGTACATTTCCCATGCGCTCTGTCACTCCGTAAAGGTCATTTCGATACAGAGCCTCTCGCATGCCGTCAATATCCGGGTGAACGGTGTTTTCGTCCAGGACCAGATTTTCGTAAACGAATTTTGTGGACATGGAAAAGGATGGCTTTACGATCAGAAACCAGCAGTCGGGGATGGGGGGCAGAGGCGTCAGAAGCTCTCCGATGCCTTCGGACAAGGCTGTCCCGCGCATGATACAGTAGGGGATGTCCGCGCCAAGGGTGACGGCGTATTTCATTAAGGTCTCTTGTGTGATATTCAAAGCAAACAGCTGATTCATCCCTACAAATGCGGCAGCTGCATCGGTGCTTCCGCCGGCCATGCCGGCTGCGACAGGAATGTGTTTGGTGATTGTTGCCCGGACGCCATCCTTGATGCCGTATTCCCGACGGATGATATCAATCGCACGATAAACCAGATTCTTTTCATTTACAGGGAGATAGGGCAGATTGGTCTGTAGAGAGATCGTGCCGGAATCGTTTTTTTCCAAAGTAATCCGGTCAAAGAGCTTGACCGTCTGCATGATCATTCGCACTTCATGGTAGCCATCCTCGCGTCTGCGAATCACATCCAGCCCAAGGTTCACCTTTGCATAAGCTTTTAAATGTAAGGGTTCTAGCATAAAATTGTTCCTCCTGTGTATCTTGTATACATTATAACTGAATTTTATTAAAAAGCAAGAAAGAGTTCCGCGTATTTCGCGTTAATTAAAAATTTTCTCAGCAATGAAAAGGACCTTTTGACATCCTAATCATAAGATGGAAGTATATTTCTCTGATTTTTATTCAAACTATGGTAGAAAGAGGCGAGAACGCGGAAGACAAAAAGAGAGAATCTTTTTGCTGTCATGTCGTTTACTTAGGAAAGAAAGCGTCGCGCCGCGATAATCCACAGCGAAAAGATTATTTGCAGAGAAAGGAGATG
>JAJQDO010000209.1:0-6745 GCA_021202175.1 Clostridiales bacterium | reverse complement strand
CGATGGATATAACTTATGTTAGAGATCAGAAGACAAAAGGCTGTTTGCAAAATGATTTTGATGCCGATTACGCTTTCCTGGAAAAGGCATTGGAACGAAGCGGTGATATGGTAAAAAATATTTTTTATGCAGGAGACGGAAAGACCAGAGCCGTCGTGATTTATGTGGACGGGATGTCGGATGCACAGACGATACAGGATTTTGTGATTCGCCCGTTGCAGAAAACGGACTTGGTATCTGAAAGAGAAACGAACCGGAAGTCTGCAACAGATACGGATCTGCTGTCTTTTGTGGAAAACCATGTGCTGGAGACCGTGGACTGGAAGAGTGTGGAGACGTATGAGGATATTCTGACGGATATCCTGGCGGGAAATGCGGTGCTTTTGATCGAAGGCTGCGCACAGGCGATATCGCTGTCTACAAAAAAATTTCCGGATCGGGGCGTGGGTGAGACGGAACAGGAGATGGTCATCCGCGGCCCGAAAGACAGCTTTACGGAGAATTTCCGCACCAATACGGCGTTGATACGAAGACGGATTCGCGATCCGCGCCTGAAAATGGAACACACTAAGGTGGGAGAGCGGTCGAAGACAGATCTGGCCATATGCTATATGGATGATCTGGTGGAACCGGAACTGTTACAGGAAGTGAAAAAATGTGTAGACCAGATTAGCCTTGACGGCATCCTCGATGGTGGTATGGTGGAACAGCTGATGGAAAAAAATCCCTGGACGCCCTTCCCGCAGATGCAGCATACGGAGCGGCCGGATAAGGCGGCCAGCGGATTGCTGGAAGGGCGTATTGTTCTGGTGATCGATAATTCTCCAGGTGTATTGATCTTGCCGGTGACCTACTCCATGTTTTTTCAATCCGGGGATGATTATTATACCCGCTTTGAAGTGGCGTCTTTCGCGAGGCTATTGCGCTTTGCGGCTTCTCTTTTTGCTTTTGGATTCCCAGGGCTATACGTGGCGATTGCCGGTTACCATACGGAAATGCTTCCCACGACGTTTTTGCTATCCATCGCCCAGGCCCGGACCGGCATCGTTATCCCGGTAGTGCTGGAGGTGTTGCTGATGGAATTTCAGTTCGAACTGCTGCGGGAAGCGGGGATTCACATTCCGGGACAATTAGGAAGCACCATCGGCATCGTCGGCGGACTGATCGTCGGGCAGGCCGCGGTAGATGCGGGGCTGGTCAGCACCATCGTAGTTATCGTCGTGGCGTTTACAGCCATCGCCTCATTTATCGTGCCCAGTGAGTCCTTTGGCGAAGTTTTTCGTCTGCTCAAATTCCTTTTTATCTTCGCGGCGGCGGTGTGAGGGATTTACGGGTATCTGTTGCTGTTTGCTGCGGTGCTGTTCCACCTGTCCCAATTGGAATCTTTTGGCGTGCCTTATCTGCTGCCTGCTGTCTGTGGGGGAGACCTGGATTACAATGCCGGAAAAGATGAATATGTTCGCTATCCGATGCGTTTGATGTGGAAGCGCCCACTGTTTACAAAAGCGGGACGACGGATCCGGAAACGGATGGGCAAGACAGATTGAAGATAGAGGTGAAGAACAAAAAGAATGGATGACAAAATTCGCGTGTCCACCGTTATGGGTATATTATAAAAATGGGAAAATGAGTAAAAAAAGTTGAGAGAAAAAAGAAAGAAATGGGAAAAAGGGACAGCCCAAAAAACGATAGGAGGAATGTAAAGTGAATGAAAATAAAATATCCCGGCGCCAGCTGAAAAGGAAGATTTATATTGAAGGATTCGGGGCAGCCGGACTGACCTTTCCTGAGGTGGCGGCTTTAGGCAGACGTTCGGAAGGATTCTGGTAGCTGGTTTTGTATGCGGGGTTCCTTTTTTTGTTTGTGGGATGGATGCTCTTTCATATCCGGCATCTGGAAAATGTCTGCCCCGACAAGATGAAGGTGGGGTATGGCCTGGTCACAGGAAAATGGATCGGAGCGATTTACATGGCACGGTTCTTCCTCAATGGGATGGCATTGTTTTATTTTTTCGGATTATCCATACACAAGATTTACATGCCGGACGCCAGTATGTTTCAAATATTATTGCCCTTTGCTGTCCTTTTGTGGTATTGCTGTCAGACGACCCTGCAGAAAAGAGCCCGTTTCCTGGAAGCGCTCTTCCCCTGGATTTTGGTATTATTTATTATTTTAATTGTTCTGGCATTTGTCGGATTGGAAGGAAATCTTCATGTTCCGTCTCTGCAGGAAAATGCGTCGATACTTTTGGAGAACAGCTATCTGCTTCTTTTATGTGCGACACCGCTGGAATTTTTGTTGATTCTGGTGCCGGCAACGACGGAGAATCTGTGGGAGAGTCGGTCTTCTTCCAAGGGTATATCAGTGAAGAGAGAGGCAGAAGGGAACACATCGTCAGAGGATACGTTAATGAATGATATATTAGAAGAAAGTATATCTGCCAGAGATTCCTGGTGCCGGGAAAGGCGAAACCTGGTATGGAAAAGTGTGGCGGGTGTCTGTATCTGGAATGTGCTTTTATGGTTTGTCACAATCCAAAATCTGGGAGGAGAATTGACGGCGTCTACCCCGTGGCCGGTCATAAAAGTCATGCAGCTCATCCGTCTACCCGGAGGCTTCCTGGAAAGGTTTGACATTCTGCTTGCCGTATTCTGGATCCTTTGCCTGGTGGGCGTATTGAGCGGCTATCTGTACTATGGAAGGAGAATAGGAGAAGAGACCTTTGGCAAAAAAATATCGGATACGCGGACGCTGCGAACCAGAACGGCCGCTCTCACAGCAGGCGTCATTTTTCTTATGTTTTTCGCATGTGGCTTTCTTACAGAAGAGGCGGGGCAAATGATGCTGCGTGGGTTCCTCTTTTATAAAAAATGGATTGATTTTCCGTTGTTGATTTTACTGCCCTTATGTCCCTGGTTCTTTCATACCCGCCTCGGCACTGGCTCTGCAGCACAGTCCGGTGCATCCTCAAAGAAAAGTAAGAAGGCAGCTTTGACGGTACTTTTACTATGTATGATCGCCTTATGTGGCTGTGGGAAGCAGGAGGACGTGGAGGATAAAAGCTATGTCCTGTCTCTTTATGTGGATGTGAGGGAGAATGATTATGAATATTGGATATTTACAGCTGATCTGGGAGAAATGGGAGATAGGGAGGAAAGCATTCCCTGCGATACAATTTATCTTGTTGCCGGGAATATGGAGGAAATGGAAGAAAAATACGAGAAGACGGAAACGGGACCATTGGAATGGAACCATGTGGAGACGATATTTCTTGGTTCCAATCTGGCAGAAAATGAAGAAAAACTGATGTCGTTTTTGCGAGAGTGGGAAGCCGACTGGCAAAAGACTCCGGATGTGCTGCTGATGGTCTGCCTGCAAAGCGCAGAAGAATTGGAAAATATTGAGGGGATACCGGAGGGCACTGCCGGTCAGGAGATAAGAAAGCTGGCGGAACAGGAAGAGCAGGACGAAGGTCGTGTCGGGAAAGAAATTATGGGAAATGACAGTACGGTGGAAGAAGTTTCGGAAATCTATTGCCGCACGCCGATTGAAGTACTGAAAGCCCGGGCGGCCGGAGAAAAACACATTATTTTGTACCAGACAAGGGTTGCATCCGGGCAGTTGATTCTTGATTAGAGTTGCCGGCATCGCTGGCATCACGATGCAAAAAAACCAGCTTGATATGAAGGCGGCTTTGTGATAAGGTTGCAGTAAAGTGGGTTATCTCTATCCTGATGTCCAGAATGCTTTTAGGCATAGCTGACTGATAGAAACGAAGCATTTGATACCAGAATGACTGGAATCTGTTTCAGATGAACAATATGGTATATTGAAATAATGGGAGGAATAAGAAAATGAGTTACATGGGTGAAGACATTAAGAAGCTTGGCTTCGGTCTGATGCGTCTGCCGAAGCAGGACGAAGTAATTGATGTAGAGCAGGTTAAAAAGATGGTTGATCTGTTTATGGAGGCTGGCTTTACCTATTTTGATACAGCCTGGGCTTATGCCGGGAGCGAGGATGCCATCCGTCAGGCACTGGTGGAACGGTATCCGCGCGATCAGTTTCAGCTCGCCACCAAAAACGCGGCCTGGATCAACTGCAAAAACAGGGAGGAAGCGATTGCGCAGTTTGACACTTCGTTAAAGCAGACAGGAGCCGGATATTTTGATTTTTACCTGTTGCACAATCTTGGTGAAGGCCGCACCAGATATTTTGACGACTATGATATGTGGAGCTTTGTCCGCGAGAAAAAGGCAGAGGGAAAGATTCGGCACATCGGATTCTCGTTCCACTCTACGCCTGAAGAACTGGACGCTATTCTGAACGTGCATCCGGAGGCAGAGTTTGTGCAGCTGCAGATCAATTATGCTGACTGGGAAAATCCAGCGGTTCAGTCACGTGCCTGTTACGAGACGGCAAGAAGACACGGGAAGCCGATTATTATCATGGAGCCGGTGAAAGGCGGCATGCTGGCCAATCCGCCGGAGTCGGTAAGAAATATTTTCCGGGAAGCAGACCTGGACGCATCCTTTGCGTCATGGGCAATCCGCTTTGCAGCCAGTCTGGATGGAATCATCACTGTCCTCTCTGGTATGAGCAGCGTGGAGCAGATGGAGGATAATCTTTCCTATATGAAGGATTTCCAAGGAATGTCCGACCAGGAAAAAACCGTGCTGGACAAGGCGCAAAAAGCTCTGCAGGCCATTCCACTGATTCCCTGTACGACCTGCAATTACTGTGCGAAGGTATGTCCGAAAGAAATCGGTATCTCCGGTTCTTTTACTGCGATGAATATACATACGCTATATGGCAACAAGGAAGTTGCGAAGGGACAGATGCAGTTGCTGGTGGGAGGTCATGGACGTCAAACGGCTGATCAGTGTATCAAATGTGGAAAATGTGAGCAGGTCTGTCCACAGCATATCCAAATCAGAGATGAGCTGGAACAGGTTGTAAATACTTTGCTATAATATGCTATAAGATTAAGAAATGCAGCCAGTGGCACTGATTTATCCCGTGTCGCGGGCTGTATTTTTGTCATTCCATATGTTGCATCCTTCCGGAAGATATTTTAGAAATGGATTAAAAAGTAAAGATGTTCCGGAAGTTTCCAGAAGAATTGATGCTGTGCCATACCAGGTTATATCCATAATTTTCTTTTACAGAATTTTTGCAGATCTGCCGCAGTTATTTTAGCTGCAATCCATCCTTAAAAGCATTGCCGACACGATCTGTTACCTGGTAATATCCATGCGTGTATGGGTCAAAAGCGATAGCGGAAACTTTTGAAATATCCACCTGATCGCCATCCATAACAGATTCATCTGCCGTTGTGTTCACTACTTTGCCAATAACCCCGCAACCATACTCGCCGTCCTGATATGTAATAAACTCACATTCCATACAAAGAGGGAACTCCGTGATAACAGGAGCATCTACATGGTCGGACTTCTTAGCGGTCAGACCGCTTTTTGCAAATTTGTTCGGTGTATTGTTGCCCGATACAATGCCGAAATAATCTGCTTCTACCATATGTGCGGCATCCGCAATGCTGACTGTAAATGCTTTTCTGGACTTGATATTTTTCACTGTTTTATGCGTCTCTGTCAGGTTGAGAATCACCTGGTTTCGAGACAGCATGGTTCCCCATGCGGCATTCATAACGTTGACGCTTCCATCCTCATTATAGGTTGCGACCATTAGCACTGGCATCGGGAAAATAGCTTCGGTGGTTTTTATATCTTTTCTCATGGAAACATACCTCCTGTTTTGTTTGTTTTTCGGCTCCACCTATGCTATCATAGTGTCGGTTTAAAAACAAGTACCAACATTTTTGTTAGGTACTTACATGGAGGTAAGTATGGAAAAGAAGAACATTGAAACAGCGAATTTTGAGGATACCGGTTACAGCTATACTCTGTCCCTCATTTCTGGAAAATACAAACCCATTATTCTTTATTGCCTGATGGAATATGAACCGGTGAGGTTCAATCAAATGCGGCGTTACCCGAAGAATGTGGCCGATAAGACATTGAGCCAAAACCTCAAAGAACTGGAGGCGGACGGATTGATTGAACGGCATGAGTATCCGCAAATCCCTCCCAAGGTGGAATATTCTCTCACAGAGAGGGGATATTCTCTGGTCAGCGTATTAGATAAATTGTGTGACTGGGGTAATGAAAACCGAGTGGAAATATGATATTCTAAAGCCATTCGTAAATTCATGATTTTTGTAGGGAGGAATCCTGATGTTTTCAGATTTTGATACGCAAACCCGGCAGATGCTGACAGGAAATCTGCTGATGATGCCCCGTGCCAGTATGGTTCTTTCTATTCGTCTGTAATTGGACAAGGTTGCGCGTCAGTGGTCGATGATGTAGAAGAGAAAAAACGAGCATTGAACCTATTGATGGAAAATCAAACTGGAAGAACTTTTGCGTTCACCGAGAAAATGGTGGAATCTGTTGCTGTGATTAAGGTAGAAATCAGTAAATATACGGCAAAAGCCAGAGTAAAAATGAAACAGTAAGCTGGACATGATTAACGCCCATCAGAGGTGAAAAATCAAAAAGGAGTCGATGCCTCATAATTTGATGTATCGCTCCTTTTTTCGATATTGATATAGTAGTTGTAAAAATGGATTTGAATAATTACAATTTCTTCAAATACATAGCCTGTTCCGCAGTGGGAATGCCGATGGCCTGCATGGCCTGTTCTGCCGTCAGTTTTAAATTCTTCATCA
>JAJQDO010000060.1:4442-15937 GCA_021202175.1 Clostridiales bacterium | reverse complement strand
TTATTATCCCCCATGAACTCCTCATAAACAAGCCGTTTCCTGCCAAAGGAATCCATCTCAAAATACATATCTACAACATTCGTTTCATCTCGCAAATATTTTCCTCCCCAAAAACAGCTCCCGCAACAATCGTGCGAGAGCACATCCATAGCAGAGCACTTTTCTCTTATAGGCGCGAAGTCTCCTTTAAGACAAAATCCCCCTACAAAACAAAAATATTATAGTGAACGCCGAAAAGAGACGTTCACTATAATATCAAACGCTTATATTATCACACAAACTACACATCGAAAACTATGTTATTCTCCTGTCCTTAAAACTTAAAGACAGCAACGCCATAAGCCGGCAGGTCATAGGCGATCGAATACTTCCGGTCGTCGCACTCCTGCTTCACCGGTTTATAAACTTCCGGATGTTCCGCACCGGAACCGCCGAATTCCGCCGCATCACTGTTGAGAATCAATGTATGCTTTCTGCGGCAGGTCGTTCCTACCCGGTAATCCGGTCTGGCTACCGGCGTAAAGTTGCATACGAACAAGAGATTATTCCTTCCATTTGCGGAATATCTCACAAAGGAGAAAATACTGCGGTCTCCATCGTTGGCATTGATCCACTCGAAGCCTTCCGGATCGCAGTCACACTCATAGAGACATTTATTCTTCTGGTAAATGTGCAGTAAAGCCTTCATGAAACTCTGAAGCTGGCGGTTGCGGTCCTTTTCCAGAAGGAACCAGTCAAGCTCTCTCGCCTCGCTCCATTCCCGATGCTGCCCGAAATCCTGCCCCATGAACAGCAGCTTCTTCCCTGGATGTCCGGTCATGAATGCATATCCAACCATCAGGTTCTTAAACTTATCATCATAGAGTCCCGGCATCTTCTCGATCATGGAACACTTCAGATGAACGACCTCATCGTGGGAAAGTACCAGCATATAGTGTTCTGAATAAGCATATACCATGGCAAAATTCATCTTGTTATGGTTAAACTTCCGGAAATACGGATCGAGCTTCATGTATTCCAGAAAATCATGCATCCAGCCCATGTTCCACTTCAGGCTGAAGTCCAGCCCGCCATATTCTGCCTTATCCGTCACCTTCGGCCACGCGGTGGATTCCTCGGCGATCATCACCACGCCGGGGTTGCGGCCCTTGACAACGGTATTCAAATGTTTGAAAAACTCGATCGCTTCCAGATTTTCATTACCGCCATAAATATTCGGCACCCACTGGCCGTCCTGACGGCCGTAATCGAGATAAAGCATGGAGGCGACCGCGTCCACCCGGAGTCCGTCCACATGATAATGCTCTACCCAAAAGAGCGCGTTCGATACCAGGAAATTCACAACCTCCGTCTTGCTGTAATCAAACACCTTGGTACCCCAGTCTGGATGTTCTCCCTTCCTCGTATCCGCATACTCATACAGACAGGTGCCGTCAAATTCTGCCAGTCCAAACTCATCCCGTGGGAAATGCGCCGGTACCCAGTCAAGAATAATTCCGATCTTATGCTGGTGCAGATAGTCTACAAAATATTGGAAATCCTGCGGAGAACCATAACGGGACGTCGGCGCGAAATAATTCGATACCTGATATCCCCAGGAGCCGTCGAACGGATGCTCCGCGATTCCCATCAGTTCCACGTGCGTATATCCCATCTGCTGCACATACTCTGTCAATTCCACCGCCATCTCGCGATAATTATAATATCCATCTTTATCCTCTTCCGTCACCGGATGCTTCCTCCAGGAACCCAGATGAACCTCGTAAACGAACATGGGACTTTTCTTCTCATCAAACTTTTTCCTCTTTTCCACCCACTTTTTATCACCCCAGGTGAAATGAGATATATCACATACCACGGAGGCATTATTCGGGCGCTTTTCCATCAGATATCCAAAAGGATCCGCCTTCAGAACTTTTTTGCCCTTTTTCGATTCGACACAATATTTATAAACTTCTCCTTCGGTCAGTCCCGGAATAAATAATTCATATATCCCCATCGGCTCTATACGGTTCATCGGATGCGCAGTTTTATCCCACTTATTAAAATCGCCCACAACGGAAACTCCCGCGGCATTCGGCGCCCATACAGCAAAATACACACCGCTCTCATCGTCAACTGTCATCAGGCGCGCGCCCAGCTTATTATACAAATCATAATGTGTTCCGTTTCCGAACAGATATTGATCAAATTCAGTTATAAAATTCATCTCCTGCATCTGTTAATCCTCCCTATGTTTGGTTGTTCATAGTATATCACAAAATCATGAAAATAACATCTTTTATTTAGACGTATTTAGATAAATTGTATAACAAAAAGGAACCATCGACCACGCAAATCTGAAGTATTCCTCTCGGATTCTGTCAAGATTCACATCCATCAATGATTCCTTCTATCATTCATCAATCATGATCTTTCATGTATTTATATCTTAAAGGATAATATACAAATCTGTTCTTCCTGCATGTATTCTTCCTGCGCGGCCTTACATCACTGCAGATGACCGCTGCCTGATTACTCTTCGATGACCTTAATCCATCCTTCCGGTGCCTCAATATGGCCCATCTGGATACCAGTCAGCGTATCATACAGCTTTTTCGTAATCGGACCCATATCATCCATACCGCTTGGGAAACAGATCTCCTTGCCATGGTCAACAATCTTTCCCACCGGAGAGATCACCGCTGCCGTACCGCAAAGACCGCACTCCGCGAAGTCCTTCACTTCATCAAAGTAAACCTCTCTGTGTTCCACTTCCATCCCCAGATAATGTTCCGCCACATAAACGATGGAACGGCGGGTGATGGACGGTAAGATGCTGGTAGACTTCGGCGTTACCAGTTTGCCATCCTTGGTGATGAAAATGAAATTCGCTCCGCCGGTCTCCTCTACCTTCGTCCGTGTTGCCGGATCTAAATACATATTCTCATCGTATCCCTGCTTATGGGCATCCACGATGGCATACAGACTCATGGCATAATTTAATCCAGCCTTGATGTGTCCAGTTCCATGCGGTGCCGCACGGTCATAATCGCATACACGAATGGTGATCGGCTTCGCGCCGCCCTTGAAATAAGGACCAACCGGCGTCACAAAGATACGGAACTGGTACTCATCTGCCGGCTTCACCCCGATGACAGAGTTCGAACCAAACATATACGGGCGGATATACAGGGTCGCTCCGGAACCATACGGCGGTACGTAAGCCAGATTCGCCTTCACAACCTTTTCCACCGCTTCCACAAATTTATCCTCCGGATAAACCGGCATCTCCAGACGTTTACAGCTGTCTGACATACGGGACGCGTTCAGATTCGGACGGAAGCACACAACCTTTCCTGCCTCTGTCGTATATGCCTTCAATCCCTCAAAACAGGTCTGTGCATACTGAAGCACACCAGCGCACTCATTAATAACTACTGTGGCGTCCTCTGTCAATGTTCCTTCATCCCATGCGCCATCCTTATAATTGGAAACAAATCTGAGATCAGTCTTTTGATACTCAAAGCCGATATTGCTCCAGTCTATACTCTTCTTTTCCATGCTCTATCTTCCTTTCTTCCAAAAACATTGGTTTCATTGTACCACAGTTCGTCAATTTATGCTATGTCTTTGTGCAAAGGTTTTGAAAAAATGCAATTTATTTTTTGAAAAAATTCATAACACAACGCACTCGACATAGACAGAACCATCAAAAGCTTTATTGTCACCATCCATAAGGTTTCTGTGTTCACTATAACAATTTCTGCATTTGCCATAATAACTTCTGTGTTTGCCATAATAAAAGAGAGGGACCATCCTTATGCAGATTCCCTCTCTTTGTCGATGTTATTTTTACAGATTCATTATCACTCCTGCGGATTCACAAGGATATAACCGCCGCTGGATGCCTTGCCTGAAAAATATGCCGCTGTGGACGTTGTATTCGTACAGGAAAACATATAATTTATCAGACTGGAAACCGTCTTATATTTAATCCGCTGCGTATCACCAAATCCAGAGCGGTTAACGGAATCCGCCACGATGGCCTTCCCGGTATCTGTAATGCCCAGAAGAACCATGGTGTGATAACCACTCGTCCAGGTAGTATCACTACCTACAGAAGTCACTTCAATGATAACGGCATTTCCCGTTTCCAGATGATTCGTAATCTCATCAACTGCTGCTGTCTTACTAAAACTTCTGACATACTCATTCGAAACATTATAATAATCCAGAACCTTTGTTATGCCATAAAGAGAAAGCGGCATGCTCTTATCATCATCCGTCGAATCACTATATTTAGCATAATTCGACTCCCAGCTGCTGCCAAGCACTTCTTTTTCGATGGTCTCCACCGTATACGCAGGACCAAGGTCGGCGTCAAAGTCTGTTACATAACCAGTAAGCACTGTTGTAAGCGTGCAGGCCGCACATCCGTGATATGGCATATATTTTGAAAACAGCGTGCTCTGATTACTTGTCGCGGAGCCGCCCTGATTATACACCATATAGGTTTTCGTTCCCGGGTAACTCTGTACTGTCACTTCCAGTCGATTCTCTTTGCTGCTGCCTGGCAGACTGCTCATCGACGTTACGATCCCAACCTGCACATCGCAGGTCAGAACAGCCTGTCCTGTCTTGCAGGTAATCTTTGCAGTGCCAATGCTCTCCCCAGCTGTGACCAGACCATTTTTATCCACGGAAGCCACCGCAGAATTCGAACTGGACCACTTTACGGCGTTGCCCGTATTGGAAACTTTCAGCTGCTTTGTCGCTCCCGTCGTGAGCGTAATCGAAGTCTGGTTCAGCTTCGCCACATAAACTTTGCACTTTATGGTGCGGTTCCTGGTCCTGCACTTGATAACGACCTTGCCCTTTTTCTTCGCCTTAATCTTGCCGCTGGAAGAAACTGTCGCGATCGACGTATCGCTGGAAGTCCAGATCTTTGATGAGCCTCCATTTTTCACTTTAAGAGTATAGGTACTCCCCTTGGCAATCGTAAGGCTGGTCTTGTTAAATCCAACCACATAAACCTTACAGCGCAGTACCGTGTTTGCCGTTTTCGCCGTAATCACGGCATTGCCGCCTTTCAGCGTGGTAATCTTACCTTTCGCATTTACCGTGACAATATTCTCATTACTGCTCGACCAGGTGACCGGCGCCGATGTCCCCTTCACTTTCAGCTTTCTCGTCACTCCCTGTTTCACAGTAATCGAAGAATAATTCAATCTGGCCGCCGCCTGCACCTGCATCTTTGCCGAAGACATCATCATGATCCCGGCTAACAAAAGTAATACTGTCAACAGACCTCTCATCTGTCTCTTCATTAGTGTACTTGCCTCCTTTATCATTATTCTGTACATAATATACATAATACCATACACTTTTGTACCAAATCTTACTTTTACCCTTCTTTTTGCAAGACTTAAACTTTTATTACCACTCATTCATAACCGTGAACAGGACCATTCTTCTACTTGCGCAGCTCGCGCATGAAGCAAAATGGCAGCATGAAACTGCCATCCAGATCAAAGTAACTATTCTTCTTCTACTTTCGTAACTCGCGCAGCCACAGGTCGGCGATCGTTTTCATCCCCTGTTTATCCGGATGCACTCCGTCTATGGAATCGTATTCGAGGCGATAACTGCCCAGATCTGCAATACAAAGCTCCGCTTCCCTGGCTGCCTTACGAATGATATCCGAATACACTTCCTGGGAAATGGTCGCTTCCACATTAAAAAACATCGTATCATCTTCCTCAGCCAGACGTCCCCGAAGCAACGTCGCACAGTAAATCTTCGCCTGTGGATACAGACATTTCAACCGATACAGCATCCTCCGATACGCATGTTCAAACTCCTGCGGCAACACGCAAAAGCCCCAGTCATTCGCTCCCATAGCCACCAAAATAACATCTGGCGCCCCTTGGGCACCTAATGCGCGAAGTCTCGTCTCGGACGTCCCGGATACCGATACCCCTCCTGCCACAAGGCTCCCTGCATAAGAATTATTGACTCCCAACTGACCGTCCATTCCCTGAATCACCTGCATCCACCAGGTATCTTCCGGACACGCCACTCCGGATTCTGTCTGCACCCATCTATCATAAAATACTGCTTCCGCCGGCGTATAACCGGAAAATGTACTGACGGAATCTCCCAGAATAGAATATCTTTTTTTATTCTTTTGTTCCATTTTCAACGTTCCCTCCTCCACTATAATAATTAAAATACATTTCCTGAAATCGGCAGGTGGCGATCTATCCTTTCTCCAAAAAAGTTGTCGCTTAGTAAAACAGAGAACCATGCGCCTCCCCCGGTGTATCATACCAACCCGATATTAGCGTATAGTCCTCTGTTATAATATATTTCTAAAATATGTTACTGTTCATTTTCTTCAATCTAACTGTCTTCTTCGATACAGGAGATTGCCAATCCTGTCGCCACCGCATTTCTTGGCCCCTCGCAGCCACGGATATTGCCTCGTCCGGCAACGATATCATATTCGGCCAGGGCATCCGTGACCATATTCGGCACCTCAAAATCGAGGGCAGAGCCACCTACCATGACAACAAACTGGACATCCCGGGGATTCCCCGTTGGGCTGACCCTGGATAACGACCGAACGGCATTGGTCACAAACACTTTCTTTTTGGCCTCTACCCGCACCTGCCTCACTCTCTCCATGGACTCCACGCCTTCCAACGGAACCAGTTCCTCTCCCTTCACCAGAACAACCTTGGCAAATACGGAAGGATCCAGCGGTCTGTCAAAAAACTGCGCCGTCCCATCTTCATGGCGAATGCGGAACAGGCTCTCTACCAAAGCCAGCGGATACTTCTTGATATCCTCAGCCAGGTCAAAGTCTTCAATGCCTAATTCCGATTGGATGAGAAGGGAAACCATGTTACCAGCTCCCGCCAGATGAATCAGCTTCACCTTTCCTTCCCGGTTGATAATGGACGCATCCGTGGAGCCGGCGCCCATATCCACAATAGCCAGCGGCGTACTGGTTCCAGGCGTCGTCAGAGCGCCCTTAATCGCCATATCAGCTTCCACGCCTCCCACATATACCGGAACATTTAATTTATCGGACAGTTCCCGGGCAATCTTCTCCATCTGCAGCCGGTCAGACTTCACCATGGCTGCGATGCCGACCGCATTTTCCAGGGAAAATTCATCGGCAATCCCACCCTTCACTTTCTGCGGATTAAAGGTATCCACTGCCAGCAGATCCTGAATCATAATGTCTTTCTTATGCTTTCCGGTCAATCCGGCCATAACACGGTGTACCTTGTCGAGCATATTCCCGACATTCGTTCCAACCTCGCCCTGAATATCCTCGATATCGGAGACAGATGCTATACCTGCCATAATACGGTCAGCGCCTTCATCAATGTCGACCTCAATCTCCTTTTTCGCGCCAATCACTGTGATGGTCCCCGCCTTGATGCTCCTTTCCTTTACGTCGCCTTCCGGCGTCTTGATCACTACGTCGGAACGCGTTCCAATCAGGGAACGGGCAATCGGCACGACCCGCTTCGTCTCTTCGGAGGAAAGCTGGAATACTGTAGCAATGCCGTAAGGATTCGATAAGACAGACACCACACTTCCAATCGGCGCCACCTCAACAGCACACTCCATTCCAAGAGGAACTTTTTCTATCATCGTCACCTCATCGATGATCGGAATCTTTTTATCCAGACGGTTATTAATCAGGTTGGCGTCATCTCTCTGTACGATGGCACCCGTGATCGTCACATTCTTTTTCACACTGTTCATCAGTTCCGCTGCCTTGGCAAAACCCACTCCGCCGGGAACGATGACGATAACATCCTTCTCTTCTGTAATCTTAGCCAGCTCCGTCACCAAAACGGATGTGCCCACGCCGATTCCCGTACCTCCGGGTGTGGTCGGATTATGCCCGATCACCGTTGATTCTGTGATGACCGTCTCAGAAATCGTCTCCATGGCCACGTCCCCGATTACCGGTGCGGCCTCATTGATCCGAACTTCGTCCAGATCAGAATAATCCATCCCCACCTTATTCAGTGCATCCTTCAGGGACATAAAAACACCGTTAATATTATCCAGCGTTCCCTTGATGCCAGTTGTCGGCCCGATCCCGCTGGCGAGGAACTGTATATCCTTCCCCTCGATCGTGGCAAGAGCAACCTCCGTCGTGGCATTCCCAATATCTACCCCCGCTACAAATTTCATACCGCCCATCCTTTCCTGCCTGTATTCGCATAAAGCATATGCCGGCGTCACAAAACGTTCTCTTTCTATAAAAAGTACATCATTCCAAAAAAAGAAATTCCGGAAGACGAAAAAAGATAACGTGTGCTTTTTATAAAAAAGCAATTCATTCGTAATGCCAACCGCAAAGTGATCACTGTTCACATCGTGACAGGTAAATCAAAATATGCTACTGTTCACAACCATGCATATCAGTAACTATAATATTATTACTATTATATCATTCCAAAAAGTACGGGTCAAACAATACCAAACATAATTTCTTGATTCATAAGTCAGAAATTTGCATCTTTTTGTACTTGTTTTTTCAGATATCAGTAATTAATTGCGAATAATCGTTCTATTTTGGAAAAAGGATAAACAAGCATCAGGGTCACCGTAATTCTGTAATAATCAGTAACATATTTTTCTCAGATTTTTCACATTGTCTTGACAATTTTTCGATTTGACGGTAAAGTATAAAAACAGCAAGAATCATATTGCAGCCATAACTTTATGTTATATTCATATACGTAAAACATTTGTGGCAGATCAGAATGGTATCTGTCATTTTATCTATAAAAACATCATCTTGATATGAGTTACGTCATCCCATGTTGGCTCTCATATCAATCATACTCACAACATTTTATGGCTGCTCATATAGCCGACTATTATAGCAAAGGGAGGATACTATGAAGCTACACTTTAAGAGACTGGTCGCAGGAGCCTGCCTGTTCACAGGAATCATTCTTTGCGCCTCCGGTGCGAAAACCATTTCTGTCAATGCAGCGACAACTGATACCAGTTCAGAATCTACTACGGCTTCCAGCACGGAAGCTACTGCCAGCGACGGCACCACTATTCCATCCACAGGCCAGCACGTCATTGACAGGAAGTATTACAAAAAGGGCGTGTTCCAGAGCGACTATACCGGATGGAAAAAGATTAAGAAGAAGATTTATTATTTTAAGAATGGCAAGGCCGTAACCGGATGGAAATATTTAAAGAGCTATAGCGGCGGCAGTAAGACATACAAATATCTTTTCAAATCGAACGGCGTCCTTGTAACCAACTTATTTAATTATAAGAATAACTATAACAAATATATCAAAAGGAAGATGTCCATCACGGTCAATCTGACAACGCACAATGTCACCATCTATCTCTGGGACAGCAAGAAGAAGTCCTATTGTATCCCTGCAAAGACTTTCATCTGCTCCACTTCCAGATATAAGAATGGCACCAAGATTCGTGCCGGTAAGAAGGGCCGTCTGGAGAAGACTTCTGCGACAACCTGGTTCATCTATAAGAAGTCGAATCCATGGCGTTATTATCAGTATGGCGTTCATATTAAGAACAGTGAGTCATGGTTCCACTCGACATTGTATACGACCAATAACGCAAAGAAACTGGCGAACCCAACCAGTGCCAACGGATATAATTATCTCGGAACCAACCAGACCACCAGCTGCATCCGTCTGCAGGCAGTTAATGCCAAGCTGATCTACGACATCGCAACGAAGTCCAATGTGAAGCAGCGCGTATGGGTTAATATCGTTCGTTCCAAGAATAAGGGGCCGTTCGGAAAGGTAACCTTAAACAGTACCACCGGCAAGCTCAGTGCCAATACCACAGTCGACCCGACAGATCCGAAGTACACGAGTACGGTTTATTAATAAACAGCAACAGCCATTCGTCTCGTTGCTCTGGAAGGTTGTCATAAGAGTTTTCTCATCATTCACCGACTTGGGAGATTGCTAAAAAGCTTTCCTGTCAGATGAAAAAGAGTGAAATTATAATCAATCTATAATTTCAATTATAAATACAGCCTGTAAATATACATCGATTATGATGAATATTTACAGGCTGTTTGTTGTTTAAAAATATACTAACTCTTCTTCCGGCGGCTCCGCGGCCTCAATCCGTTTTGCATAGAGGACCGGGCCCTTATCATTGTATTCTTTATTAAATTCTACCTTGACATCGGCAGTCAGCGTCACCCACATTTTATTTTTTAAAGTCTTGATCGTGGATGACTTGGCGTGATTTGTATGACACAGATAACCGATAAACTGGATATCCTCAGCACAACAAGTCATGGCATGACGCCCCGGAACAAAACAGCCCTTGGGCAGACGAATGGATTTGTAAATCCGGGTCTTCATCACCATGGTTTTTCCATCATACACTTCCGGCCGCTCCATCGCGTCAATAAACCAGATGCCGTAGTCATCATCCTCCAGATGGATCTCGTCACCCTCAATATCAAACGGCAATGAATCATCCTCATCCCCCATATCATCTGCCATGTCCGCAGATTCAAACAACACCTGTGCGCGGCGGTTCACTGCCTTGATGCTGCGGCGGTAGGTGGCTCTCTGGGTGTCAGCCGTACAGCGGTTCATAATAACCATTTCCGCGATCTTGAACATTTCTACCGCCAGAGAACGCATGTTATTCATATACAGGTCAAAAGTCTCCGCATTGATCGTCATAATCGTCTGAAAGACGACCAGCGGAGTCTCATCCATCTGTGTCAGCATCCGCTCAATAGACCACATACCATTATACTCGATGATCACCCGATCTGGATAGTATTGCAACACCTTGCTGGTGAGGAAATCCTTATTAAAATCCTCTTCCTCTTCCACATAGACAAGGGTCGTGTTCGTCCGCTTCAGCAGGTCTTCATCATATTCTTCCATGCCTTCCTCGCAGGCGAAGAGGAGAGTCCTCTCCCCATCATTAAAATAATCCTCCTGCAATGTATCCTGAATAAATGTCGTTTTCCCGCTTTCCAAAAATCCCAGGAACAGATAAACGGGTATTTCCAATGATTTCTTTCCAGGCATATCCGATCCTCCGTATCTATTACAGTCCGAAAAGCTCCGACAGCTTATCTTCTTTTAACTCAGAACCGATCACACAGATTCTTCCGGTGTATTCCGCAGAGCCGTAACGAACCTCTTCCTCACCCGGAACGAGGTCGAAATGTAACCATTTTCCGTTTACATCCGGCACAATGCCCTTAGCCCGCAAGATAATACCATATTCCTGCGAATCCTCATCCGCCAGTTTTTCCAGAATACTGCGAATACCTTCTTCCGTAAACTTCTTCGGTGTCTCCTTACCCCAGCTGGTAAACACTTCATCCGCATGATGGTGTCCCTCATGATCATGATGGTGGTGATGATGCTCGTGGTCGTGTTCTTCGTGGTCATGATGATGCTCATGGTCATGTTCTTCGTGATCATGATGATGCTCATGGTCAT
>JAJQDO010000060.1:1078-4342 GCA_021202175.1 Clostridiales bacterium | reverse complement strand
TGATGATGCTCATGGTCATGTTCTTCGTGATCATGATGATGCTCATGGTCATGTTCTTCGTGATCATGATGATGCTCATGGCCACAGTGTTCTCCATGTTCATGATGATGGCCCCAGTCTGGGCTAAGTTCTGCCGCTTTCAGCAATTCTTCGGCGAAATCGCTCTTTCCTTCCATAACCTCTAAAATCTGCTGTCCTGTGATATCCTCCCATGGAGTTGTGACAATTGGAGATTTGTCGTTAAGAGTACGAAGCAACTCAATCGTCTGCTCTAACTTATCCTCTTTCATCTCCTGTGTACGGCTCAGGATAATCGTACTGGCATACTCCACCTGATTCTTGTAAAACTCACCAAAGTTCTTTATATACATTTTGGCCCGTTTGACGTCAGCTACAGTAATATAGCTGCTCAATACGACATTCTCTCCATCCACAACTTTTTGAACCGCCTTAATGACATCCGATAACTTGCCAACACCTGACGGCTCGATCAAAATGCGGTCTGGCTCATACTGTGTGAGCACTTCCTTCAAAGCCGTATTAAAATCGCCTACCAGCGAGCAACAGATACAGCCGGAATTCATCTCATTCACCTGAATCCCGGAATCTTTCAAAAATCCACCATCAATACCAATCTCTCCGAATTCATTTTCAATCAGGACAACCTTCTGCCCCTGCAGTGCTTCCGCAATCAGCTTCTTAATCAGTGTCGTCTTCCCTGCCCCCAAAAAACCGGAGATAATATCTATCTTTGTCATGTCGTTCCTTCCTTTCCTTCTATAAATAATGTGTCAAAATCGCTTTTTCTATTGCGTTGTAGTATATTGTAACCTTTTTTTTAAAAAATGCAAGCATTTATCGTAAGCGACATACTTTCTATCGCGTGAACACATATTCATAGCGGAACTATTTTTTGTTATAGGGACGAAGTTTCCTTGGCGCAAAAAAAGCACTTCATAAAACATTATCATGAAGCACCCACAACTTTTATAATAAATAATAAGACAGGAACTATCTGGCAGGCGTACCATTCTCCTGCGTCTCTCGGGTCTCCCCTGTCAAGCCAGCGGCGTGTGGACGGGTACGAAATCCTCCACCTCAAACAGTTCCTTTCTTTAAGGATATTCAATTAATAGCACTTTTATTATTTTTTGTAAAGAATCTCTTTATTTCTTATTAATCTATTCCATTCTTTCTCATTTATTTTCATGAAGCAATAATTGAATTTTTAAAATCAGGATTATCAGCGGAGGTTGTCAATCTCAATATAGTTTTAAATTGTCTTTCCTCTGATTCTTTTATTTCTTTTAAAATGAGAGCGGTATTGGGTTTACTGCTTTTAATGATATAATCTGGACACTCAATGACATCTTTTAAATATAAAAATAAATATTGTTAAAAATCATTTGGATGTCTCTCTTTGATGTGTTGAATTTTTTCAGCTGTTATAATCACTTCATCTGTCATTATGTCATCCATAATACATTTATAAATATCTCTATCTAAATTTCCAATTAAGTACACATGGATATCCTCTTTTCATAATGCTGATTCTATTCTATCACTTCCCCAAAAATTTACAATGTTTCCTGTTTTATCTTTGTTCCAGACAGATTTGTAGAACTTTTGAAAGGAATGTCATATACTGTAGTGTACAAAATATGCGAAAGGAGCAACAGCATGGAAGGAATGAGAACACCCTATTCCTATCGGCGTGATTCTGCCATGAAAAAGGATTCTGTCATAAAAAATACAGATTCTCTTCCTCTGGCTATGGCTTACGTCCCATGGCAAACCTGGGGGAATTTATATAAACCAGAAGACGGATTGATGCAGGGCACGATTTTTGAAGAGCTTGATAAACCATTTACAGGAAGGGGATGTGTGAGATAAATGTCACAGATGGAAAAGAAAAATTTGTTATTTTATATTGACGCGGTCAGCTTCGCCGCCCTGGATGCATCCATTTATCTGGATTCCCATCCGGACGACGAAGAAGCTTTAGAATATTTTCATCATTATAACAAGGCAAAACGTCAGGCAATGCATGAGTATGCTGTTCGATTCGGTCCGCTGACGCTTACCACCATAGAGCCTGATGAAACCTGGAAATGGGCAATACAGCCTTGGCCTTGGGAAATGGAGGGTTGCTGAGCATGTTTAATTATGAGAAAAGATTAGAATATCCAATCAACATTCACAGAACCGACGCCAGAATGGCAAAGGCGATTATTACCCAATTCGGAGGTCCCGATGGTCGAAGGTTATAGTTTTGGAGTGCATTTTATGGTCACCGGCAGTTGTTGCAGATGACATTTAACGCTCACCGGTAGTTGTTGCGGATCGCTTTTTCATCGGTCATCGGCGACTGATGCAGATGACATTTGATGCTCACCGGTAGTTGTTGCGGATCGCTTTTTCATCGGTCACCGGCGACTGTTACGGATTTCATTCAGTCGTTTCATGACGTCATTTTCTCCTGTACCGAAATATGTACAGAGCGTCTGGTATTCCTGGTAAAGTTTATTATAAATTTCTACATTTTCCGGATTCGGCTTCCAAATCCGTTCTTTCACCTTGCCCAACTTCTTGGCCGCTTCATTGGCATTTTGAAAACCTGTCAGCTTCGGGTTTGCCGCCGCTACTCCAAGAATTGCCGCCCCGAGAGCACTGGATTGAGTGGAATCCACCACTTTAATCTCCCGATTACAGACATCTGCGTATACTTGAACTACCAACTCATTCTTAACAGGAATGCCACCACTTAAGGTAATAGAATGTACGTCAAGTCCGGCCGCCTCAAATTCTTCTATAATCAGACGGGTACCATACGCTGTGGACTCGATCAGCGCCATATAAATCTCTTCCGGTTTCGTCAGCAGATTCATCCCAATCATCAATCCGTTCAAATTAAAATCCATCAGCGGGGTGCGGACACCGTTGAACCAGTCAAGGGCCAGCAAGCCACTGGAACCTGCCTTATATCCCTGTAAATGTTCCGTCAGCACCTGATGAACAGATATCCCTTTCATGCGAGCCTCCTGCTCATAGCTTTCTGGCACGCAGTTATCTACAAGCCAGGCATATTGGTCTCCCACGCTGGACTGTCCTGCCTCATAACCGAAATACCCCGGCATAATGGCATCCTTAGCCGTTCCACTAAATCCTTTGATGGACACCTCTTTTTCACCGAGCATCATATGGACCGAAGACGTGCCGACAATGATCATCATCTCCCCGGCGTCTCCAATGCCACATCCAGGT
>JAJQDO010000060.1:0-1068 GCA_021202175.1 Clostridiales bacterium | reverse complement strand
GGCGTCAATAATCCAGGTGCCGACCGGAATCCCTTCCATCAATCCCATCTCTCTTGCCATGGACTCCGTAAGATACCCTGCTTTATCTCCAATCGCCATAATCGGAGCATCCAGCTTTTCTTCCATGATATTTTCCATTCTCTTATCCACAGCCTTAAAAAATGCTTTGGACGGATATCCCTTTTCGTGATGATAATACGCTTTGTATCCGGCACCACAGGCACTGCGGCTCTCCTTTCCTGTCATCTGCCAGATAATCCAGTCCCCAGCCTCCATAAACCGATCAGCCGCCTCATAAACTTCCGGTGCATGGCGAAGCGTTTCATAAATTTTCGGAAACATCCATTCACTGGAAATTTTACCACCGTAAATCGGAAGCCATTCCTCCTGGCGTTCTCTGGCCACCCGATCCATAATCCGCGCTTCTTCCTCCGCGCC
This sequence comes from Clostridiales bacterium, assembly GCA_021202175.1. GTDB lineage: Bacteria > Bacillota > Clostridia > Lachnospirales > Lachnospiraceae > Anaerobutyricum. The sequence continues at coordinate 630 of JAJQDO010000060.1, read as the reverse complement.
ATGATGTTTCCATAATTTCACATAGGCATGGGGTTCATTTTGAAACTCTGCCATATGGCAAAGGGGCGTCTTATCCGCTTTAACCGGCATCACCGTTGAAGCGGTAAAATCTAAACCGATTCCGACAACTTCTCCCGGAAGAATCCGTTTTCTGTTCACGATATCTCGAATCGTGACAATCAATCCTTCCAGATAATCCTGTGGATCCTGGAGCGCCCACCCGGCAGGCAACACTGCCCCAGATGGGATATGGGTCTCCATCACTCCATGGGGATATTCATAGATACTGACCGCTTCTTCCGCTCCCGTCTCAATATTTACCAGCAATGCACGAACTGATAACGTGCCGTAATCCACCCCAATCGCATATTTACTCATAACACTCCTCCTCCAGATTGATAATTATCTTCTCAATGTTACAATATTTTAATTAACTTTCTCATCGTTTCAATAATCTCATTTGGCTTCTCATTGCTTTAATATATTGATTAGCCATCTCATTGTTTCAATAATCTCGTTTGGCTTCTCATTGCTTTAATATATTGATTAGCCATCTCATTGTTTCAATAATCTCGTTTGGCTTCTCATTGCTTTAATATATTGATTAGCCATCTCATTGTTTCAATAATC
>JAJQDO010000196.1 GCA_021202175.1 Clostridiales bacterium | reverse complement strand
GACCTCGACCAGAAGGCCTGCTTTGCATTGCCTCCTCTTCTTGTTCTGCTTCAATCTCTTTCTGGCAAGTCCCTTAGTAGCAGGTATTTCACTTGGGGAATCGCCATCGGTTTCATAAGTATCCTCTTCTATCCCGGCTGATTCATTCTCCATATCACTGTTACCATTCATACTATTTGATCCATACAGTTCCTCCTGTACCGCGGGAGCTTCTCCACCTTCTGTCTTTATTTTATTTTTTGATTCACGCTTTCCAAACATAAAATCCTCCTTCCTTAGAACATTTCTTTCATCAGAGTGGAATGAATCCTATTCCATACGCATACGACGTATAACATTTACTTTACATCGACATGATATATGGCATTTTATTCTTCCAATAGCTGCTGCCATTCCTGTTCACACCAGAAATGGTATCTCACTTTGATAAACTGAAAATTAATTAAGAAAAGAGGCTTTGTGAAGATTCTGTTATTTTTTGTTTTGGCGGTGAGCCAGGTATTCCTGCACCCAGGATGCCAGCAGAGAGGTAATCGGTACGGTGAGAATGACGCCCATACTGGAGGCGATGCCCTGAATCACTTCAATGCCCACGGAATACATGTTCACGACCTGAAGATATTCGTAATTATAGGCATAAATGAACACTACTGTGTTTATGGAACCGCCGACATATGCCAGAATCAACGTGTTGGACATGGTGCCCATCATATCTTTCCCCACGCGCATGCCTGCCATGAATAGTTCCCTGACACTAAGGGACGGATTCTGGTGATATATTTCCTCAATCGTCGAGGAAATGGACATGGCCACATCCATAACCGCTCCCAGCGCCGCGATCAGGATACCGGAAAATAACAGTTCTTCCACCTGAATGCCGGTCTGATCCCGGATATAGATCAGATTTTCGATATCAGAAACATTGTATCCGCTGATGGTTGTCATCTTGCAGAAGATCCAGGCAAACAGGGCTGCAATCAGCACGCCGCAGATGGTTCCCGCCGTCGCGGTCAGAGTCTTTCCAGTCAGGCCGCCTACAAAATACATGGTTGTAAAGGTCGTCAGCATAATCACCAGCACGGCAGACCATATGGGTGAATTCCCCCGGTATATCATCGGCAGAAACAAAAAGAAAATGCACAGTATGGTAAAGACGATGCCTGCCACGGATGCCAGTCCTTTCTTCCCGCCAATGATAATGATCGTCAGGGCAAAGATAGCGACAATCAGATAGACCTGTATCTCCCGATCCAGGCTGTAGACCGATGCCGTAAGTTCCCCTGCCGACTCACTGACGATGGCAATCACTTTGCTGCCCACTTTACAATGCGCGCCGTAAAGATACGCCGAGGAACTGGTACCTTCGATGACTTCCCCCTTCCACTGGCCTGATGTGATTTCCATGCGCACTGTCTGGGTGCCGATATAGATTCCTTCGTCGGTCTCATTGTCCTCGAGCACGGCTGTGATCACTGCCCTGTCAAAGCTTCTTCCCTCTGTTCCATAAAGTGACGTTTTTTCTACCTGACAATAACGATATAAAAAGAGCAGAAACAGGATGCCCGCTATAATCAGGCATCCTCTTCCTGCTATCGTCCTTATGTCAGTGTTTTTCAACTGTTTTCCCATAAGTCCAAACTTCCTTATTTTACCGTAACCTTTTTCACTTTGCTGTATTTTCCGTAAATTACAGTGCTGCCAGTTTTTTTATAAGCACGAATCTTTACATAATAGGTCTTTTTCGATTTCAGATTTTTCAGCGTAGCAGTTAATTTCGTTGTTTTCTTGGTTTTGCTGTTGCTGAAATTCTTCTTCAGTGAATACGTGATCTCATATCCGGTCACGCCGCCCTTGACTTTCTTATAAGAAACCGTCGCTTTCTTTTTCACATTGGAAGCTACCTTAACGCTGGTGACTTTCTTCGGCTTGATGGTAAAAGTAGCCTTTTTCGTTCCCGTGTATTTTCCGGTTCCGGTAATCGTAACCGTTGCGGTACCCACTTTCACATTGTTGGCATAGGAAACCTTATAATTAGTTCCCTCCTTCAATGTATTTCCGTCTGCATCCTTTACCGTAAGTGTCTGTGTGATCTCGCTGCCAGTGTAAGTTTTATTTTTCACACCGGAGATCACCGCATTACTGATCTTGGATGCTGTGCTGCTCGTATCTGTTGTATCAGTACTTCCGCTTGCGGAACCGCTGTTTTCATCATTGTTGTCAGCGCTTGCTGATGTCTTTTTGATGGTATAGGTTTCATCAATCTGGTCGTCGGTATCGGTACGATATGTGTTGATGGTAAAGGTATCCTCTGTCATATCGATTACGGAATATGTCGGAACATCTTCCTGCCAGCGGGCTGCGATATAGGTCTGCTGACGGCCAACGAGGTCATAGTATTTACTGCCGGAGGATGAGTTTGCCGTGATGTAAAGGATACCATCCGGATCAACAACCGTATTATTTTCCTCATCGACATCTACGACAGCATCGGCATCCATAACCGCGCCGATATAAGTCAGATAAGCGATCTCGTCCGGATCAGTCGTGTCGTCAGAAATATTGGTGTTGGATACAAATACGGAAGTGGTATCTTCACTTTCGATGTCAACATCAAACATATCTTCATAGTCATCTTCGCTATATTCCACCGTCTTGGTTCCGCCCTTCAGAATCTGTGATCTGGAATACGCATGATCATGTCCCATGAGGACCACGTCGATATCATATTCTTCAAAGTAAGGAACCAATGTATATCTTAAGTTTGTAATCTCCGGCTCATTGGAGTGTTCTGCGGAACCATAGATATCCTGATGGAGCGTCACGATTCTCCAGGTACAATCTGGATTTGCTTCCACTGCTTCCTCAATAAACTGCTTATGCTCTGTCACGTTAGTGCTCTGCGTATTTAACATGATGAAAAGAGCATCGCCGTAGGTAAACCAGTAGTCGCCACCGGCGGAAGAACCGCTGGAGCCAAGGTCACTGGAATTCGGTGTATTAAAATGATAGGTATAGTTCGGGTTGTCCGAATCATGGTTTCCGACCGTTGTCGCTACCGGCACATTATCCAAAACGTCCGGGCTTAAATAACCGGCATACTCTATCTCACTGACCCAAGCATAATTGTTCGGAGACTTCTTTAATGTCGTCTGAATCTGGTCACCGGCCGACAAAATGAAGCTGGCGGAACCATCGGTTTTCTCCATAGCCATAGTAAGCGTCGTATTCCAGTTAAAAGTATCATTGGCTACGGATTCAGATTGTGCGTCATAAAACTCTTCGGTATCCTCACCCTTTAAAGGATTCGAAGAACCAATCTGCGGGTCACCTACAAAAATAAAGCCGAAAGAATCTGTCGACTGCGTTGTATACGCTTCCGGTGTCGTCCATTTGCCATCTACCTGATAGCTGTAATAATAGGTAGTCTCCGCTTCCAGGCCAGTTGCTGTCACCTTATTGGACTTATACTGAACGCCATCACTATCCTCAGTAGCATCTGTCTGTGTTGCTGTATACACCTGGGCATTCTTCATCTTTTTGCCCACGCCGATCTTTAACTGCGGCACATCATCCCCAGTGGAATACCAGGCGAAATTAAGCTGTGTCTCCTCGCATCCCTGCGTCAGTGTCATCTGTGTCCAGTCATCTTTCAGAGCATCCCAATCTGCCTCCCAGTCACTGTAGCCGCTTCCGTAAGCTTCCACCGTCGTTGTGGCATCTGTGTAACCATCGTCCGGCACAGCCGCATTGATCGTCATCCCACTGCTTGTCGCCAGCATGGCCGCCGCTAAGGCCAGAGCCACAGGCTTTTTCCACATACTCTTTCTCATTCTCTTACCCCTTTCTGCTCATTTTAATATGACGTCTTCAAAATAATTTAGTCCTTCTATTCGTCTATCTTCAAGACGTCATACCGGTACCTGTAGTGTTCTCGGTACGCTGCATGTTTATGCCTGTAAATGATAGAAGATATGAGTGTCAAAAGATTCCAGGAAACTTTTTTCAAAACTCTGCCAATCTTTCGCTCAAATCTTTCAGACATGAAAAATATTATCAGATATTTTTCATGTTATCTATCAAGGTACTGTGAAAAGGAAGTAATTTATGAGTAAACACGGAAAGAAAAATATCTAAGATGAAGTACGCAAATATTCCTTATGTAGACAAACACGTTTCCAGGATTCTGTTTGGTATGGCTACGCTGCCATTTTTTCTGGGGACAAGAGTATAATGTGTCCACAACAAAAGTTTGCCAGATTTTCCACTCAGCGAGTGGAAAATCTGGCAAACACTTATAAATCTAATAATTTTTTCGGATAATATTTGATCAATTCTATGATATTTTCAATTTTTCTTCCAGCCACGAAATGATAATCCCACAATAAGGTGTCAAATTTCTTTCCTGTACAAGGCTTTCATATGTACGCCGCAATTCCCTCATAAATGCATCCTGGGATTTCCCTTTGCATTTCTTCATGATTCTGTTCTTCTCTGCCATCAGCACATTTTTCCGTGTCTGTGGCAGAGATATCGCTTCACAGTTAAGATTTAATGTCTCTGTCACATCACAATCAATCTCTGGGTCTTCTGAATAAATACGACCATCTGACTTATATTTTATCTTACGTATTGAATCTTCGTTATAAGGATTAATCGTCAGTTCTGCATTACCCTTGTGAGCATCACATGTTGTATCTTCCGGCTTCACACCCCGTACCAGACTGTTGCCATGACAGACTCCAATCATCCATTTAAAATCAAGCGTCGCTCGTTTATCATGTTCTATTTCGCCTTGCGGATGTCTGGGCTTACAATGTTCAATCCTCACATTTTTAAAAGCTTTGATTCTCCTCATGCAATACCCACACAGATGTTCCTGTTCCTGACACATTTGCTCTCTGATATCATTCCTCACTTCAGAAGGCATATCCTCATAATCTGCCTCTGGATTTTGCAAGCGAAACTCCAACAGGCTGTCAGGTTCCTTTCCTCTTTTTATCACTATCATAACTTTATTCTCCCAACAGTCTCTCTAACTCCAGCGATGTTCTGGCTGCTGCAACATCTGGATCTGTTGTCCCCACACGATCTTCTATATCCGCCAACAGTTCATCCGCCTTTTCGTATTTTTTTCATCCATACAAGCATAAAAACAATCGAAACGCTCTTTTATATCGGCAAGTCTTTCCGGTACTTTCATGACCTCTCTAAGGATTGAATTTGCATCTCTCCCATATGTCTCAGCTACCGGCATATAGATTCCTCCACCATCCAAAATCCGAATTTGCTCTCTTGAGACAGAATGAATCACTGCAGGCGCATGCGATGTAACGATAAACTGTACTTTCGGAAAAATAGCGTGAAGATCATTAAGAATCGTCTGCTGCCACTGTGGATGTAAATGCAGATCCACCTCATCAATCAGAACAATTCCCGGTGTTTTCTCCAACACATAATCTCCCAACATAGGATTCAAAACTGCCATCCGATAGGCGATATCTCCAATCATACTGAGGGTGTTTTTATATCCGTCACTCATTTCATCCATTGCAAACTTCTGCATATCACCCTCTGAAGTCTCAAATTCCAAAACCAGTTTGTGCGTATCCAGGTTAAAAACAAGAGATGCATTACTTGCCCCACTGATTCTCTCATAAGTCCTGCAAATAGCATTCTCCACCATTTTTAAAAGCAATGGTTTCTCTAACACACCTGTTTTCTGCTGATTCTGCAAGCTCTTCATCGTCTGCTTCTGGAACCAGTTCAACATCAGCTTTTCATTTGACTCCGCCGCCATACAGTCCACATAGCCGACCTGGCGCTTGAATTCCGTCAGGGACTTGAGATTACGCTTTTCTTTCTTTTGTGCATACAGCCGTCCAGTACCATAATAAGAAATAAGTGGAAGAATCAATTTCTTATCCCCGGTCATAATCTGCTTCTGTACACTCTTGGCAATATCTGTTAATTCCCCGGCATCCTTAATGGTCGTCTTACTACTGGCAGAATTCAAAGAGCGAAGCCATGTTACATTCTCCCTGCCACAGCAGTCCCCAATACTTTCGATACTCACGGGGAACTGATGCTGTGGATCAATTGTTCCATCGAAATCATAAAATATATACCTGGCATCATCTTTTAAAATGCTCCTGCTCACTCCACCGTCAATTCCCAACAAAAAGCTGCTGACAGAAACCGCTACAGCATCCAAAATTGCCGTTTTACCCACGCCATTCTTACCAACAATCAACGTTATGTCATCCTCAAATTCAATGTTTGCCTCTTTAAAGCACCGATAATTCGTAATCTTAATCTTTTTTAGCTTCACTTCCTGTTACCTCGATTTCATTCTACTTTATTCTGCCAGCACATCACAAACTCGTTATACTGATTCAACATCACCATTCGCATTTCTGTTATATGGATTTTACTGCAAACCATTATATCATAGACAGACATAAAAACGTAGACAGTGTTTTGCGATCTCATCATTATTTTTATAAACATTGAGAGAATCCTGGTATTCCAACTTAGTAATTTCTTCCCCGTTTTTTCAGGTACTATTTTAAGGTAAAAACATATAGGAAATGTTGTGTATCCTTTCTTAGGAACTGTTTGAATGGCGGAGTTTTTTGTTATAGGAACGAAGTTTCCTTACATAAAAACAGGGAACATCATATTACTTTTCGATGTCCCCTGTCTGTTTTAAAATGTATTCTGTTTCTTATCTATCTTCGGCTATATGTGCTCTTCTCACACTATCTCCCAATCAATGTATTATAAAGTTCTTCGTAACGTTCCTTGGATACGCCCCAGGAGAAATCCTTCTTAAGGTCTCTTCTCACCATATTGTTCCACAGCTTTTTCTGCTCGAAGAAAATGTACTTGCTGTAGCTGATGGTGTTAACCATATCATCGCCATTATAGTTCGTGAAGGAGAAGCCGTCGCCGACATCCTCAAACTCATTGAGAGGCTGCACGGTATCCTTGAGGCCGCCGGTTTCACGAACGATCGGAACCGTACCATAACGGAAAGCGATCAGCTGTGTAAGACCGCACGGTTCAAACTGAGATGGCATGAGGAAGGAATCCGCCGCCGCATATAATTTATGTGCCAGTTCATCGGAGTAAAGGATGTTCGCGGATACCTTATCCGGATAGCGATATGCGTAGTAGCTGAACATATCTTCATACTTCTTATCTCCGGTACCGATAACCACAAACTGGGTATTATCATCAAGGATACGCTCCATACCATACTGAATGAGGTCAAGACCTTTCTGGTCTGTCAGTCTGGAAATGAGTCCGATCAGGTACTTATCCGGGTTCACTTCAAGGCCAAGTTCTTTCTGCAGAGCTGCCTTGTTGGCTGCCTTACCCTTCTTATAATTACGGATATCGAAGTTCGAATAGATGACTTTGTCTGTCTTCGGATTGTAAATCTCATTATCAATACCATTGACGATGCCAAACAGGCTCTGGTTCCTGGCGCGAAGCAATCCGTCCAGTCCCTCGCCATAATATTCGGTCTGAATCTCCTGCGCATAGGTCTCGCTGACGGTAGTGATAAGATCAGAATATACGATGCCGCCCTTTAACATGTTGGCGTCCTTCTTATATTCCAGCTTATCCGGCGTAAACAGGGATTCCGGCAGTCCGGAAAGTCCACGGATGGTCTTGATATCCCAGATACCCTGGAAACGAAGATTATGAATCGTCATGATCGTCTTGATGCCCCAGAAGAATGGATTCGACGCGAACTCGGTCTTCAGATATACCGGGATGAACCCTGTCTCCCAGTCGTGACAGTGGATCAGGTCTGGCTTAAAGTCAACGATCGGAAGAATCGATAATACTGCCTTACAGAAGAAAATGAATTTCTCCACGTCCGTCCTGGTGTCTGCGTATGGCTTTTCCGCTCCGAAATAGTCCAGGTTGTCAATAAAATAATAGGTAATCCCGCTGTACTCATACTTCATGATGCCCACATGCGTATGCGGTACCAATGGACCAGTTCCCATATAGAAATGGGTCACATACTCGAAGGAGTTACGGAACTTATCCGGAATCCCTCTGTAATTAGGCATAACAACCCTGACATCCCATTCCTCTTTGTCAAATTCCTTCGGCAATGCTCCGGCAACGTCCGCCAGACCACCTGTTTTCATAAATGGAACACATTCTGAAGTAGCAAACAAAATCTTCTTCATGGTAATCCTCCTCGATTAGATAGGTTTCTTCTTTTTCTTATAGTTACGACGAGTTACAAATGACGTACCATAATACCAGTACAGCGAAAAGCACACAGACAAAATGTCGCTGAAAATGATTCGATGTGCCAGTATGGACTTCTCCGCATCTATGAGTGTACACCCACATGCCATTTCGTTTATTGTACAACAATTTCAACACAATTACTATGACAAATTTTCAAATTTATCAAAAAATGTGAGAAATGCCTTCATTTCCTCGTCCGTTCCGATCGTAATCCGCAGATAATTGTCAATGCGCTCTTTGGCAAAATACCGCACATAGATATTTTGTTTTTTGGCCGCCTCAAAAATATCTCTCGCCGATACTGATCTGTGCGTTGCAAAAAGGAAATTGGCCCAGGAATCCGGTAATGATAATCTTCTCTTCATCATATCTTCTTTAAACCACTCTCTCGTCGTGACAATCTTCGCCGTCGTCTCGCGAAAATAAGCGTCATCTTCCACCGACGCAACGCCCAGCAAGATGGACGGCCGATTGATCGTATAGGAGTTAAAGGAATATTTTACATCGTTGAGCGCTCGAATCAATTCTTCCGAACCCATCGCATAGCCGATGCGTAATCCGGCCAGAGAACGGGACTTGGAAAATGTCTGCACAATCAGAAGATTCTCATAATCCTTTAGCAGACTCTGAGCCGTCTCTCCGCCAAAATCGATGTAGGCTTCGTCCACGATCACGATCACATCGGAATTATGTTCCACAATATCCCGGATGTCGGCAAGCGGCATCAGCACACCCGTAGGCGCATTGGGATTTGGAAAAATCACGCCACCATTCTCCCCGTAATAATCTTCTTTGCGAATCATGAAATTCTCGTCCAATGCCTTTGTCTCATAAGGAATCCGAAATAAATCCGCCCAGACATCATAAAAAGAATAGGTGATATCCGGGAAGAATATTGGTTTCTCACTATTAAAAAATGTCAGAAAGGACATGGCCAGCACATCATCGGAACCGACGCCGACGAGAACCTGGCTGGTCTTTTATCCCGTGTATGTGGCAATCGCATTCACGAGGTCTGACGCCGCCGGGTCCGGGTAAAGCCGCAGATCGTCGATTCTGCTTCGCATCTCCTCCACCTTCGGGGAAGGCGGATATGGGTTCTCATTCGTATTTAATTTGACGACGGATGCCGCTTTCGGCTGTTCTCCCGGAACATACGGAACGACCCGCCTTATATTCTTTTCCCATACTTTTGTCATGTTTACATCTCCCCTGGTTTATTTTTTCCTGGCTTTCTTCCATTTTCACTATGCTTGCATTTCCTGTAATTTACTCAATTTTGCCGCCTGATCGGCTGCCGTCAGGCTATCGATGATCTCATCCAGATCTCCGCCCAGAATACCTTCCAGGCGATGCAATGTCAGCTTAATGCGATGATCGGTCACCCTTCCCTGTGGGAAATTATAAGTACGAATCTTTTCCGCGCGGTCACCGGTTCCGATCTGGCTCTTGCGCAATTCTGCTTCCGCGTCATGTGCCTTCGAAGATTCCAATTCATATAATCTGGCACGCAATACCTTGATCGCTTTATCTTTATTCTTTAACTGGGATTTCTCATCCTGACAGGAAACTACAATCCCCGTGGGGATATGGGTCAAGCGGACCGCCGAATCCGTAGTGTTGACGCACTGACCACCGTTTCCTGAAGCGCGGAACACATCAAATCGACAGTCATTCATGTCCAACTGCACATCCACTTCCTCAGCCTCCGGCATAATTGCCACTGTGACCGTGGAAGTATGGATACGGCCACCGGACTCTGTAGTCGGAATCCGCTGCACACGGTGAACCCCGCTCTCGTATTTGAGACGGGAATAAGCGCCATGGCCATTAACCATGAAAGATACTTCCTTAAATCCACCGAGACCATTTTCATTCACATCGATAAATTCTGTTTTCCATCTCTGAGACTCCGCATAGGACTTATACATGCGGTAGATTTCTGCCGCGAACAATGCCGCCTCATCTCCGCCGGCGCCGGCACGAATCTCAATGATAACGTTTTTGTCGTCATTGGGGTCCTTTGGCAAAAGGAGAATCTTTAACTCCTCCTCACATTTTGCCTCCGCCACCTTCGCATCCGAAAGCTCTTCCTTTAAAAGCTCCCGCATCTCTTCATCATTTTCCGATTCCAGCATCTCCAGGCTGTCCTCGATCGTCTGTTTCGCCTCTTTATATTCGTTATATTTCTCTACGATTGGCGTCAAATCATTCTGCTCCTTCATCAGACTGCGGAACCGTTCCTGATCATTGACCACATCCGGCTCGCTGAGAGCTTCCATAACTTCTTCCAGTCGTTTTACCAAATCTTCCAATTTATCAAACATATGCTACCTCCTTTGTGACTATTATAATCTCCCCTGTTGTATCTTAACCCAAGTATACGACAATCATTTACCTTCTTAACGTTAGTTTTATCCTGATTGATTATTTTGTAATCAGCATGATGCTTTACTGGCACACCTACCCTGGCCGTCGCCCCAGAGCAATCCGGTTCCGTCCGGCCAGATCTTTACGTATCGCAATCTCTTCATATTCGTTTTCCTGCAAGATAGCGCGCAGCGCCTCACCCTGCTCCTGCCCGATCTCCAGCATCAGCCAGCCTCCCGGCCGCAAATAGCGCGTTGCCTGGGCCGCGATTTCTCTGTAAAAATACAATCCGTCTACTGTTCCATCTAACGCCAGGCGGGGTTCATAGTCACGCACCTCCGGCATCAGCCCCTCAATCACCTTACTGGGGATGTAGGGCGGATTGGAAAGAATATAATCATAAGATGTCGCTTCCCCGTCAATGTTCTCAAACAGATCACTCTGTATCAGAGAAACTTCCGCACCAAGCGTGCGCGCATTCTGCCCGGCCACTGCCAGCGCATCTGCGGAAACATCCGATAATGTCACTTCCGCTTCCGGGCAAAGCAAGCGAACGCTGATGCCGATACAGCCGCTTCCGGTGCATAGATCAAGAACTTGCACTGGCGCGTTTTTCCGGGATACTGCATCACGCGCCTGTTCCGGTATACTAACAATATCCAGACCGGATATCCCAGATGCCGTCTCTTGTTTATCAATCATTTCCCGTTGGCTATCGACCTGTTTTCGGATCGATTCCACAGCCAATTCCACCAAACATTCCGTGTCCTGTCTTGGAATGAGCACCCGCTCATCCACCATAAAAGAATATCCCATAAACTCACAGCGGCCCATGAGATACTGCAGAGGAATCCGCTTCTCTCTCTGCTTCAAAACAGCGGCAAGCGCCTGCCATTGTTCTTCTGGTACTTTCTCTTCCGGATTCATAAAATAATCCGCACGGCTCACACCCAGTTTCCAATCCAGCAGAAGCCAGGTCTCATATTCAAAATCTTCGATTCCGGCATCGCGGAGACGTTTCCTCGCCAATTCCCGCACTTCTTTCCTTGTCACAGGCCTCACCTCCGCTTTTTCAAAAACATTTCCGGTCATTCTACGCAACATTTCTCTGGCTATTTCCAGCCAAAAGAATCAATTTTCCAGTTCGTCATTGCGCACTGCTTCGACATATTCTTTCCAGTCAAATACGCCTTCCACTGCAGCGATGGCCACTTCCAGCATCTCATCATCCGGTTCTCTGGTCGTAAAATACTGCAGAGACATGCCAGGCTTACTTAACAGATTCATAATCTTCGAATCGCTTCTCCCGGCCAGGCGGATAAATTCATAGGATATCCCGGCAATCATCGGTAATAGAAGAATACGAAGTACAGTTTTCAAAAGCACCTGATCCACACGGATAAACAAAAATACAATGATACTGACTATCATAACGATCAACATAAAGCTGGTGCCACATCTCTTATGAAGTCTCGAATACTTCCGGATATTCTCCGGCGTCAAGTCTTCCCCATGCTCCAGGCAATTGATCGTCTTATGCTCCGCTCCATGGTACATGAACAGACGATTGATATCCTCCATCTTTGAAATAAGCCATACATACAAAAGGAAGATAGCCACCCGGATAACGCCTTCAATTAAAGTGCGAATCGTATAAGAAGCGATCACTCTTTTGAGAAGGCTGGAAATGTAAAAAGGCAGCAGCATAAAGATTCCCAGGGCAAGAATCACAGAAACAACCATGGTAACACCCATCAGGATATCTTCCAGCTTATCGCCAAACACGTTTATCAGAAACTGTTCTATCTTCCCCGGCTTGTAATCTTCTTCCTCTTCCTCATAAAAGGAAGAGGAAAAGGACAAGGTTTTCGTTCCGACATAGAGCGATTCCGCAAAATTGACAACGCCACGGATGATCGGCACCCGGCAGATCGCATATCTGCTGCCAAGGCTCTCGTATTCGTCCGTCATTACCTCAATCTCATGATTTGGTTTGCGGACAGCCACCGCATATTTCTCCATGTTTTTCATCATCACGCCTTCCATGACTGCCTGCCCGCCAATACTTGTTTTTTTCAAAAAAGGTTCTCCTTTCTAAATCTATGGCAAACGACCATATGTAGCTTACTATAAATTATCATTTTCATAAAAAGCATTTAAGCTATACTCTGACCAACTTCTATACATTTCCTGATAATGACTCTTAATAAATTTCTGAATCTTTTTTAATTCAATGTCCGTTAATACACCTCTTTTTTGAACAACCGTGTCCCCATTTCCTTTTACAAATAATTTTGCTGACCCTGCCTCAGTCAATCGCCGATCACTGGCATGGACATGCATACATTCCAACGTACAAGCAGACGTAAAGTACAGATAATAGCCGTAAATTTTATATTCATAATATTTAGGCATATAACTCCTCCAGATATTCCTTGTCTTTTTTAAATATTTCTACAACAATACTGACTTCAATATCGTTCATTGCTATTTCCAAAGGATCTCCTTCACCAGAAATAACAACTGCACTTTCTGGATTATTGAGATTTATAACTCTGTATCCTAAATCACATTTGGTAAAAGCGTAACCTTCAACAATCATATCGGCTTCATCAGCTATTTTCTTGATATCCGGCATTTTTAACAATTACCTCCTTTATAGGTTCTAAAAATCTATCTTGGTCAATATAAAGATCATCTAATATCGGTGTGAGATCGATATATTCTTCAATCAAGTTCTCATTATGTTTATATTTTGCCAAAACTACAATATATCCATTATCCCATTCCTTAACTTTGCTATAGTATTCCAGCGAATACGGTGACTTAAAACGGATAACCCTACTTCCTGCTTTGAAAATCGTATATTTATCGTCATTCGTCAATATCGCACACTCCATCGACCTCACTATCCCTTCCGAGAAATAAACAGAAAACGACGACGCCAAAATCACGATATGAAAATCATGATAACAGCGCCGCCGCTTCTTTAAAAACCATATGGTTGTTAATTCTGAACCATGCCATACTTACGATTGAACTTATCAATACGTCCACGTGCCTTCGCAGCCTTCTGCTGTCTTGTGTAAAATGAATGACATTTTGAACAGATTTCTACATGAATATCCTGTTTTGTAGAACCTGTAACGAACTCGTTGCCGCAGTTGCAGACAACCTTAGCCTGATAATACTTTGGATGGATTCCCTCACGCATCTTCTTCACCTCTTCTAATCATATATTATTCTGACAAATAGTTATGTCCACGCAATACACTTTCAGAGGTATCAGACGCAGACATCAATCATATCGTTCCAAACAGCTTTCTTATTATAGCATAACCACTATATAAGCGCAAGAAAAATTTTTATAATTTCTCCTGCAATTTGTCACCACAGGATACTTTTCCATTCTGCCATCTCAAGAACGCTTAAAAAAGATATCACCAGCCCATTCCATATCAACTTTCATAAAAGAATCATCGGAATGTGCCGAGATCTGGTTGGCATATTCCTGCTCTGTTTTTTTATAAAAATCCATATTTAACGGCATTCTTCCAATTCCCTTTTTCTCAAAAAAGACAAGAAAGCATTTTTCCTCTCCATGATAATCAAAGAGAATATTCATCAGCGTATCATTTTCCAATTCCCTGTCCAACTGCCGCAGGTACTGAATCTTCACCAGTTCAATCACCCTGTCATCCAGATGATTGTCCCTGATCATGATTTTCTCTTTCAGATCATTGATATTATCGACCAGACGACAGGTCATCCCCTTTTTCTTATCCCAGGCTTCCAGATTTTCCATATCAGTCTCTTCCGTAGCCAGGCAGATGGCAAGCTTCTTTTTACTGTCCAGATACATGCTCTCATACGTCAATGGCGCAACCAGATTGCAATCATCGCAGTTAAAATAAAATACGCGATTTTTTAATATATCTTCCTTCATATCTGGCTTCTCCGTCACATTGATGAACGAATATTTTTTCATATGGTGTATCTTCCCGCACTGAGGACATTTTATTTCTTCTATATTATATTGTGTCATAGTTCCTCTGCTCATCGTTTCACTTACCTCCATAGTATGTTCTATAATCTGTTTTTACTGTCTACACTTGATTGAAAACAGTAATACACCGTAATTCTCCCTGTTTGATCATTCATTTCTCTCACTCTTATATAATTTATTACAAAACCAAAGGAAACAATCACCGAATAATTGTTAACCTTTTTGTCAAAATAATAGTTGACAATTAAGCCATCAACATTTACAATTGGTTCTATGATACAACCAACCATGGAAATAAGCAAGTGTCAGGTTTGCCCCCAGGTCATCAGGTGCACTTAAATCGGACAAAATTGCTGCTGTTCACATACCATAAACAGTAGATTACCTGCTTTTCCATCACTTAAATTTTCAAAGAGGGATTACTATGTCAAATAATGTACAAACCGCAACCAAAACAACAAAAAGAGCCTTTACAACCTATGAGATGACCATGGTGGCCATTATGACCGCCATCATGTGCATTCTCAGTCCATTTTCCATTCCGATTCCCATCAGTCCGGTGCCGCTCAGCCTGGCGACCTTCGTCGTCTATATGACTGCCTGCCTGTTAGGCTGGAAGTTAGCCACAATCAGCTGCGCGCTATATCTGATCATCGGACTCATTGGCATGCCGGTTTTTTCGTCCTTCGGCTCCGGCCTCGGAAAACTTCTTGGACCTACTGGCGGATACCTGATTGCGTACCTCATCGTATCCGTCATTTGCGGACTGGCTTTTGAAAAATATTCCAACAAATTTGTTCTCTTTTTCTGGCTGGTCGTTGCCACCATCATCCTGTATATTTTCGGCACAGCGTGGCTTTGCTTTCAGGCAAACCTGACCTTTATCGCTGGATTACGGGCAGGCGTTATCCCATACATACCAGGTGATCTCGCCAAGATTATCCTCACGATCATCATCGGACCGACCTTAAAGAAACGTCTTTCCACTGTGGGGAACCAAATGCAATCATAAAGCTCCAAATACAATCATGAAGCTGGCGACAAATATACATTCATACACTTCCATACAAAACCTCCATTCTTCCCTTGAATTTGTGGGAGAACGGAGGTTTTTCCATTTTTTCATGGCTAAAATCAAACCAACGAACAGCGCGATTCTATCCCTGATGGGAAAAATTTTGAAGAAATGCACTTTTTGCTGCAAATTAATTTTGAAGAAATGCATTTTTTCTAAGAAAAAAATTTTGAAGAAATGCATTTCTTTGAAAAAAAAGTTATTGAACATCTGCACTTTACGGGATTAAAGCGGCCTGGAACAAACAGGAACAATCGGAGGTATATCCATGTATTTTAAAAGGAAAGCATATGATAAATTATTAGAATGGAAGAAGAATTATGCAACAACCTGTCCTTTTTTTATTATTACTCTGCTTCCGCTTTTCGGTGGCCTCCCGCAAGAGGGAACAGGAAGCCGAAGCAACCGGAACTTCCGGATCACACCATCCCAAGCAACA